>NZ_JBFAPO010000018.1:0-201295 GCF_040676755.1 Dactylosporangium sp. NPDC049525 | reverse complement strand
CGGCCGGCGGCGCCGCGGCCCGCGCCTGGCTCGCCCAGCGCCTGGCCGACCTCGGCGCGACGATCACCACCGCCCCGTTCACGGTCCGGTTCGTCCCCGAGATCTACACGACGCCGGACGTCCAGTGGCACGACGGCAACGGCGTCCACCGGCTCACGTTCGGCCGGGACGTCGCGGTACACCTCGCGTCCGCCGACGAGGCGCTGGTCCGGCGTGGTGACCTCGCCGTGGCCGGCGGCGGCGACCCCACCGGCCGGTGGCTGGTGGTCCCGCCCGGGATGACGCTCTTCGACGCCTACGGCCATGCGCACGGCGCGGTGGGGCTGCTGTTCGGGCGCGGGGTGGACGCCGACGGCTGGCAGTACACGATGCTCACCGGACCGAACCCCGGCCCGCTGCCGATCCTCACCCTGGACACCGCCACCCACGCCGCATTGCACGCGGCGGCGGCCGGGACCGGCGCGAGCTGGCTGGCCGGGAACACGCCGATCCGCCGGCTCGACGTCCCGGCCGTCAACCTGCACGGCACCTGGGCGGGCGGCGGCAACGGCGTACCGGTGCTGCTGACCGCGCACTACGACGGCGTCGGCGACCGCCCGGGCCTGCGCTGGCCGGCCGCGGCCGACAACGGCAGCGGCGTCGCGGTCGTGCTGGAGGCCGCCCGTGTCCTCACCCGCCAGCTGCCCGGCGCGCCGCCGCTGTCGGTCGCGTTCCTGGACGCCGAGGAGGCCGGGGCGCTCGGCTCCGCCCATCACGCCGCCCAGCTGCGGCGGGCCCGCGCGACGCCGCTCGTCATCAACGTGGACGGGGCCGGCAACCTGTACCAGGCCGCCGCGGTCGAGGCCGGCGGGGCGGCGCACGGACTGCTCGCCGCGCTCGACCAGGCGGGCAGGTACACCGGGCTGCCGCTGGTCGCGGGTCCGGTCGCGTCGGACAACCGCCGCTACGCCGCGGCGGGGCTCGCGGCCGTCGGCATCGGCGCGGGCATGGCCGGCTACCACAGCCCGGCGGACACCCCCGACCGCGTCGAGAGCGCCACCTTGACCGCCGTCGCCCGGCTGGTCGTCGCCGCCTGCTGGCTCGCGACCGCGGATCCGGCCACACTGCAATCGGGATCGTGAGGGTGGGGGAGACGATGGCCGACGCGCAGCACCTGGCGATCCGCCCGATGACCGCCGGCGACGCCGCCGCGGTCCTGGCGATCTACCAGGCGGGCCTGGACGCCGGCGACGCCAGCTTCGAGGTCACCGCACCGTCGTGGGAGGCGTTCGACGCGGCGAGGCTGCCGGCGCACCGGCTCGTGGCGGTCGACGCCGGCGGCACCGTGCTCGGCTGGGTCGCCGTCTCCCCGGTGTCCACGCGTCAGGTGTACGCCGGGGTGGTCGAGCACTCCGTCTACGTCGACGCGGCGGCCCGAGGGCGTGGCGCGGGCCGGGCCCTGCTCGACGCGCTGATCCACTCCACCGAGGCGGCCGGGATCTGGACGATCCAGTCCGGCGTCTTCCCGGAGAACGCCGCCAGCCGCGCCCTGCACCGCGCCGCGGGCTTCCGGGAGGTCGGTATCCGGGAACGCATCGGCCGGCACGCCGGCCACGGCAACCAGTGGCGCGACGTGATCTTCGTCGAACGCCGCAGCCCGATCGTCCGCTGACCCACGCGCCGGCACCGCGGCGCCGCATGCCGCCGTCCTCGCCCGCGGTCGTGCGGGCAGCGTACGGGCAATGACGTCTGGCGTTGCCGCCCGATCAGCCGGCGAGCAGGGCGGCGCGGAGCCTGGCGAGGGCGCCGGCCAGCAGGCGCGAGACGTGCATCTGGGAGATGCCGAGCTCGGCGGCGATCTGTGACTGGGTCAGGCTGCCGAAGAACCGCATCGTGAGGATGCGCTGCTCCCGGGCCGGGAGGCGGGCGAGCAGCGGCCGCAGCGCCTCGCGGGCCTCGACCTGCTCCAGGTCGGGGTCGGCGGTGCCGAGCAGATCGCCGAGCCCGGTGACGCCGTCGCCGTCGCCGCCGCGGACCGGGGCGTCCAGCGACAGCGACCGGTACGCCTGGCCCGCCTCGAGGCCCTCGATGACGTCCTCCTCGGTGGCGTCGAGGTAGGCGGCGAGGTCGCTGATGGTCGGGGACCGGCCGAGCGAGTGGGTGAGCTCCTCGGTGACCCGGTTGATCTGCATCCGCATCTCCTGGACGCGGCGGGGGACCCGCACGTCCCAGCACTTGTCGCGGAAGTGCCGCTTCAGCTCGCCGGTGATCACCGGGACGGCGTAGCTGGTGAACGCCGCGCCGTGGTCGAGGTCGAACCGGTCGACGGCCTTGACCAGGCCGAGATGGGCGACCTGGATGAGGTCGTCGAGGTGCTCGCCGCGGTTGCGGAACCGCTGCGCCAGATACGTGGCAAGGGGCAGGTAGAGCTCAATGAGCCGGGTCCGGATCCGCTGCCGGTCGGGGCTGGCGGCGGGCAGGTCGGCGAGCAGCGACAGCAGCGACATCGCGGCCGCGTCGGTCGCCTCCCGCGCCGCGGACCGGGGCGCGGTCGTGTGCTGTGGCGTGGCGGCGGCTTCCGCAACAGCGGACGGATCGGAGACAACGGACATAGGGGATCAACCCTTCACAAGGTAAACGCGCAGCAGGACAGCGTCGCGGGCGCGGAGAGATGCGCTGCGCCGTGCGCAGGGATCGGGCTGCACGGCGGAAAGGCGGCCACGTTGCTCTGTTTCGGCACCCGTTGCTTGAGTGCCGCGGAACCGCGCATGGCCGTACCGGACCTGACCTCGACGGTAACCGAAATTTGTCGTGCGGCAAAGACCTGAGCGACGATTGCGTCGTTTCTTGCGTCGATTGGCACGACGGTGCCCCGGCCGGCCGATCCGCGGTTGGATCATGTGTGCCGCTCGCCGCGGCTGGGAACAACTGCCGGCATGCGAACCAGTCGGCCCTTGGCCGTGGCCGCCGCCGCCATGACGGTGATGGCGCTCGTGGCCGGGTGCGCGGACGGCGGGGCACGCCGGGACGCGGTCTCGGACGTCGCGGTTCGGCTGCTGGCCGCCGTGCAGGACCGTGACGGCGCCGCCGCGTGCACGGTCCTCGCCCCGGACACCGTCCAGACGCTCGAACGGTCCGCGGGGGCGTCCTGCGCCGACGCGGTCCTCGACGAGGACCTGCCGGAGCCGGCCGGCGTGCGGCGGGTCGACGTGTTCGGGCAGTGGGCCCGCGTGGTGCTCGCCGACGACACCGTGTTCCTCGCCGCGTTCCCCGGCGGCTGGCGGGTCGTCGCGGCGGGCTGCCGGTCGCGGGGCGAGCGCCCGTACGACTGCGTGCTGCAGGGAGGCTGAGATGCGGACGTTGTTCGTGCTGTGCCTGGCCGTCGTCGGCGCCGGGCTCGCCTACGTCATCACGATCGGGCTGCTGCACCGATGAGCGGCACCGGGCCGGCCCGCAGGTTCGTCCGGGAGCACTCCCTCGGCCTGGTGTTCGGCGTGCTGTTCGTCCTCGCCCTGGCGGGGCAGGCGTTCGCCGGGCACGCCGAGTTCAACCAGCAGCAGATCACCGACGGGCTCCAGCCGATCTCGCTGGGCCGGTACCTGACGTCCGCGGACTTCGCCGTGGACGTGGCGGAGAACTGGCAGTCGGAGTACCTGCAGTTCTTCCTGTTCATCGTGCTCACCGTGTGGCTGTTGCAGAAGGGTTCGCCCGAGTCCAAGTCACTCGACCAGGCGGGCACCGAGTCCGACGAGGATCAGCTCGTCGGCGCCCACGCCCGCGACGACTCGCCGGCCTGGGCGAAGGCGACCGGCTGGCGGCTGCACCTGCTGTCCAACTCCCTCGGCCTCGTCATGGGCGGCATCTTCCTGCTGTCGTGGCTGGCGCAGTCGATCGCCGGGGTCGCCGCGTTCAACGAACGCCAGCTCAGCCAGCTGCAGGCCCCGGTGTCCTGGCTCGACTATCTGACCGAACCGGACTTCTGGAACCGCACGCTGCAGAACTGGCAGTCCGAACTGCTGGCCGTGTTCTCCATGGTGGTGCTCGCCATCTACCTGCGCCAGCGCGGCTCACCGGAGTCCAAGCCGGTCGGCGCCGCGCACACCTCCACCGGCGTGGAAGGCTGAACTACCATCGGGCGATGTCGATCGAGATCGTGTACGAGACCCATGCGCTGAGCGAGGACAACGAACGCGGCATCGCGACCGGCTGGCTGCCCGGCCGGCTCAGCGCCCAGGGCCGCGCCAACGCCGCCGACATGGGCCGGCGGCGGAGGGACGACGGCATCGTCGCGGTGTTCACCTCGGACCTGCGCCGGGCCGCGGAGACGGCGCAGATCGCGTTCGGCGACAGCGGCATCCCCGTCCTGCACGACTGGCGCCTGCGTGAGTGCGACTTCGGCGCCCGCAACGGTTCGCCCGCGGTCGACGTGAAGCTGGATCGCCTGGAGTACTGCGACCGTCCGTACCCCGGCGGTGAGAGCCACAGCCAGGCGCTGGCGCGGGTGGCCGGGTTCCTCGCGGACCTGCCGAGCAGGTGGGCCGGGCAGCGGGTCATGCTGATCGGCCACCTCGCGACCTACCGGGCCCTGGAGCAGGCGACCACCGGGCGCACCGTGCGGGACCTCGTCGCGGACGAGTTCGAGTGGCGGCCCGAGGGCTGGGAGTACCGCCTCGGGTGAACAATGCGTTTGACGACCTGCGAGCGGGGGCACCACGGCGGCAATGTCGAAGGAGCTGACTTGTCGTGCCAGATCAAACTTCCCGAACGCCCGCGGCGGACGCATCGACCGGTGAGCTGGTGAGCCGGGTCGCCGAGCAGATCTCCACGCTGGTCCGTGACGAGCTCGCGCTCGCCAAGACGGAGCTGGTGGCCAAGGGCAAGCACGCCGGCATCGGCGGTGGGCTGTTCGGTGGCGCCGCCGCGCTCGGCCTGTACGGGCTCGGCCTGGCGCTGGCCCTGGCGGTGGTCGCGCTGGACCTGGTCTGGCCGCTGTGGCTGGCGCTGCTGGTCGTGACCGTGGTCGTGTTCGCCGCCGCAGGTGTCGCGGCGCTGCTCGGCCGGCGGCAGTTCGCCTCGGCCACCCCCCTCGCTCCGAGCGACACGCTCGCCAGCGTCAACCAGGACGTGGACGCGGTCAAGGCCGCGGTCCGGGAAGGACGGACGTCATGAGCGCAGACACCCCGACGGACCCGCAGCAGTTGCGTGCCGAGATCGAACGGACCCGTGCTCAGCTCGGCGACACCGTCGAGGCCCTGGCCGCCAAGGCGGACGTCAAGGCGCGGGCGAAGGACGCCGCCGGGCACGCCGCCGGCCAGGTGAAGGCGAAGGTCGGCGCGGCCCGGGACCAGGCGGTGCAGCTCGCCGGCAGCGCGGCCGGCAAGGTCAGCTCGACCGCCGGCACCGCGGCCGGGAAGGTCAGTGAAGCGGCCGGCACCGCCGCCGGGAAGGTCAGCGGGGCGGCCGGCACTGCGGCTGTGAAGGTCAGCGAGGCCGCCGGTACCGCCGCCGGCAAGGTCACCACGGCGGCCGGGACCGCGCGGCGTCGGCCCGTGCCGGTGGCCGCGATCGCTCTGGCGGCCGTGTTCATCGGTGTGGTCATCGTGGTGGTGCGAAGGAGACGGGCATGAGCGGCATCGTGGGGAAGATCGCGTACAAGCCGGTCGGGCTGCTGCTCGGCGTCGGCGCCGGGCTCGCGGCCGGGCTGATCTTCAAGCAGGTGTGGAAGGTGATCGGCGACGACCGCGACGCGCCGAACGCCACCGACGAGGACCGCACCTGGGGTGAGATCCTCACCGCGGCCGCGTTGCAGGGCGCGATCTTCGCCGTCGTCAAGGCCGCCGTGGACCGTGGCGGCGCCGTCGGTGTCCGCAAGGCCACCGGCCGCTGGCCGAGCTGACCCCGCACACCGTCGCCGGTGGGAGAATCCTCCGGTGATGCCACTGCGCGTGTCGACGAGCGACTACCACACCGCCGGGGAGCCGTTCCGGATCGTCACCGATCCGCCGGTCGAGCTCCCCGGCGTCTCGGTCGCCGACCGGCGGGCCCGCGCCCTGGACAGTCCGGCCGCCCAGCACCTGCGGCAGCTGCTGTGCTTCGAGCCGCGCGGGCACGCCGACATGTACGGCGGGTTCCTCGTCCCGCCCGACGACGGCGCCGCGCACCTGGGTGTGCTGTTCTGGCACAAGGACGGCTTCTCTACCGCCTGCGGGCACGGCACGATCGCGCTCGGCGTGTGGGCGGTCGACACCGGCCGCGTGCCGGCGCCCGACGACGGCAGCGTGGACGTCGTCATCGACGTGCCGTCGGGACGGGTCACCGCCCGAGTGCACCGCGCCGGAGGCCGGACGGTGGCCGTCGACTTCGTCAACGTGCCCAGTTACGTGCTGGCCCGCGACGTCCCCCTGGCCACCTCCCGCGGGGACGTCGCCGTCACCGTCGCCTACGGCGGCGCCATCTACGCCAGCGTCGACGCCGCCACCGTCGGCCTGTCCGTGGACCCGGCGCACTACCAGGAGCTCATCGCGCTCGGCCGCGAGGTCAAATGGGCGCTCAACGACACCGTGCACGCCGAACACCCGACCGATCCCCGGCTCAGCGGTGTGTACGGCACGATCCTGCACGAGGACCTCGGCGACGGCGACGGCCGGGTGCGCCAGCGCAACGTCACCGTGTTCGCCGACGGTGAGGTCGACCGCTCGCCCTGCGGATCGGGCACCTGCGCGCGTTTGGCCGTCCTCGCCGATCAGGGCCGGGTGACGCCCGGCGGGCCGGTCCTGCACCACGAGTCGATCGTCGGGTCCAGCTTCACCGGCGCCGTCCTGGCCACGACCACGGCCGGCGGCCGACCGGCGATCGTGCCGCAGGTGACCGGGCTCGCGCACCGGACCGGGGAGCACACGTTCGTCGTCGACCCGGCCGACCCGCTCGTGCCGGGCTTCGTGCTGCGATGAGCGCACCCCTGGCGCTGGACGCCGATGCCGTCTTCGCCGCCTGCGGCCCCACCGCCGCGGTCGAGGCGATCACCGCCGCACTCACCGCCGGCCTCGACCCGGCCGCCGACCCGCCCCGGCACGCCGTGCCGCTGCGCTCGGGCCAGTTCCTGCTGATGCCGTCCGAAGGCGCCAGCGGTAGCGGCTACGTCGGCGTCAAGGTCGCCACCGTCGCGCCGGACAACCCCGCCCGCGGGCTGCCCCGCGTCCAGGCCTCCTACCTGCTCTTCGACGCCGGCACGCTCGGGCTGGTCGCCGTGCTGGACGGCACCGCGCTCACCACGCTGCGCACGCCCGCCGTGTCGGTCGCGGCCGTCGCCCCGCGGCTGCTGGCCGGCACCGGCCCGGTGGCCGTCGCGGTCTACGGCGCCGGGCCGCAGGCGCACGGCCACGTCGCCACCCTGGCCGCCGTGCTGGCCCCGCACCGGCCCGTCGGCTCCGTCAGCCACCTGGTCCGCGATGGCCACCGGGCCCGGGCCCGGACCGTCGACGGCGCCGAGGTCGTGCCCCTGGACGGCCCGCGGGCCCGCGACGTCGTGAGCGCGGCCGACGTCGTGGTGTGCGCCACCTCCGCCAGGACCCCGCTGTTCGACGCCGACCTGATCGCCGCCACCGCCGCCGTCATCGCGGTCGGCTCCCACGAACCCGACGCCCGGGAACTCCCGGCCGCGCTCCTCGCCCGCGCCACCGTCGTCGTCGAGGACGTCGCCACCGCCCTGCGCGAGGCCGGCGACGTGTGCCTGGCCATCGACGAGCAGGCGGTGCGGCCCGCGGACCTCACGCCGATGCGCGACGTCGTCACCGGCCGCACCCGGCCGGACCCGGGACGGCCGCTGGTGTTCAAGAGCGTCGGCATGTCCTGGGAGGACCTGGTCGTCGCCGAGGCGGTGCTGCGGGGATTTCGCACCCTGCGCCGGTGACGCCGGCGTGGCCGCGCTGAGCGGTTCAGCTGACGCTGCGGCGGTGGAGGAGTTCGGTGGCGATGAAGTCGGTCAGGCTGTCGAGGTTGTCCAGGGCGTGCTGGGTGAAGTCGACGGCCACGCCGTACTCCAGGTCGATCGCGTCGACCAGGCGGACGATCGCCAGGGATGACACGCCCATGGCGACGAACGAGCAGCCGGCGGTGGCGACGTCGGACGGGGTGAGCCGGTCGTCGCACGCCTGGGAGACGGCGCCGGTCAGCCAGGTGCGGATTCGGGTGCGGGCCGGGGTCTGATCGGTCCAGACCTGTTCGACGTGGTCGAGGCACTCGTCCCGGCTGCCGGTGTGGCCCTCGGCGACCCAGCCGGGCGGCAGGTCGTCGTCCACGGCCCAGACCGAATACTGTTCGTCGGCGTTCATCACTACGCGGTAGTCCACAGGGTCCTCCTCAGGAGGGACGACGTTCGGCGGCGCGCGCCGCCGCGTCCAGGGCGTGTTGGATGTCGGTGGCGGGTGTGTCCAGCACGGCCAGGCCGACCAGGTCGTCGGCGAGGGCGTCGGGCACGTCGTCGTCGAAGCGGCGCAGCACGAACAGGCCGACCACGGCGACGGCGGCGATGGCTACGGCGAGCACGGCGAACATGAGGCCGAGCCCGCGCTGCGGTCCGGTGCCGAACACCAGGCCGGCGCTGCCGGCGAGGGGGCCGCCGTCGCGCAGCAGGGGACGGAACAGTTCGGCGCCGAACGGTGCGATGATCCCGAACCCGATCGGCATCGTCGACCACGCGATCAGCGTGTTCAGGGAGAACACCCGCCCGTGCAGCCGTTGCGGCACTTTGACCTGGATGATGGTGGTGTACACGCCGTTGAGCAGCGTGAGGGCCAGGGCCATGCCGAGGGCGCCGGCGCCGATCAGGACGAGGTTCTCGCGCAGGCCGGTGACGAGCGCGCAGGCGGCCAGGCCGAGCGTCGCGACGAGGACGCCGAACATCCGCCGGTGCCGCGGCGCGCCCCAGGCGGCCATCACCAAGCCGCCGCCGAAGACCCCGAGCGCGGACACGAACGACACCGTGCCGACCTGGCGGAGGGTGCCGAACGACAGGACCAGCGGCGAGATCATCAGGAAGGCCGCGGACAGCGGTACGTTCAGGGCGGCGAACCACAGCAGCATGCGGCGGAAGTTGCGGTTGCCCCAGACGTACCGGAAACCGCCGGCGATCTCGGCGCGCAGTGTCTCGTGGCGGCGCCACGGCATGGTGGCCGGGAACCGCACGGCCAGCACGACGACGAACGCGACGAGGTAGCTTGCCACGTCGAGCGTGAGGATGCCGCGCAGCCCGATCGTGGCGAGCAGGCCGGCGCCCAGCAGCGGGGCGAGCAGCTGGGCCAGGCCGGCCCCGAGCTGGCCGATGCCGGCCGCGTGGCCGAGCAGGCGCTTCGGCACCAGTTGCGGGATCGACGAGGTGAACGCGATGCGCTGGAACGACAGGGCGATCGACAGCGCGACGGTCGCCGGGTAGAGGGCGGTGACGCTCAGGTGCCCGGCCCAGAGGAGCGCGGCGAGGACCGCCTGGACCCCGCCGGCGGCCAGGTCGGCGGCGAGCACGATGCGGCGCCGGTCGTGCCGGTCGACGAGCGCCCCGGCGATCGGCAGCGTGAGCAGACCCGGGACGAGGCCGAGCACCGCGAACAACGCGAACTGCTGAACCGACCCGGTGGTCAGGTAGATCCAGACCGGGATCGCGAACTCGGTGAGCGCGGACCCGAACATCGACACCAGCTGACCGGTGGAGACGGCCGCGAACCGGCCGAGGCTCGGCTGCGGGCCAACGGCGACGTTGCGGTCGTGCGACACGGCGGGCACAGCGGACACGGCGTGCCGGAACCAGGTGCGCTCCGGCTCGTCGGCCGGCGCTTCCGGTTGGAACATGGGCGTGTCGATGATCTCGGCGATCTCGGCGGCCCGGTACTTCAGGAAGAAGTGGCCGGCCTCCCGCAGGACCACGACGGCGCTGTGGTCGGACAGGAAGTGCCACTCGCGGAAGCGTTCCTCGTAGAACTCGGTGGCCGGGTCGCGGGTGCCGACGATCGTGACGAACGCGGCGCGCAGCCGCTCGGCGCCGGTCGCGTACATCTCGGTGTAGTACTGCTCGGCGTCGATGGAGTCGCGGCGCAGGTTCCGCACGATCTGGCGGGCCTCCGCCGGGTCGAGGCCGCCGAGGTCGGCGCCGATCGAGGTCAGCCAGTTGTGGTAGACCCGGTCGCTTTGCAGCCCCTCCATCCGCGCGACCGTCGACAGCGTCCGAGCCAGGCGGCCGCGGGGCTTTGCGAACGGGAACATCGCGCCGATGTAGACGGCGGGCACGTCGCGGCCGGCCGCCTCGAGCCGCCGGGCGACGGCGACGGCGAGCGCCGACCCGACGGCGCAGTGGCCGTACAGGCTGATCGGACCGGTGATCGTCGCGAGGATCTCCTCGACGCAGCGGTCGATGAGGGCGGCGAAGTCGAGCCGGTCCTCGATGATGCCGACGTCATGGCCGGGGATGGCGACCGAGTACAGCGCGTACCGTTCCGGCAGCGCGTCGGCGAGTGGCTGGTACACCACGGCGCTGCCGCCGCCGAACGGCACGCAGATCAGCGAGATGTCGGCCTTCGGCCGGTTCGGCGTGAGCCGGCGGATCAGCGCCCGCGGGCCGTCGTCCGGCCGGTCGATGAGGGCGGCGAGCTCCCGCACCGTCGGGTGCTGGAAGAGGTCGATGACACCGACGGCCGCGCCGGCCTTGCGGAGCCGGGCGACCGCCTGCGTCGCCAGCAGCGAGTGGCCGCCGAGGTCGAAGAAGTCGTCGTCGGCGCCGACCGACGGCAGGTCGAGCACGGCCGCCCAGACGTCGGCGACGACCCGCTCGGTCGCGGTGGCCGGCATGGCGCCGCCGCTGCTCGCGGTGCGGACCGGCGCCGGCAGCGCCCGCCGGTCGAGCTTGCCGTTCGCCGACAGCGGCAGCACGTCCAGCTCGACGAACGCGGCCGGGATCATGTAGTCGGGCAGCAGCCGCTTCAGCGTGGCGCGTTCCGGCGCGGCGCCGACCACGTATGCGACGAGCCGCTGGTCGCCGGGCCGGTCCTCGCGGACGATGACGGCCGCGTCCCGCACGCCCGCCTGTTCGCGCAGCACCGCCTCGATCTCGCCGAGCTCGATGCGCAGGCCGCGCAGCTTGACCTGGCCGTCGATGCGGCCGAGGAACTCGATCGTGCCGTCCGGCCGCCAGCGGGCCAGGTCGCCGGTGCGGTACAGCCGGGCACCGGGCGCACCGAAGGGGTCGGGCCCGAAACGGTCGGCGGTCAGCCGCGGCCGGTGCAGGTAGCCGAGCGCGACCTGGACGCCGCCGATGTGCAGCTCGCCGGGCACGCCGACGGGCTGCGGCCGGAGCCGGTCGTCAAGGACGTGCAGCGTGGTGTTGGCGACCGGGGCGCCGATCGGCACGCGCGAAGCGGAGCCGAGCGCCGCGGCCGTGACGGCCCAGGCGCTGACGTCGATAGCGGCCTCCGTCGGCCCGTACAGGTTGTGCAGCTCGGCAGCGGGCAGCGAAGCCAGGCAGCGGCGGGCGAGGTCGGCCGGCAGTTCCTCACCGGAGCAGACGACGGCGCGCAGGCCGGCACCGGCGAACGCGGTCTCGTCCGCCAGGAACGCGGCGAGCATCGACGGCACGAAGTGGACGACGGTGACGCCTTCACGGTCGATGAGCGTCCGCAGGTACGACGCGTCCTTGTGCCCGCCGGGCGTGGCCAGTACCAGCCGCGCGCCGATGATCAGCGGCCAGAAGAACTCCCACACCGACACGTCGAAACCCGCCGGGGTCTTCTGCAGGACCACGTCGCCGGCGGTGAGATGGAAGCGTTCCTGCATCCAGGTGAGCCGGTTGACGACGCCGCGGTGGCCGTTGGGCACGCCCTTCGGCCGTCCGGTCGAGCCGGAGGTGTAGATGACATAGGCGGTGTCGTCGGCGGTCGCCGCGCCGGACCGCTGCGGAGGAGCCGCCGCCAGCGCGTCGAGCCGGATCACCGGCAGCGCCTCGGTGAGGCCGGCCGGCGGGTCGAGGACCAGCACGGCACGCAGGTCGGCGTCGGCGGCCATGAACGCCAGCCGCTCCAGTGGGTACTCCGGGTCCAGCGGTACGTACGCGGCGCCGGTGCGCAGCACGCCGAGCAGCGCCCCGGGCAGCTGGAGCGAACGCGGCGCGCACACGCCGATCCGCGTGCCCGGCCCGGCGCCCACCGACCGCAGCGCCGCGGCCACCTGGTCGCAGTAGCGGTCCAGTTCGGCGTAGCTCCACGTGGTGCCCTCGAACGTCACGGCCGGCGCGTCCGGCGTGGCGGCAACCTGCGCGGCGAACAGCCCCGGCAGGGTGGCTTCGGTGTCGAACGGGGCGGCGGTCGCGTTCCAGGCGGCCTGGGCCAGGCGTTCGTCGTCGTCGCGCAGGTCGAGCGCGGCCACCGGCGCCAGCGGGTCGGCGACGGCGCCGCGCAGGAGTGCGGTGAGGTGCCCGACGAGCCGCTGCACGGTTGCCGCGTCGAACAGCGCGGTGTTGAAGATGAACTGGCCCCACAGCCCGCCGTCGGCGGTGTCGCTGACGTAGAGCTCGATGTCGTACCGGGTCGCCCATGCGGTGATCTCGTAGCCGTCGAGACCGTCGCCGCGGGCCGCGGGGCCGCCGTAGTTCTGCACCGCGAGCAGCGCCTGGAACAACGGTGACCGGGACACGTCGCGGGGCAGGTTGAGATCGGCGACGACGCGTTCGAAGGGCGTGTCGGCGTCGCCGTACGCGGTGAGCGCCGTCTCCCGCACCCGCAGCAGCAGTTCGGTGAACGTCGGGTCGCCGCTCAGGTCGGCGCGCATGACGAGGGTGTTGACGAAGCAGCCGATGACGTTTTCGAGTTCCGGGGCGCCGCGGCCGGCGACCGGGGAGCCGATCGTGAGGTCGGTCTGGTGCGCGTGCCGGCCGAGCAGGCAGGCGTACGCGGCGAGCATCGTCATGTACAGCGACGCGCCGTGATTGTCGGCGAGGGCGCGGACGCCGGCGGCGAGGTCGGCGTCGATGGTGAATTCGATGCTGCCGCCGTCGTAGGTCAGTTCGGCCGGGCGCGGCCGGTCGGTCGGCAGCGCGAGGGGCTCGACGCCGTCCAGGCGCTGCGCCCAGCGGGCGACGTCGGGCGCCGGCCGGTCGCGTTGCCAGGCCGCGTAGTCGCCGTACTGGATCGGCACGGGGGGCAGGTCGCCGCCGTCGTACGCGGTCATCAGCTCGGTCAGCAGCAGCGGCACGGACCAGCCGTCGACAGCGATGTGGTGCACGGTCATGGCCAGGATCGCGTTGTCAGCGTCTTCGGAGGCGAGCCGGATCAGCGCGGCCCGCAGCGGCTGTTCGACGGCGAGGTCGAATCCCCGGGCGTGCAAGGCTTCGACCGCGCTCCGGGCGGCGTCCTCGTCTGCGACGTCGACGACGTCGAGGGAGACGGCCGGGTTCTCGTCGATGACCAGCGTCGGGATCCCGTCGTCCCGGGCCGGGAACCGGGTCCGCAGCGCCTCGTGGCGGGCGACGACGCGGCGCAGCGCGTCGGCGAGGCAGTCGGCGTCGATGGCGCGCCGGATGCGCCTGGCCACCGGCACGAGGTAGGCGCGGTTGCCGGGCGCGTACTGCTCCATGAACCAGAGCCGTTCCTGCGCGTACGACAGCGGCGGCACCGTGCCGGCCGGGCGGGTGGGAATGGTCCGGGTCGCCGTGCGCCGGCGCAGCCGTTGGGCCAGCAGCGCCTGGCGGGCGTCATCGACGGTCAACGTTTCTCCGCTTCCAGGAGGCCGGCGATCTCGTCGTCGCTGAGGTCGGCCAGGTCGTCGAGCAGCCGCTGCTCGACGGTGGCGGCCAGGTCGGCCAGCCGGCGATGCGTGAAGAGCAGGCGGATGGGCAGGTCGAGGTCGGTGATGGCGCGCAGCCGGGCGGCCACGCGGACGGCGAGCAGGGAGTGCCCGCCGAGTTCGAAGAAGTCGTCGTCCGCCCCGATGCCGTCGAGGCCGAGGACGTCGGCCCAGACGTCGGCGATCAGCTGCTCGGCGTCGGTGCGCGGCGGCGTGCCCGGGCCGGGCCGGTCGTCACCGGGCGGCGGCAGGGCCCGCCGGTCGAGCTTGCCGCTCGGCGTGCGGGGGATCGCGTCGACCGTGATCCAGCGGTCCGGCACCAGGTGGGCGGGGAGCTGGGCGGCGAGCCGGGTGCGGAGTGCGTCGATCGCTGCCGCACCGGTCACGTAGGCGACCAGGGCGCCGTCGTGGGCGAGCACCGCCGCGCCGGTCACCCCCGGGCAGGCGAGGAGGTGGTGCTCGACCTCGGCGGGTTCGATCCGGAACCCGCGGACCTTCAGCTGGTCGTCGAGCCGGCCGGCGAAGTCGAGCCGGCCGTCCGCCCGGAGCCGCACGCGGTCGCCGGTGCGGTAGCAGCGCCCGCCGCGCCAGGTGACGAACCGGTCGCGGGTGAGGTCGTCCCGGCCGAGGTAGCCGCGGGCCAGGCCGGCGCCGCCGAGCAGCAGTTCGCCGTATGCGCCGGGTGGTACCGGTCGCAGGTCGGCGTCGACGACCGCGGCGCGCACCCCGGGCAGCGGCCTGCCGATCGGCGGTGGGCCGGTCGTGTCGTCGGGGCCGAGGTCGGTCGCGGTCGCGATGACGGTGGCTTCGGTGGGGCCGTACGTGTTGACGAGGCGGACGGTGTCGCCGAACCGGGCGTGCCAGCGGGCGACGGCCGCGGCGTGCACGGCCTCGCCGCCGAGGATGACGAGCCGCAGCCGGGGTGGCCAGGCGACCGCGTCGAGCTGGGCGACGAGGTCGTGCCAGTACGCGGTGGGCAGGTCGAGCACGGTGACGTCGGCCCCGTCCGGGCCCGCGAGGACGTCGGTGAGGCTGAGCGGGCCGTCGGGGAGCAGCCGCACGGTGGCTCCGGCGCCGAGCGCGGGCCAGATCTCCTCCGCGTGGGTGTCGAAGGCCAGGGGCGCGAACTGCACGATGGTGTCGCCGGGGCCGAGCTGATAGTCGCGGCGCATCCAGTCGACCCGGGCGGCGAGCGCCTCGTGGTCGACGACGACGGCCTTCGGGGTACCGGTGGATCCGGACGTGTACAGCACGTACGCGGCGCCGTCCTGGGTTGCTTCCGGAGGCGGGAGCGGCGGCCATGGTGCGTCCCCGACGGCCAGTGCGGCGCCGCTGCCGGCGACGAGCCGGGCGATCCGTTCCGCCGGCTGTCCCGGGTCGATCGGCAGGTACGCGCCGCCGGCGCGCCAGATCGCCAGCAGCGTGACGATGGTGTCGATGTCCCGGTGCGCGGCCACGGCGACGACCCCGGACGCGGGCAGCGTGCCGGCCATGGCGTCGGCTCGCCGGTTGAGTTCGCCGTACGTCAGTGACTCGGTGCCGCAGCGGACCGCGACCGTGTCCGGCGACGCGTTCCGGGGCAGCTCGCGCACCGGCGGCGGGGCGGGCGCGTCGGTGGCCGGGGCCGCCAGGGCGTCGATGATGGTCTCGTCGCCGGCGGTCAGCAGTGGCAGCGCGCCCACGGCGGTGGCCGGGTCGGCGGCGATGCCGGCGCACAGCACCGCGAACCGGCGCGCCCAGCGCTCGACCGTCGCCGCGTCGAGCAGGTCGGTGTCGTAGCCGAAGACGAGGGTCAGGCCGTCGGCGGCCCGCCACGCCTCCAGCATCAGGTCGAACTTGGCCTGGCGGTAGCCGGAGTCGAAGAACGAGGCGTGCAGGTCGGCGAACCCCTCGACCGGGGTGCCCTCGTCCTGGGTGTGCAGGATGCACATGGTCTGGAACAGCGGCCCGGTCTCCGCGACGAGGTGTTCGAACGGCGCCTCGGCGTGGGTCAGCGCGTCCAGCACGCACTCGCGGGCCCGGCCGAGCAGGCCGGTGAACGGCTCGGCCGGGTCGATCTGGTTGCGCAGCACGACGGTCCGGGCGAAGTAGCCGACGGCCCGCTCCAGCTCGACCCGGTCGCGGGCGGCCAGGGTCGAGCCGACCAGGACGTCGGATTGGCCGGTGTGCCGGGCGAGCAGCACCTGGTAGGCCGCGAGCAGCACGGCGAAGAGGCTGGTCCTGGCCCGGCCGGCGAGGTCCTCGAGGCGGCCGGTGACGTCGGCGGGCAGGTGGGTGCCGTGGAACGCGCCGCGGTGGGTGGCCTCTGCCGGGCGGGGCCGGTCGGTGGGCAGGTCGAGGACGGTCGGGTCGGCGAGCCGTTCCCGCCAGTACGCGAGGTCGGCCTCGGGGTTGCCGTTCGCCGCCGGCGCCGGTGGCAGCGGCGCGAGCGGCCGGCCGGCGTAGAGCGCGGCGAGGTCTTCCCGCAGGACGTTGAGCGACCAGCCGTCACCGGCGATGTGGTGCACGACCAGGCAGATGATGTGGTCGTCCGGGCCGAGCCGGACCAGCGTGGCCCGCACCGGCGCGCCGGCCCGAAGGTCGAACGGGGCGTTCGTCCGGCGTGCGACGGCGGCGCGGGCCGCCGCCTCGGACGCCACGGCGAGCTCCTCGAACGGCACGGTGGCGGGCCCGACCTCGACGGTCGGGTCGCCCTCGACCTCCGGGTAGGCGCACCGCAGCGCGAGGTGCCGGGCGGCCAGCGCGTCCAGCGACCGCCGCAGCGCGCCGCCGTCGAGGGAACCGCGCAGGCGGAGGACCAGGAACATGTTGTAAGAGGCGTCGTCCGGATCGAGGCGTTGCAGGAACCAGAGGCGGCGCTGCGCGTCGGACAGCGGCGGCGCGCCGTCCGGCGGTGTGGCGGCACCGGCGTCGCCGGCAGCCGGGATCCGCCGCGCGAGGGCCTCGACCGTCGGATGGTCGAACAGGTCACGGACGGTCAGGCCGGGCAGTCGCGCCGCGACCTTGGCCGCCAGCAGCGAGTGGCCGCCGAGTGCGAAGAAGTCGTCGTGCGCACCCACCTCCGCCGCGCCGAACACCTCGGCGAACACGGCGGCGATGCGCGTCTCGGCCTCGGTGCGCGGCGGCACGTACGCGGCCACAGTGGACGCTCGCGGGTCGGGCAGGGCGGCCCGGTCCACCTTGCCGTTCGGGGTGAGCGGCAGCGCGTCGAGCACCGTGACCGTGCCCGGCACGGCGTAGGCCGGAAGCTTGGCGCGGGCCGCGTCACGGATCACCGTGGGGTCGAGGCCGGCGCCGGGTCGGGTCGTGACGTACGCGGCGAGCGCGTCGTCGCGGACCGCGGCGACCGCGGCGGCGACGCCCGGGCAGCCGGCGAGGACGGTCTCGACCTCGCCCAGCTCGATCCGGTGGCCGCGGACCTTGACCTGGGTGTCGAGCCGGCCGAGGAACTCCAACGTGCCGTCAACCCGCCGGCGGACGCGGTCGCCGGTGCGGTACAGCCGGTCGCCGGGCCCACCGAAGGGGTCGGGCATGAAACGGTCGGCGGTCAGCCGTGGCCGGCGCAGGTAGCCGAGGGCGACGCCGGCGCCGGCGATGACCAGCTCGCCGGGCACGCCGGCGGGGACGGGCCGCATCCGGTCGTCGACGACGTACACCCGGGTGCCGGGGATCGGCCCGCCGATCGTGACGGCCGCCGGTTGCTCGGGCACCGGCCAGAACGTCGACCAGATCGTCGTCTCGGTCGGGCCGTAGACGTTGGTCAGCCGGTCGACCTTGCCACGCAGCTCCGCGGCGAGGGGCGCCTGCAACGCCTCGCCGCCGACCAATGCGGCGGGCACGTCGTGGTCGAAGCCGGCGGCGAGGAGCATCCGCCAGCCGGACGGGGTGGCCTGCACGTCGGTGACGTCGTGCTTGGCGATGAGCGCCCGCAGCGCCGCGCCGTCGCTGGTCTGCGCGTCGTCGGCGACGACGACCCGGCCGCCGCGGCTGAGCGGCAGGAACAGCTCGAGCCCGGAGATGTCGAACGACAGTGAGGTGAGCGCGAGCCAGGCGCGGCCCTTCTGCGGTCCGGTGACGTCGGCCATCGCGGCGACGAACGCGGCGAGCGCGCCGTGCGGCACGACCACGCCCTTGGGCCGTCCGGTGGAGCCCGAGGTGTACAGCACGTAGGCGGGGTCGGCGGGGCCGGTGGCGGTCTCCGGCGCGGTGGCCGGCGCCACGTCGGAGACGGCGTCGATCAGCAGCGACGCCGCGCCGAACCGCGCGGCGAACGCGGACTCGGTGAGCACGGTGCTGACGCCGGCGTCGGCGATGACGAACGCGAGCCGGTCGGGCGGGTACGCCGGGTCGAGTGGCAGGTACGCGGCGCCGGCCCGCCAGACGGCGAGGAGCGCGACCACCATCGCCGGGCTCCGGGACAGCCCGACACCGATCAGCGGTCCCCGGCCGCGCAGCCGGGCGGCCAGCCGGTCGACCTCGGCGTCGAGGTCCCGGTAGGTGAGGTCGACGCCGTCGCCGGTGACCGCGACCGCGTCGGGCGTGGACCGGGCCTGTGCCTGGAACAGCTCAACGACCAGCGGGGTGCGCTGCCCGGCGCCGGTGTCGTTCCAGCGGGTCAGTGCCTCGCGCCGTTCGTCGTCGTCGAACCAGCGCAGGTCACCGATCGCGGCGTCCGGGCGCCGGGCCGCGTCGTCGAGCAGGACGAGCAGCCGGCGGATCAGCAGTTGCGCGGTGCCCGGGTCGAACAGGTCACGGTCGACCGTGAGCACGCCGACGGCGGCCGCGGGGCCTTGGATGACGTCGAGGGACACGTCGGTGCGGGCGGAGTCGAACGGATGGTCCAGCAGCTCGACGTCGAGGTCGCCGAGGCGCGGCCGGTCCCGCTCCTGCCGCAGGTACATGATCATGGCCTGGAACAGTGGGGTGCGGCTGCGGTCGCGGGGTGCGCCGAGCGCCGACACCACGCGTTCGAACGGGGCGGCGTTGGTCAGCGCGCCGAGCACGGCCCGCCGGGCGACCCGCAGCAGCCCGCGGAACGTCGGATCGCCCGACAGGTCCGTCCGCAGGACGAGGGTCTCGGCGTAGCAGCCGACGTGGTCGGCGAGGTCCGGGTCGTCGCGGCCGAGCACCGGCGTGCCGAGGCAGATGTCGTGCTGGCCGCTGATCCGGCCGAGCAGCAGCGAGAACGCCGCGACCAGCGCGGTGTACACGGTGGTGCGCTCGGCCCGGGCCACCGTCTCCAGGCGGCGCAGCAGGTCGACGGGGATGTCGAAGACGACGGAGGTGCCGTGGCCGCGGCGCACCGGCGGCCGGGGGCGGTCGGTCGGCAGGTCCAGCACCGGGGCGCCGGCCAGCCGTTCGGTCCAGTACCCGAGGTCGCCGATGCCGGGGTCGCCGGCCGGGACCGGCGGCAGGTCCGGCAGCGCGGCCGGGGCACCGGTGGTGTAGGCGTGGTACAGCGCGTCGAGGTCGCGGCGCAGCACCTGCAGCGACCAGCCGTCGGCCGCGAGGTGGTGGGCGACCAGCGCGAGCACGTGCTCGTCCGGGCCGACGCCGATCAGCAGGCAGCGGAGCATCGGGCCGGTGGCGAGGTCGAACGGCCGCGTGACGAACGCGGCGACCAGGTCCCTGGCATGCTCGACGCCGGTCGCGGCGGCCGTCTCCAGCGGTACGCCGTCGGGTGCCGCCGCCAGCACGGGCGTGCCGTCGAGCAGCTCGACCCGGGCCCGCAGGCTCTCGTGCCGGCCGGTTAACGCATCCAGCGCGCGTGCCATCGCCGCCCGGTCCAGGCGCCCGCGCACGTGCATGACGAGCGGCAGGTGGTACGACGCGTCGGCCGGGTCCAGTTGGTGCAGGAACCACAGTCGCTCCTGGGCGGCGCGCAGCGCGCTCATCGCGGCTCCTCCTGCGGTGGAAGCTGCAGCGCCTGCGCCAGCGCGGCCAGGAACTGGGCCGCTTCGCGGCCGTTGATGACGCGGTGGTCGTAGGCCAGGCCGACCTGGGTCACGGTCCGGGTCGCCGGCCGGCCGTCGCCGTCGAGGTACAGCTCGAGCCGCGGGGCGGTGACCGCGACCGCGCACGTCTGACCCGGGTACACGATCGGTATGGCCAGGCTCACGTGCGCGTCCAGGTGGAGCGTCAGGGTGATGTTCGCGCCGTCGAGGTCGGACTGGCGGAACGTGCCGCCGGCCGCCGTCACCCGGTGCCGGGTCAGCGTCCGGGCGATCTCGGCGAGGGTCGCGGTGCCGGCGTCGCGGACCACCGGGACGTAGAGGCCCTCGCCGAGATCGACGGTGACGCCGACGTGCGCGGCGCCGGCCGGGTGCAGGGTGCTGCCGTCGTCGTCGAGCCGGGCGAAGCACATCGGTTGGCCGGCGTGCACCGACCCGATCGCGGCGACGAACAGCTCGGCGAGGCCGACGGGCCGCCGGACCGCCCGGGCCAGGTGCGGCGCCTGGTCGAGCGCGGCGCCGACGTCGACCGTCATCGCGGTGTAGGCGGCCGGGATGGTGGCGGCCGAGCGGGCCACGGTGCGCGCGACCGCACGCTGGTTGCGGGACAGGCCGGCGGACCGTTCGTCCACCGTGGACGGAACGGCGGCGAGGGCGTCGATGTCGGCCCGGCGGACGATCGGGCGGCCGAGCGCGGACACGCGCTCCTCGGTGACGCCGAGTTCGGCCATGCGGGCGCGGGCCGGCGCGGTGATCGTCGGGCCGTCGCCGCCGGCCGGTTGCGGGACCGGCGCCCCGGCCGGGCCGGCGGGATCGTCGACGAGCGCGATGACCTGTCCCGGGGCGATCTCGGTGCCGGTCGCGGCGCGGTGCCGCAGGACGCCGCTCGTCGCGGCGGTCAGCTCTTCGACCGCCTTCGAGGTCTCCACCTCGGCGACCGGGGCGCCGGCCGCCACCGCCTGGCCGTCCGGGGCGAGCCAGGCGAGCAGCAGATAGCTGTCGTCGTTGGTGTTGAGCTTGGGCACCGCGATCTCAGCCACGTACCGTCCTCACCATGGCGTCGTAGATGGTCTCGGCGCTCACGAGCACCTGCCGCTCCAGATGCGGCGCGGCGGGGATGACGGTGTCGGCCGCGTGGACGAGCGTCACGGGCGCGGCCAGGTCTGCGAAGTGCCGTGCGTGCACGTGCTGGGCGACCTCGGCGCCCCAGGTGCCGCCGCCGGCGCTGTCCTCGGCCACCACCACGTGCGCGACCCGCGGCAGGTCGAGCTCGACCGGGTACAGCCGGGACGGCACCACCAGCAGGCCGGCGATCTCGTGTTCGATCAGCAGCATGCGCAGCGCGGCCATGGCTCGCTCGGCCATGCCACCGGGCGCGATGAGGATCAGTTCCGGCGGTTCCCCGGTACCGACGAACGCCACGCCCGCACGCACCCGCACGGTGAACGGGTCGATCGTGGTGTGCATCCGGCGGGTGTAGAGGATCTTGTCCTCGACGAACACGCACGGCTGGGCGAGCGCGAGCATCTCGGCGAACACCTCGGCCGCGTCGCGGAACGGCGACATCTCGAACACGGCGAGGCTGGGCACACCGATCAGGTGCTTCGTCAGGCTCTGGCTGTGCGTGGGTCCGTAGCCGCGGCCGCCGCCGCTGGGGCAGCGCACGATGAGGCGCATCGGCAGCCGCGTGCCGTACATGGTGACGGACTTGGCGGCGAAGTTCACAAGGGGGTCGAAGCCGAGTGCCAGGAAGTCGGCGAACATGTACTCGACGATCGCGGTGTCGCCGGCGATGGCCAGGCCGGCCGCGATGCCGGTCATGGCCGACTCGCTGATCGGCGTGGACAGGACCCGGTCCGGGAACCGGGTGGAGAGCCCGCGCGCGACCTTGAACGCGCCGCCGTACGGGTCGAGGAGATCCTCGCCGATGAGGTACGCCCGCTCGTCGCCGGCGAGGACCGTGTGCAGCGCGGCGTTGATGTTCTCCGCGACCCTCATCGGTCGGTCCACTCGGCAGGCGGGCGGGCCGACACGTCGGCGACGACCCGGGCGACGCGTTCCCGCTGCGCGCGGTCGAGGTCCGGCGCGGCGGCGGCCACTGCCGGGTACCAGTCGGCCAGTGCCGCGACCTGGTCGGCGGGGCGGGTGTCGTCGCCCTTGCTGTGCGGGCCGAGCCGCGGCGTGCGGAACTCGGCGACCAGCGGCGCGCCGACGCGCACGCGGGCGACGAGCGGCGCCAGCTCCGCCCGGATCCCGGCCGGGTCGGTCGCGGTGATTTGCGTGTGGGCCAGGCCGAACGCGGCGGCCCGCCCGGCGACGGTGCCGGCCATGGCGCGTTCGGTGGGCGTCGACTGGGCGATGCCGTTGTGCTCGACCACGACCAGCAGCGGCAGGTGCCACAGCGCGGCCAGGTTCAGCGCCTCGTACACCGCGCCCTCGCCCCAGGTGCCGTCGCCGATGTACACGCAGGCGAGGGCACCCGGCCGGTGGCGGCGCAGGTGCAGCGCGAGCCCGGCCGCGACCGGCAGGCTCTCGCCCTGCACCCCGGTCGACAGGTACCCGGGCCGGTGGATGTGCTGGCTGCCGCCGACGCCGTGGCACACCGCGCCGGCCCGGCCCATGATCTCGGCGAGGAGCCCTTCCGGGTCGTCGAACCGCGCGAGGTAGTGGCCGTGGCCGCGGTGGTTGCTCAGCACGTGGTCGTCCGGTTCGAGCAGGCCGCTTACGGCCACGGGCACGTACTCCTGGCCGAGGCAGGTGTGCGTGGTTCCGGACAGCTCGCCGCGCGCGAACAGGTCGAGCAGCGCCGTCTCGAAGTGCCGGATGAGCAGCATCGTGGCCCGGTCGGCGGCAACCAGGTCTGCGGCCGTCTGGTCTGTGCCTTCAGCGAGCGCCGGCGGCATGCACGACTCCGTTGACCGTCGGGTAGTCGAAGAACGTGTCGATGTCGACGTCGAGGCCGAGGGTCTTGCGCATCCGCGCGATGATCTGCGTCGCGGTCAGCGAGTCGCCGCCCAGGTCGAACAGGTCGTCGTCGGGCCCGATGGACTGGTTGCCGAACACGTCGCGCCAGATGGCGAGGACCGGCTCGACGAGCGCACCGCCCGGTGCCGGCGCCGGCGCGGACGCCGGCGCCTCGGGCATGACCGCTGGTGCGGACGCGCCCGAACCGGCCAGGTCGCGCACCCGGGTCGCCGGGGCTGCGGCGACCCGGGTGAGGACCTCGCACAGGTCCTCGGCGAACCGGGCGGCGACCGGCGCCGCCGCGGCCGAGTAGCGCAGCCTTGCGGTGACCGTCGTGCCGTCGTCGACCGCCTGCAGTTGCAGGTCGCCGCGGACGCTGCCGGCGAATGCCAGCCAGTCGACGTCCGCCGCGGCGCCGTCGAACCGTGGCGCGGCGCCGACCCGGCGGTAGCTGACGGAGACGGGCGCGACCGCGGCGTGCGGCCGCAGCCGGCGCACCGCACGGGCGAGGGGCACCGACCGGTGCGGGTACATCGCGCGGAGCGCGGCGCGCAGTTCGGCGGCGAACTCCGCGAACGAGGCGTCGGGATCGGGCTGCGAGTCGACGGGAAGTTCGGTCGCGAACGACCCGACGGTGCCCACCGGGCCCGGCGCTCTGGTGGACAGGTCGACGCCGGTCGTGACCCGCGGGTTGCCGTGCCCGCCGAGCGTCGCGTGGATCGCCGCCAGGAGCGTCTCGAACCGGGTCAGCCCGGGCAGGTCGGGCACGGGTGGCTCGAACGCGTGCACCTGCCCGGCCCCGTGGTCGCGTCCGGTGAGGACGTGGTCGCCGACGACCACGGGCAGCGGCTCGGCCCAGCGGCCGGACCAGAACTCAGCCGCCGCGGCCCGGTCGCCGGCCAGCCGTGCGGCGTCGGCGGCGAGCTCGTCCGCGGCGGTGCGGGGTAACGGCACCGGGATCTCGCCCGCGTAGAAGGCGGCCAGATCACGCAGCAGCACCTCCTTGGAGTACCCGTCGAAGATCAGATGGTGCGCGGTGGCGACCAGGGTCCGGCCGAACAGGACGAACCGGATGAGCGGCCCCTCGGCGAGGTCGAACGGTCGCGTGAGCTCCTCCTCGACCGACTCGCCCGGCCCGGCCACGCGCAGCCCGGCGGCACCGGAGGCCCGCGCGAGGTAGGCGACGCCGTCGCGGTCGACGATCGCGCTGGACAGCAGCGCATGCCGTTCGACCACGGCGGCGCAGGACTTCGTCAGGAGCCCGACGTCCGGGTCATGGGCGAACGTGACGACCAGCGGCATGTGGTAGGCGGTGGAGGCGGCGCCGGACGCGGCGACCCACATGCCGTGCTGCGCCGCGGATGCCTGGATCACGTCAGGCTCCTTCGCAGGGAGGATTTGTCGACCTTGCCGCCGCGGTTGCGCGGCAGCTTGTCCATGGCGTGGACGCGGGAGGGGATCTCGTGTGGCGCGAGCCGGTCGGCGAGGAACGCCCGCAGCGCCGGCGGGGTCAGCGCGGCGCCGCCGCTGACCACGATCACGGCGGCGAGCTCGACGCCGAGCACCTCGTGCGGCAGCCCGACGACAGCGGCGTCGGCGACCGCCGGATGCTCGTGGATGGCCGCCTCGATCTGGAGTGTCGACACCCGGTGGGCGCCGGTCTTGACCACGTCGCTGTCCCGCTCGACGAGGTACAGGTAGCCCTCGGCGTCCACGTAGCCGACGTCGCCCATCCGGACCCAGCCGTCCTGGAACGCGGCGGTGTCGCTGTTCCTGGTCTCCCCGAAATACGTGCGGGCCGGAGCGGGGGAGCGCATCCAGACGGCGCCGGTCTCGCCGGGTGCGCAGGGCCGCCCGTCGTCGCGCATGACGCGGACGCCACCGCCGGCGATCGCCCGGCCGACGCTGCCCGGGCGCTCCGGGTCGTACGCCATGGCGGTCTGTGCCGGGGCGGCCTCGGTCGAGGTGTAGTAGTTGACGATCGTCGCGTTCGGGAACGCGGCCACGAGGCGGGCGGCGACCGGCGCCGGCAGCGGGGCGGCGGCCGACCCGAGCAGCCGCACGCTGCTGAGGTCATGGCCGCCGGCCACGGTGAGCAGCTCCATGGCCATGGCCGGGACCACGAACACGGTGCCGGCGGACCAGCGGGCGATGGCGCGGGCGAAGCGCAACGGGGTGAACTGCGGCAACGTCACCACGGCGGGGTGGGCGAGCAGCGCGTTCATCAGCATGATCTGCGCCGCGTTCGTGCCGATCGCGAACGCGTGCAACAGGTGCCGCGAGTGCCGGAACGGCCGGTGCCGGGCGCCTGAGCCGTACGTGACGTTGGCGTGGCTGGCGGCGACACCCTTGGGCCGTGCCGTGGTGCCGGACGTGTACAGGATCTGGGCCAGACCGTCCGGCGTGGACAGATCCTCCCCGCACCGCCCGCCCGCGTCGTCGCCGACGGCCTGCGTCCATCCACCGGTCCGGTCGGGCGCGCCGCCCGCGTGCACGAGGCCGGCGGCGCCGCAGTCGGCGAGCACGTGCGCCAGTTCGGCGGGTGCCGCGTCGTCGGAGATGGGCACGGCGACCGCGCCCAGCCGCTGCACCGCTATGTACGCGACCGCGTAGTCGAGCCATTCGGCCGCACCGAACCGCAGGCCGACGCGGTCGCCCGGCGCGACGTGCCGCCGCCGCAGCCGCTCGGCGAGGTCGTCCGCCCGGCGCTGCCAGGCGCCGAACGTCAGGGCGCCGACGCCGTCAACGACCAGGGCCTCGCGGTCCGGCTCCGATGCGGATCGGTCGGCGAGGAGACGGGGAACCGTTGTCGGGGCGGCGGCCGCTTGCAAAACCACGGCAACAGGGTTGCATGACGCAGTGAAGTCCTGCAATATCTCACGCACCCCACTTTAGAAACTGGACTGGAACCGGAATGAACTCGACTCGACGTGGCCCGCTAACCTGCGCGCAACGTGAGTGGTTCATGGATGTCGGCATCGACGCGGACGCGCCGTGGTCGTACGCCACGAATTTCACCAGCGTCATCGACGGTGGCGCCGCACGGTTGGGCGTCGTGCTGGCGGCGATCGGTGACCTGCTCGACCGGCACGAGGGGCTGCGGTCGCTGCTGCCCACGACCGGCTCCGGCCGGCGCGAGCAGCACGTGCTCCCGACGGCCGAGCGGCTCGGCGAGGTGGTGACGGTCGCGCCGGCCGGCCCGGCAGCGGACCAGGCGATCGCGGCGGCCTCGGCCACGGCGTTCCGGCTCGCCACGCAGCAGCCGGTGCGCTTCGTGCTGGAGGTCGCCACCGGCGCCGTGCAGCGGATCGGCATTGTCGTCGATCATTCCGCGGTCGATGGGTGGGGCATGCGGGTGCTCCGCACCGACTTCTTGCAGGCCTTGCGGAGTCGCGCGAGCGGACGCGCGGCGTTCGACGGCCGGCCCACGCCGGAACAGCCTCTGGAAACCGCCGAATGGGAGGCGTCCGAATCGGGCCGCGCCTATGCCCAGCGCGCCGAGGCGCATTGGCGGCGCCAGCTGGGCGCGCTGCGCGACGGGCTGGCCGGCTGGCGCCCGAGCAGCGGGGCGGCGCCGGCGGACCCGGTGCTCCAGTCGCGGTGGCTGGCCTCGGCGCACGCCGCCCGAGCCGCCCAGGCCATCGCCACCCGCACCGGCATGCCGGTGTCGGCGGTCTACCTGACCGCGTTCGGCTCGGCGATCAGCCTGGTCGAGGGCTCGCCGTGCGCCGGCATCCGATCGCTGGCCGCGAACCGGCTCTCGGCGGGCACGCAGGCGTCGGTTCGCAAGGCGGTCATGCCGGTGCCCGTCCTCGTGCCGGGCGCCGGCGACCTGGCCGCGCGGCTGGCGGCCACGGCCAGCGGCCAGTTGCACGGCCACCGGTTCGCCAACCTCGACCCGGCGCGGGCCGAGGCGATCGGCGCCGAAGTCCTCGGCGACCTGGCCGCGACGGGCGCGGCCGCGGCCCGGTTCAACTACGTCGATGCATCCATCGTGGGCAGCGCGGCGAACAGCCGCTCCCTCGGCGCCGAGGCCATCCCGTTCACCGACCCTGCCGTGCAGGACCGCATCTGCGAACAGGCCGACCGCCCCGGCGGGTCGCGCTACATCTTTTCGGTCCAGCACCGACCGGCCGCGGCGCTGCTGACGATCGCCTGCCACAGCGACACGGCCTGGGCACCGGCGGCCGGCGACATGCTCCGGCACGTCGAGGACGTGCTGGTCCGCGCCTCCGCGTAGATCCGGATGGCGCGGTCAGGCTTGCAGGGGTGTGCGGCGTGGGCGGACGATGCGATGGGTGATCCGCCAGCCCTCCGCCGTCCGGGTGACGGTGTCCTCGTAGGTGACGCTGCCGACCGATCCGTCCGTCATGACGCCGAGCCCTTTGGACAGGGCGTGGACGACGCCGTCGGCCGTCTGGTCGAGCACGATGTTGGTGACATGGTGGGCGACAGGGTTGGCGTCGCCCAGGGCCAGTGCGGCTTCGCGGCCGGCCGCCAGACCCACCATCACGCCGCCGCCCAGGGCGGTCACGTCATAGGTGACGTCCTCGGTGAACAGTGCCGTCATGCCGTCGAAGTCACCGTGGTCTGCCAGATGCCCGTGCCGGTTGATCAGGTCGGTGATCGCAGCCCGGTCGTTCGCGCTGAGCTCCACGCGCCGCTCCCAACGAAAGTGGGGTGCTCCCCGTTTACGTTGCCGGTACCGTATCCGGGGATGTCCCCAGATAGCAAGCGCGCCCCCCGGGCGGACGCCTCCCGCAACGCCGCCAGGCTGCTCGCCGTGGCCCGGGAGGTGCTGGCCGAGGAGGGCAACGACGTGGCGTTCGACCTGATCGCGCGCCGCGCCGGCATCGGCAACGCCACGCTGTATCGCCACTTCCCGACCCGGGCGGACCTGCTGGTGGCCGTGTACGCCGACGAGGTGGACGCGCTCTGCCGGCGCGGGACGGAGCTGCTCGACGCCGCCGAGCCCCTGGACGCCCTGTTCGCCTGGCTGGACGACTTCGTGGTGCACGTGGCGACCAAGCGCCCCCTCGCGCTGGCCGCGACCGAGGAGGCCAACGCCCTGCGCACCTCGCTGTTCAGCAGGTGGCACGCCGCCATCACCGCCACCGCCGACGCCCTGGTCGGCCGCGCACAGCCGCACCTGCGCCCAGACCTCACCGCCACTGACGTCCTGGCCCTGGCCAGCGGCGCCGCCCTCGCCACCGACGCCACTCATGCACGCCGCCTGGTGGCCCTGCTCCGCACCGGCCTGGCGCGACGGACCGGCCGGTCCGCCCGGGGTTGAGGTGGCAGCGCACCGGAGTGCGTCAGGTCAGCTCAGCAACATGATGACGCCGGCGAGGAGCGCCGCGGCGACGAGCAGCGTCACCACGATCAGCGTCGTCCGACCGAATGTGCGGCGGATCAGCTTCGGATTGTGGAGCATCGATGTGGTTCCCTTCGTGTCATCGGCGGCGTTCACGCCTGTTCCTTCTGGGCCAGCTGCCGCATGCGGCGCAGGAGCGCGGCGCGGCGGGTGTGGGCGCGCACGGCCAGCGTCAGCGCCGCCGCCATGAACAGCCCCCCGGTGGCCAACGCGGCCACCAGGCTTGCCCCACTTCGGGCCGCGGCGACGGCCGAGACCCCGGTCGTTGCCACGGAGGCAGTCAGGGCGATCCAGGCGGCAACCACCTGCTCGGTGGCGAACAACGGCACCCGCCGCATCAGCAGCCAGCCTCCGTAGCCGGCCCAGGCGAGGCAGAACACGGTGAGCAGCGCGAACGACAGGTGGGTGCGGACCGGCAGCGGACCAGGCTCGCTCCACCACAGCGAGGTCATGAAGACCGTGCCGGCCAGCCCGGCCAGCAGCGCCGCCACCGCGCGGATGCGTGTCCTTGGTGCGCGCATCGCCTCGAGCTGGTCGAGCATCTCCCGCTCCGACTGGCGCGGTTCGTCAGTCATGACCGGTACCCCTTCCCGTTCAGGTGTTCCCGCAGCAGGCGACGGGCCCGGTTCAGCCTGGACTTGACCGTGCCGACCGGGACCTGGCAGATCTGCGCGCAGTCATGCACCGACAGGTCCTCCAGGTAGTGCAGGACGAGGACTTCCCGCTCCATCACCGGCATGCTCGCGAGCCCGTCGACGAGCTCCGCCCGGGCCACCACGGCCTCGATCGGGTCCTCGACCGGCGCTTCGTCCCGCGCCGGTGTCTCGTGCTCCCGGGCGTACTCCGTCCGGAGGCGGTCGATCACCGATCGCCGGGCGATGGCGAACAGCCAGGGGGTGAACCGGGCGGGGTCCCGCAGCCGTGGCAGGCCACGAACCACCGCCAGCCAGATCTCCTGCGTGACGTCCTCGGCCCGATCGGCGTCCAGCATGCGCTGGACGCCGATCGGGCCGGCACGCGCCACCGGATCACCAGCTCGGCCAATGCCGCCCGCTCGCCCAGCTGAGCGCGCACCACCAGCAGCTCATCGGTCATCTCGCCCTCCCGTCACCATGAACAGTCGGGTGGGCGGCCGATCAGGTTCACGGCGCTGGAGCTCATCTGCCAGACCTACAACCTAGCAGCCTAGGAAGCTTTACCGGCTGCGACGGACGACGCAGCTCAGTCGGGAACATACGGAATCTTGACGGCCGGGGGCATTGCCCGCGAAGTCGCGAGTTGGGTTGACTGTCGAGGGGTGCCGTGGCGGAGACTGCGGTGTTCGGACAGCTCGGGAGGTTTGGTTGAACGGCGGCCTGTACCGCAGTGCGCACGCCGCGCCGGACGGTGCGACGCCGGTGGAGAGTGGCGTCACCCTGATCTCGGTGGACTCGCCGCCGCCGGGCGCGGTGCCGGAGGAGGTTCCGCCGGCGGGAGGTGACGCGCTGGAAGAACTTCCGCCGGCGGGAGGTGACGCGTCCGAGGAGGGCGGCACCGCCGGCAACAGCGCGATCATGGCCATCGGCAGTCTGGTCAGCCGGGTGATCGGCTTCGTCCGCAACGCGCTGATCGGCATGACGCTCGGCGCCGGCATCGGCGACGCCTACACCAGCGCGCAGTTCCTTCCCGGCCAGATCTACGAGCTGCTGCTCGGCGGCATCCTGTCCAGCGTGCTGATCCCGCTGCTGGTCCGCCGCCGCAAGGCGGACCCGGACGGCGGTCTGGAGTTCACCCGCAAGCTGCTCACCTTCGCGGCCGTGTCGCTCGGCGTGGCGACGCTGCTGGTGGTGGCCGCCGCCCCGCTGATCACTGCGATCCAGTCCAGCGACGCGACGTCCAAGCCGTACCGGGACCTGGTCACCCACATCGCGTACCTGATCCTGCCGATCATCTTCTTCACGGGGATCTCCGGGCTGATCGGCGCGGTGCTGAACGTGCGCGGCCACTTCGCCGCGCCGATGTGGGCGCCGATCCTGAACAACCTCGTGGTGATCGCGGCCTGCGGCGTCTTCATCCTGGTCTTCGGCACCGCGAAGGGCCTGCGGCCCGAGGACATGACCGGCGGCCGGATCGCGCTCATCGGCCTCGGCACCCTGCTCGGCATGGTGGTGCAGGCCGTCGGCCTGCTGCCGGCGCTGCGCAAGGTCGGGTTCAGCTGGCGGTGGCGGTGGGACCCCCGCGCGCTCGGGCTGCGCGAGATCGGCAAGCTGGCCGGCTGGATGCTCTGCTATGTCGCGGCCAACCAGGTGGCCGTCTTCATCGTGGTCCGGATCCTCACCCGGGTGGCCGGCAAGGGCAGCGCCAGCGTCCTGGCGTTCAACAACGTCTTCCTGCTGACCATGATGGCGCACGGGATCGTGGGCGTGTCGGTGATGACCGCGCTGCTGCCCAGGATGAGCGCCGCCGCCGCGGAGGGCCGGTATGCCGACGTCAGCGCGGACCTGAGCCGCGGCATCCGGCTCACCGCCGCGGCGCTGGCGCCGATCGCCGTGGTCTACGGCGTGCTCGGCGTCCCCATCGCCGTCACCCTTTTCCAGGGCGGTGCGTATGGCAACGACGCCGCCCTTGCCACCGGTGCCGTGCTCGTCGTGGCCGCGTTCGCGGTGCTCCCGCTCTCGATCAGCTATCTGTGCACCTACGCCTTCTACTCCCTGCAGGCGAACAAGACGGTCGCGCTGATCAACCTGCCGGTCGTGGCGGTCCGGATCGGTGCCTACTTCGTGCTGGCCGCGGTCCTGGACAGGTCGCTGTCCGCGGTCGGTATGACGGCCGGCAACGCGCTGTCCTACCTGGTGTCGGCGGTCATCTCGCTGAGCGTGCTGCGCCGCCGGATCGGCCGGCTCAACCTCGGCGCGGTCGCGGTCGCCCTCGGCAAGGTGCTCGCCGCCTCGGCTGTCGCCGCCGTGCTGGGTCTGCTGGTGGTGCGCATGCTGCCCGGTGCCGGCTCGCCGGACGGCCGCGGGGAGGCGCTGCTGCAGCTGCTGGTCGGCGGTATGACGGTGCTCGTGGCGTACTTCGGCACGGCCGCGGTGCTCCGGGTGCAGGAGGTGCATCAGGTGGTCGGGGTGGTCCGGCGCAAACTGCGCCGGTGAGCAAAATTCGCGCGGTACGGTCGCACCGGAGGGCGAGGAGGTGTGTCCGTGCTCAGGTTTCCCGGCAGAGGCATACTCGCGTTCGGTGCCGCCGTCGTGGCCCCACCGGTGGTCGCCGCGGCGCTGACCCTGTTCCGTGACAGCCTGTCCGCGGCGAACGCGGCGCTCGTCCTGGTCGTGGTTGTGGTGGCGGTGGCCGCGCTCGGGAACCGGCTGGCGGGTGCGCTCGCGGCGGTGTCGGCCGCGGCGTGGTTCGACCTGTTCCTCACCGCACCCTACGGGCGGTTCACCATCACCGCGTCGGCCGACGTCACCACGGCGGTGTTGCTGCTCGTCGTGGCCCTGGCGGTGTCACAGCTCGCGGCCCGGGCCCGGCGCCTGTACCTGGTCACGATCACCGACGCCGACCAGCTGGCGCAGATTCAGCGCACCGCCGCGCTGGTCGAGTCGGGCGCGCAGGGTCGTGACGTGGTCAACCAGGTGCGGACGCAGCTGATCGACCTGTTGCAGCTGCAGGGGTGCCGGTTCGAGTACGGGACCCTGCTCGGCCGTCCGGCCCGCCTGGAGCGCGACGGCAGCATCACCCAGGGCCGCATCCGCAGGAACCCCAACCGGGACAGGTTCCCGGACGAGGAGGTCGAACTGCGGGCGTCCGCCGGTGGACGGTTCCATGGCCGGTTCATGCTCCAGCCGACCCGCGGGGCGGTCGTGCCGCTGCAGGCCCGCCTGGTCGCGGTCACCCTCGCCGACCAGGCCGGTGCCGCCCTCGACACCGCAGCCCCCGACTAGACCACCGATCAGAAATCCTCCGTCACGTCGTCAGTTCTGTTAGCTTCTCGCACCGGTGGAAGGATTGATGACCATGACCGACGCCAGACTGCTGGCCGCCGACGAGGCCGCGTTCATCGCGGCGGCCCGCTCCGACGACACGGCGCGGTTTGCGCTCATTACGGAGCGCCACCGGCGTGAGCTTCAGGTGCACTGCTACCGGATGCTCGCGAACTACGAGGACGCCCAGGACATGACGCAGGAGACGTTCCTGCGAGCGTGGAACAAGCGGGCGTCGTTCAAGGGCCACGCGGCCCTGCGGACCTGGCTGTACCGGATCGCGACGAACGCCTGCCTCGACTTCCTGGAGAAGCGCAACGACCGCACACCCGTGCCGACCGAGCTGGCGGACGTCGGCTCCGAGGTGCTGTACCTGCAGCCGTACCCCGACCGGATGCTCCCCGAGGACCCGCAGGAATCGGTGGTGGCGCGGGAGACGATCGAGCTGGCGTTCATCGTCGCCGTCCAGCACCTGCCGCCGCGGCAGCGGGCGGTGTTCATCCTGCGCGACGTCCTCGGCTGGCCGGCGGCGAAGGCCGCCGACGCCCTCGAGCTGACCGTCGCATCGGTGACCAGCGCACTGCAGCGGGCCCGTGTGACGATGCGCGAGCAGCTGCCCGACCGCCGCCTCGACTGGCGGAGACCCGCCACCCACGAGCTGTCGGATGACGAGCGCGGCGTGGTGAAGTTGTATATCGACGCCCATGAGCGCAACGACCTCGCCGGGCTGACCTCCCTGCTGCGCGACGACCTGCGCTTCGTGATGCTGCCCGAGGCGGGCACCTCGGTCGTCACGGCCAAGGACGCGGTGGACGGCTGGGTCTCCGGTGGGCTCTTCCAGCCCGGCCACGACGACTGGCGCTGTATCACCACGACGGTCAACCGCATGCCCGCCGCCGTGCTGTACGTCCGCACCCCTGACGACCCGGAGTACCGGCTGTTCGCCATCGCGGTCCTGCACGTCGTCGACGGGAAGATCGCCGAGCTCACCGGATTCGACGCCGCCGACAAACCATGGCTGGACCTGCCCCCGACGCTGTGATCGGACAAGCCCCGCCGGTGTTGCCGGCGGGGCTTCAGGAACGATCTCGACCCGGCCTCACGAGCCGGGCAGCTGGACCGTGCTCATCGCCTCGTCTCGTATCGGGTCAGCAGGACGCCGCCGGGAAATGTCCGCGTCTCCACGAGGTTCAGGTTCACCCAGCTGTCCAGCGCGGTGAAGAACGGCGTACCGCCGCCCACCAGGACCGGGTATGTGACCAGCAGGTACTCGTCGATCAACCCGGCCCGCATGGCCGCCGCGGCGAGTGTGGCGCCGACCATGTCCATCGGGCCGCCGTCCTCGGTCTTGAGCCGGGTGATCTCGGCGACCGCGTCGCCGGTGACCAGGCGGGTGTTCCAGTCGACCGTGCTGGTCGTCGAGGAGAACACCACCTTCGGCATGTCCCGCCAGCGGCGGGCGAACTCGATCTCCGCCGGTGTGGCGCCGGGCCGCTGGTCGGCGGTCGGCCAGTGGGAACTCATCGTCTCCCACAGCTTGCGCCCATACAGCGCCAGGCCCGTCGCCCCCACCCGGTCGGACCACCACTGGAACAGCTCGTCGCTCGACGACGAGTCCGGTCCCTCACCCCCACTCCAGCCGAGGTCGTCGCCGGGCGCGGCGATATAGCCGTCCAGGGTCACGTTCATGCCGAAGGTCAGTTTCCGCATCATGCCAGCCTCTCGTGAGTAGCTCTTATACGTACAGACGGGCGCGGCGCGGAAACCTCATCGGTGCGCGAATTGTCGGTGTTCCTCCGACGGCCTTTTCGACACCCGGAGCCCACAATGGGCCGGTGGATGTCGCGTTCGTGCTGGTGCACAGCCCGTTGGTGGGGCCGTTGACGTGGGCGCCGGTGGCGTCGGCGTTGACGGCGGCGGGGGTGGCGGCGGTGGTGCCCTCGCTGCTCGGCGTGACGGACGCGGCGCCGCCGTTCTGGCCGGGGATCGCCCGGCGGGTCGCCGATGCCGTCGCCGGCCTGCCCGCGGGCGCGCCGCTGGTGGTGGTGGCGCACAGCAACGCCGGGTACTTCGTCCCGGTCATCGTCGAGGCGCTGCGGGAGCCGGTTGCCGGCCGAGTGTTCGTCGACGCGGCGTTGCCGGCCCGCACCGGGCCGACGCGGATCGTCGCGTCGAGCGTGCCGGACCGGCTGTGGACCGCGGGTTCGGACGGCCGGCTGCCGCCGTGGACCGCCTGGTGGCCCGACGCCGACGTCGCCGGGCTGTTCCCGGACCCGGGGACACGGCGGGCCGTCGAGGCCGAGGTGCCGCGCCTGCCGTTCACGTACTACCAGCAGGAGATTCCCGTCCCGGACGGCTGGGACGCCGGGCCGTGCGGGTACCTGTGGTTCAGCGAACACTACGGCCCGAAGGCGCAGGACGCGGGGGAGCGGGGCTGGGACGTCGAGCACCTGCCCGGCCAGCACCTGCACCAGCTCGTCGAGCCGGAGGCGGTGGCCGCGCGGCTCGTGAAGCTGGCCGGTCGCCGGCGGTGACGCGCGTGGGGCTCAGCGGTGCAGCAGTTCCATGGCGCCGCCGACCTGCTGCGCGCCGATGGCCTCGAACAGTGCCGCGGCCGGCGCGTTGCGGTCGTCCACCTCGGTGAACACCGAGCCGATCCCGGTGCCGTGCAACGAGCCCAGCAGCTCCGCGAGCATCGCCCGGGCCAGCCCGCGCCGCCGGTGCGCCTCGAGCACGGCGACGAGCCCCAGCCGCGAGCGGCGGGGCAGCAGGGCGATCCGCGCGTGCCCGACGTATCGGCCGTCCTGCACGGCGACGACGTGCTTGGACGCGTCGAGCACGCCGAGTGTCCCGTCGGGCCGGGCGAACATCTCCACGGGCATGGACTGCCACCCGAGCGTGGCGCTCACCTCGGCGCGCACCTGCCGGTCCAGGTCGCTGAGCGGCCCCTCCTCGGCCTGCCCCAGCGGCAGGATCGTCACGCCCGGCGGGGGCGTGACTTCGTCGAGCCCGGTGACCTGCGGGTCGGTGGGCACGGTGTACAGGCGTTCCTGCCGGCACACCACGAACCCGGCGTCCCGCCAGCGGGTCTGTGCGTCCCGGTCGTCGTCGTCCACCAGGGTGTAGACCGTGCCGGGCAGGTCGCCCAGCATCGTGGTCACCAGCCGGTGGAAGACGTCGTCGTCCCACGCGTCGACGCCGAGGAACACCCGCCCGTCGGGCCGGCGCAGCGCGTGGCCGCGCCCCGCCACCTCGTCGTCGTCGAGCGCGTCCCAGCGCAGGCCCTCGACGACCCGCGCGATCACCACCGTGTCCGTGTCCACGTGCCAACCGTAGTCAGACGGCGCGCATCCGGTTGTTGCGGGCGTCGTGGGTCAGCTCGGCCAGCCCGAGCTCCTCCAGCAGCGGCGGCAGGTACATGCCGAACCGGCCGCGGTAGCCCTTGCGCAGCCCGTACCAGCCGCCGGCCGGGTTGCCGGCCGAGCGTCCCCAGGCCTCGACCGTGCCGTCGGCGGCGGGTTTGTTCTCGTCGGCGGCGCCGAGCGGGACCCAGTCGCCCTGTTCCAGCAGCCACGCGTGCAGGTCTTCGATCGCGCGGAGCTGATATGTCAGCCTGGTGCTGCCGACCTGGCAGACCAGTGCCGGTGGGTCGCCGTCCTCGTCGCGGTGCATCGTGTACTGCGATGACCCTGGTGGGGTCCGCAACACCCACGGGTCGTCCTTCGAACCGGCCGCCATGCCCCGAATCGTAGGCCGTCGCTGCCGGTGACGGCACGCCGATCGCCGGCCTTGCACCCCGTCGAGCGATCGGGGCTTGACCACGAGCACCGTAAGTCGTAGCTTACCGTTCGTGGCTACTTACCAAGTCGACGACGGCTGGGACGCGCTGGGGGATCCGACCCGGCGGGCGATCGTCGCGTGCCTGGCCGAGCGGCCGCGGGCCGTCGGCGAGCTCGCCGAGGAGTTGCCGATCAGCCGGCCTGCGGTGTCGCAACACCTGAAGGTGCTCAAGGACGCCGGGCTGGTCACCGACCGGCCCGACGGCACCCGCCGGGTCTACCGGCTCAACCCGGCCGGCGTGGCCGCCCTGCGCGATCAGCTCGACACGTTCTGGAGCCGGGCCCTGGACGGCTACCAGGACGCCGCCGAAACACCCACCGAGGAGGGGCAATGACCGAACTGACCGAAGTCATCGTGCGCCGGCACGTCATCGTCGCGGCGCCGATCGCACGGGCATTCACCGTGTTCACCGAGCGGTTCGGCGACTTCAAGCCGCCGGAGCACAACCTCCTCGGCGCCAGCGTCGTCGAGACCGTGTTCGAGCCGAAGGTCGGCGGGCACATCTACGACCGCGCCCCCGACGGCAGCGAGTGCCGGTGGGCGCGGGTGCTGGCCTACGAACCGCCGGACCGCGTCGTGTTCAGCTGGGACATCAGCCCGCAGTGGCAGCCCGAGACCAACCCCGACAACACCAGCGAGGTCGAGGTCACCTTCATCGCCGAGACCCCGGAGCGCACCCGCGTCGAGCTGGAGCACCGCCACCTCGACCGGCACGGCCCCGGCTGGCAGGCCGTCAGCGACGGCGTCGCCGGCGACGACGGATGGCCGCTCTACCTGGCCCGCTACGTCGCCCTGTTCGCCGGGGACGTCTGAACGTGCGGTGCGGCACCTCGGCGAAGGCGGTGCGGGTCAGGACTGGACCGCCGGGTGGTGAGATCATGTCGCGATGATGTTCGAGGCCGGCCAGCGCATCGTCTTCATCGGCGACAGCATCACCGACTGCGGGCGGCGCGACGTGCGCGCGCCGTACGGCGACGGCTACGTGAGCCTGGTCCGGGCGTTCGTCACCGCCCGCCACCCCGCGGCCCGGCTGACCTGGGTCAACCGCGGCGTCAGCGGCGACACCGTGCGGGACCTGGCGGCGCGGTGGGAGCGTGACGCGGTCGGCGAGCGGCCGGACTGGCTCGTCGTGATGATCGGCATCAACGACGTGTGGCGGGCGTTCGCCGGCCGCCCCGACGAGGCTGTCCCGCTGCCGGAGTACGAGGCCACGCTGCGTACCCTGCTGCGCCGCGCGGTCGACGCCACCGGCTGCCGGCTGCTGCTGGCCGACCCGTACCTCATCGAACCGGACCGCACCGAGCCGCAGCGCGCCGAGAGCGACCGCTACGCCGCCGTGGTGGCGCGGCTGGCCGCCGAGTTCGGGGCGCCGCACGTGGCGACGCAACGCGCCTTCGACGACGTGCTGGCGGTCTCCCCGGCGAGCCTGTGGGCGGAGGACCGGATCCACCCCGGCCTGCCCGGCCACGCCGTCATCGCCGACGCCTTCATCCGCGTCATCACCGGCTGACCGGCTGAGCGGTCGTCGCCCGGCCACCTCTTCCGGGCGATGCGGCATCTGCCCGCCGCCCCGACGATCAGAGGCGAAGGACGGCGGCCGGGAGGGGTACGACACAGCATGAGCGACTACCGGGTGCTCGCGGGGCAGGCGGTCGTCGTGATCGGTGGCAGCTCCGGCATCGGCCTGGAGACCGCCCGCCGCGCCCGCACCGAGGGCGCCGACGTCATCCTGACCGGCCGCGACCCCGGCCGCCTGGCGCAGGCCGCGGCCGAGCTCGGCACGGTGCACACCGGCGCGTTCGACGCCACCGACGCCGACGCGCTCGCGCGGTTCTTCGGTGAGCTGCCCCGCACCGTCGACCACGTGATGGTCACCGCGGGCCGCCCCTACTACGGGCGCCTCGCCGACGTCGACGTGGCGGCGGCGCGCCGCTCGACGGAGGAGCACCTGTGGCTGCCGATCACCGTGGCCCGTCTCGCCATCGGCACGGTACGGCCCGGCGGCACCCTGCTCTTCATGGGCGGCACCGGTGCCCGGCGACCCGCGCCCGGACTGACGTTCGCCGCGCTCGGCACCGCCGCGCTGCCCGCGATCACCGCGAACCTGGCGCTGGAGGTCGCGCCGATCCGGGTCAACCTCATCGCCGCCGGGTTCGTCGACACGCCGCTGTCCGCGGCGCTGCTCGGCGAGGACCTCGAACGGCGCCGCGAGCAGCTGCGCGCCACGCTGCCGATCCGGCGGGTCGTCCAACCGCAGGACGTGGCCGCGCTGGCCGTGCACATCATGACGAACGAGGCGCTCACCGGCGGCACGTACGACATCGACGGCGGCCAGCAGCTCATCGCGGGGTGAGGCCCGGCGCCGGTGCGAAGCGTGCGCGCACCGTTGGCCGGGAGTTTGCCGTCGGGCTCCTAGACTGCGCGCGTGGATCGCGTCGCGGTGGTGTACAACGGGCGCTCCGGCGCGCTGCTGGCCGGGGGCGGGCCGGTACCGCGGGAGCGGCTGGGCCGGCTGTTCGACCGGTGCGGCGTGGCGGCCGAGCTGCGTGCGTTCGACCCGGACACGCTCGCGGCCGACGTGCGCGCGCTGCTGGCGGGTGCGCCGGACGCGCTGATCGTCGCAGGCGGTGACGGCACCGTCCGGGCGGTCGCCGAGCACCTGCTGGGCAGCGACGTGCCGCTCGGTGTCCTCCCGGCCGGCACGATGAACGTGCTCGCCCGTGACCTGGGCGTGCCCGACGACCTGGACCGCGCGGCGGAGACGCTGCTGGCTGCGCCGGTCGCCCGGATCGACGTGGCCACGGTCAACGGACAGCCGTTCCTGTGCAGCTCGATGCTGGCGATGATGCCGCACCTCGGCCGGCTCCGCGAACGCGCCCGTGGCGGGGCCGGGCTGGGTGTGCTGCGGCTGCTGGGCCGGGGACTGCGGCTGGTGCGGCGGTACCCGCGGATGCGGCTCACGATCGTCGTCGACGGGCAAGACACCAGCGAGCAGGGCACCGGCGGGCAGGGCACCGGCGGGCGGAAGTACGAGGTGCGGACCAGGGCGGTGGTCGTGTCGTGCAACCCGCTCGCGGCCGGGCCACCGCCGATGCCGGGCCGGGACCGGCTCGACGCCGGCACCCTCGCGGTGTACGTCACGCACGACCGGACCAACTGGGACCTCCTCGCGGTCGCCACCAAGCTGTTTCGCGGCAACTGGCAGCAGGACCCGCGGATCCGCGCGTACGAGGGCAGGACCGTACAGGTGACATCGCCCAGGCTCGCGTTGATGAGCGTGATGAGCGACGGCGAGATCGGGCAGCTGAACCTGCCGCTGCGGTATGCGATCCAGCCCGGCGCGCTGCTGGTCCTGGCACCGGGAACGGCGGCCCCGTGCAGCCGGTGAAGGTCCGCATCGCGCAGCTCTCCGACCTGCACTTCGGCCGTGACGTCCGCGCGGTCGCGCAGACGCTGCTGGCCGACCTGCGTGACGTCGCGCCGACGCTCGTCGCGGTCTGCGGCGACCTGACCCAGACGGCGCGGGAGGCGGAGTTCCGAGCGGCCCGCGCCTTCCTCGACGAACTGCCGGCCCCGGCGCTGGTCGTGCCCGGCAACCACGACCTGCCAGGGTGGCGGGTCTGGTCCCGGTTCGGCCGCCCGTGGCGGCAATGGCGGCGGCACCTGGGCACCGACCCGCACGACGTGGTCACGCACACCGCCGGCGGGCTGGTCGCCGTCGGTGTCAACACCGCCCGGCGATGGGGCCCGCACCACGACTGGTCGCGGGGCCGGATCGACGCCCGGCAGGTGAACGCGACCGCCGCGGTGTTCGACGCGGCGCCGCGCGACGACCTGCGCGTCCTCATCGCACACCACCCGTTCCTGCTCACCCCGTCAGCGCAGGCCCGGGGGCTGGTCGGCCGGTCGGACCTGGCGCTGCGGCACCTGCGCCGGCGCGCGGACCTGCTGCTCGGCGGCCACATCCACCTCGCGTACAGCGGCGTCGTCGACGGTCTCGTCGTGGCGCAGAGCGGCACCGCCTGCTCCAACCGGCTCAAGGGCGAACCCAACAGCTACAACCTGATCGAGGCCGACGGCGACCAGCTGACCGTCTCCACCCGCCGCTGGAACGGCGAGCGCTTCGCCACCCACCAGCGCACCGGCTACACCCGCGCCGGCCACGAGTGGCGCACGGCCTGACCCTCCGGCGCGGCCGATGCGCCTTGGCCGGCTCCGGGGCCGGGTAGCCGCAGCACGCGCGGTGGGGACGGCACCACCACCAGGACGCAGGGCAGCGGGATCGAAGCAGATCGTTGCGAGCCATAGCGTCCAGGTATGAGATTCCTCAGGTACACCACAATCCTTGGGCTGGTGCTGGTGGTGGGCGCGTCGAGCGCCGCGGCCGCCGTCGCGCAGCCGGCACGGGGCGAGGACGACGGTCGGGGCGACGTGGTGGCAGTGCAGCCGCTGCGTGGTCTGGACGCGGAGGCGGTACGCAACACGCTCGCCGAGGCGCAGTTCGGCACCGGCGACGTCCGGTTCGGCGTCGACACCTACCAGGTGCTGTACCGCACGATCGACGCGCGGCGCCAGGCGACGGTTGCCAGTGGCCTGCTGGTCCTGCCGCGCAGCGGCGAACGGCAGCTGCGGGTCGTGTCGTACGCGCACGGCACGGAGCTCAACCGGACCGACGCGCCGTCGATGTGGCGCGACGGCTGGGCGGTGGCACCGGCGTTGACCTACGCGTCGGCCGGGTTCGCCGCCGTGGCACCGGACTACCTCGGCATGGGGCTCGGGCCCGGTCCGCACCCGTTCCTCAACGTCACGACGGAGGCGTCGGCGTCGCTGGACCTGCTGCGCGCCGCACGGACGGTGGCCGCCGGGCAGCGGCGCGTCCTGCGGCGGGAGGTGTACGTGACCGGCTTCTCGCAGGGCGGCAGCGCCGCGACCGCGCTCGGCGGGACCCTCGAACGCGGCGCCGACGACTGGTTCCGGCTGGGTGCCCTCGCCCCCGTCGCCGGGGCGTTCGACGTGCGCGGCGTCGAACTGCCGGCGCTGATCGGCGGGACCGTGGCACCGCCGTACAACGTCGGGTACACCGCGTACCTGGTCGTGGCGTGGAACCGGCTGCACGGGCTGTACCAGCGGCCGGAGGAGTTCTTCGCCGCCCCGTACGCCGCGAAGGTCGAACGGCTCTACGACGGCGTGCACACCGGCGAGGACCTGGTCGCGACGCTGCCCGGCACGCCGGAGGAACTGTTCACGCCGCACGGGCTGGCGGTGCTGCGCGAACCGTCGGGGGCGTTCGCCGCCGCACTCGCCGAGCACGACGCCTCCTGCGACGGCATCCGCGCGCCCGCACGGCTGCTCGTGGACCGCGCCGACGAGCAGGTGCCGGTCGCCAACAGCGACTACTGCGCCGCCCGCCTGCGCTCGGCGGCCGTCGTCGACGTCGGTACCCATCCGTACGACGGCTCGGCCCATCTCGGCTCGAACATCACGGGAACCACGGCGGCCCTGGCCTGGTTCCGCCAGCTCGGCTGAGACGCACAACCCGGTGGATTCCTGTTCGCGGGCGGACAGCGATCCACCGGGTTGCGTCGTTTCCCAGACCGTTGCCCAGACCGTTCCTCAGATCAGGAATGAGCGGCGGGTCTCCGCGCCCACGTTGATGGCACCGATCACCGCGCCTGACTGGTCGAGGACGTTCAGCGTGCGGTTGCTGCGCATCACCTCGCGGATACCGGGTGGCAGCGCCGGCGGCTCGTCCTCCGTCAGCCGCATCCGGGTCGCGGCCGCGATGAGGCGGGTGGCGAGATCGGCGGCGTCGGCGCTGACCGGGACCCGGCCGAACTCCCAGCCCGACACCGTGAGATCCAGCAGCTCCAGGGTGTGGACCAGCAACCAGTTCGGATCGGTCAGCACCATCGCCCGCTTGACGTCGGCCTCGATCACGGCCAACGCCGCCACGAGGTGCACGTACGGATGCCATCCCGCCGACTGCTCCGTGAGCTGGTACTGCAGGCCCGTCTGCTGGTACATGCTGCGGTAATTGCGCCGGTCCACGCCGTACCCACGGGTGGCGGCCTGGGCAAGGAGGTCGGTGCGGGCCCGCTCGGCCGTCTCGTGCACGATCCGGTCGGCGACGGCCAGCCCGTCGTCGCCGCCGAGCAGCTGCACCAGCGCGCCGGCCTGCTCCTGGAACCTGCCCGGGACATGCCCGCCGAACCGCCGCCGGACGTCAGCGACCAGCGCCTCCTGCCGCGCAGGGTCGACGGTGAGCGGCCTGTCGGCCGACTTGCGCCGGAACCACCGCATGCCCGCTCCTCACCGCCGCCGCCCCAGTCATGCTAGTCCGCGCAGCCATCGGCCGGAGATCAGCGGACGGGGCGGGTGTACAGGGCGGTGCGGCACCCGGTCTCGCCCGGCTCCAGTTGGACCCGGTCGAACCCGACCGTGCTGGTCGCGCCGTCCGCAGTCTTGATCATCACGATGCAGTCGCGCTCCGCCGGCACGCCCACCGCGGCCACGAGCGTCTCGCCGGCCGTCGCGGTGTCGACCGTGATGCCCTCCTGTGGGAACGCGGCGCGCACCGCATCCGCGAGGGTCTGCGGGGTGGCGGTGCGCAGCGCCGCGGCGAGGCGGTCGGCCGCGTCGCCGGGCAGCCGCAGCACCGGCGCCGCCGACGGCACCGGCGGGCTGGCGTTCGCCGGACAGCGGATGCCGCGGCGTGCGGTGTCCCGGTAGAGCTTCAGCGTGTACCGGTAGCACCGCGTCGCGCTGCCGGCGGAGTTGCCGCGCGCGCCGAAGGCGGCCGGGTAATAGGCGGTCACCGTCACCGTGAACCGGACGTCGATGGTGGCCGTCTCGTCCGCGTAGACCCGTCCTGACCAGGCCAGCGGCACCACCTGGCTCGCCTGCGGGGTCCGGTCGGCGCTCCGGTCCGCGCGCTGGTCCGCGCGCACCTCGGTCGCGGCGATGGTCTCGGCGTCGCGGGGCCGGTTGCGGTAGCCGAGCCGCGTGTTGAGCCGCTCCGCCTGCTCCTCCGCGATGTCCTGCGCCAGCGTGTCCCCGTCAACGGGATCGAGCGCCCGCTTCGCCAGCACGCAGCCGAAGCCGCAGACCGCCACCAGGCCGACGGCCATGATGGCCGTGATTCTTCCCCGCCTCGCCCCCATGGCCGCCACCGTAACCCCGGTTCGCGGCGGGACAGCGACCCGCGGCAGTGATCGTTATGATCGCCCGCATGACGGCGTTGGACGGCCAGGTCGACATGCTGCTGGCGGCGATGGACGCGCGGGACCCCGACGGGTTCGAGGTCGCGCTGCCCGGCATCGCACGGGCCGTGCCCGACTCCCCGCCCGACGCGGTCCAGGCCGCGCTCGTCCGGCTGCGGCCGGCGCTGAGCCTGCCGTTCGGCATCGCCGGCAACCTGGCGCAGCTGGTCGGCAGCATGGCCGGCTACGGCACCGACCCGGCCGTGGTCGTGCCGACCCTGGTCGACCGGGCCGCGGCGGCGATGGAGTCGGCGGCCCGTTTCGCGAAGCTGCACCAGGCGGCGTTCGGGGATCCGCCGCGCCCGCAGGCGCACGACGAGATCGGCTCGACCATGCAACGGTTCGCCGGCGGGGCCGCCGGACTCGGCCTGGACGGCAACGAGGCCGAGCTGCTGGTGCAGGCGTGGTTCTGCGCCGACGACTGGGTCCAGCCGGTGCTCTACCTGTGCCAGCGCGCCGACGTGCGCACCACGCTCCCGCAGCGCGCCCGGCTCACCACGGCGATCCGGCCCGTCCTGGACCAGCACGGCACCCCGACCTGGCTGGCCGGGCTGCTGCGCGTCCTGGACGACGAGCCGCTGCTGGTCCTGGACCGCGGCTTCGCCGGCACCGGCCGCGGATACCGCGTGACGATCGGCGGTATCGGCGACAACTTCCAGCTGCACACGCTGCTCGCCGCGGCCCTGATCGGCGACCCGTCCCGCGGCCTGCTCCCGGGCCGCCCGCCGACCGCGGTGGAGGTGGCCGCCGCCGGCACCGGCGACGACCTGCAGCCCGCCGGCGGCCTGCGCGGCAACTGGAACCTGGTCGATGCCAACGGCGAGTGGATCTGGAACGAGGGCAACCCCGCCGACATCCCGCACCTCGACGGTGTCCGGGTGGTCGTGCTCGACCCGGAGCCGTATTCGCGCAGCTGGAACACCGGCCGCCAGTATCCGCTGATGACCCCGCTGCTGCGGGTCGACGGCCCCGTCCCGACCGGCGAGGCCGCCGACTGGCTGCGCCGGGTCAAGCCCCCGACCCGCTGAGCGCCCGCGCCCTGCTCGGGCGCGGCAAGCTCGGGCGTGGCAAGCTCGGGCGCGGCAAGCTCAGGTGCGTCGAGGTCAGGCGCGTCCGCGCAGGAGGGAGACGCGGAACTCCCGCAGTTCGCCTTTCGCGAACCCGCCGGCGATCACCGGGTCCTCGTCCATGACGCGTCGCGCCGCTGCCTCGTCCGGGGCCTCGATGATGGCGATGCCGGTGTTGACGTCACCGAGCGTGGGACCGGCCAGGACCAGGACGCCCTCGGCGAGGAGCCGCTGCAGCCGCTCGAAGTGCCTGGCCCAGACCGCCTGCTCCGCATCGGTCATGGTCGCGGCGAAGTTGGTGCGCGGCGGATGAATGAAGTAGACCCACTCGGACATGGCTCGATCGTGACACAGCGGCGTGCCCCGCGATCCGCCCGGCCGGTCAGCCGGCGCTCGACACGGCGCGGGACCACCTGGTCATCGTCGCGATCGTCCAGATGTCGACGGCGACGATGCCGCGTTCGATGAGGCCGAGCGCCGTGCCGGCCACCCCCGCGTCGTTGCTGTGGGCGACGAACACCGCCACGAACGGCACCGCGCAGGCGACGTGCAACGCCGCGAGCACGCCCATCGTGCGCGCGTTCCCGCGCCACCGCGGCACGTCGCGGAACCGCCACCACAGCAGCACGCACAGCGCCGGCAGGCTCGCGAAGTTCACCATCGTGGACAGCTTGTGCACCTCGCCGTACCAGGTGCCGGGCGAACCGGCGGGATCCTTGAGGAACACGGTCAGCGTCAGCAGGCTCAGACACCACACGGCGAGCAGCGCCTTCGCCGCCCAGCCGCGTAGCAGCCCGTGCCGGGCCATGGCGATGCCCGCCCGCACCGTGGCGGCGTTCCCGCTCAGCAGGGCCAGCGCGTACGGCGCGCCGACACCGACCGACCGCAACGGGTACTCCGACAGCCATCCGTGCACCGGGTTGACGCCGCCGGAGTCCGGCAGGAGGTGCAACGCCACGAGCACCACGACGGCGGTCCCGCCGAGGACCGCGTCCCAGCACTGCGACGTCCGCGTCGAGGCACGCACAACGTTCACCACCACACGAAACACCACCGCGGCGCACGGCACAGTGACGGCAGCAGGCCAGTGCGGGCGGGGGCTGTCCCTACCCCCGCCGCCGCGGAACTGGTGATCGACGGCGGCGGATGTGCGGTACCGTGTGGGACCGCAGACCTGGGGAGGCAGCCCGTGCCCGCGTCGCAACCGTCCAACATGGACACCCTGATCCCGGCGCCGGTCTTCGCGAGCCCGGCGCCCGCGGAGGACTTCGCGGTCACCGCGGCGACCGCCGTCCACGCCGTCGATGCCGCCGCACCGGTCGCCGAGCACCTGGCCGAGCTGCTGCGCGCCGGCACCGGGCACCCGGTGCGGGTGCTCCCGGGGCCGGCACCCGACGGCGCGATCGCGCTGGTCCTGGACGTCGCCGCGGTGCCGCACCCGGAGGGCTACCGGCTCCGCGTCACGCGCCGGTCGGTGACGCTGACCGCGGCCACGCCCGCGGGCCTGTTCGCCGGCGTGCAGACGCTGCGCCAGCTGCTGCCGGCGCAGGCCGGCGCGGGCTGGGTCGTCGCCGGCGGTGAGGTGCACGACCAGCCGAGGTTCGCGCACCGCGGGGCGATGCTGGACGTGTCGCGGCACTTCTCCACCGTCGCGGAGGTCAAGCGGTTCATCGACCAGATCGCGCGGTACAAGCTCAACGTCCTGCACCTGCACCTCACCGACGACCAGAGCTGGCGCATCGAGATCCGCAGCTGGCCGCGCCTGGCGACCTACGGCGGCAGCACCCAGGTCGGCGGCGGCCCCGGCGGCTACTACACGCAGCAGGAATACCGGGACCTGGTCGCGTACGCGGCGAGCCGGCACGTGACGGTCATTCCCGAGATCGACGTGCCGGGCCACACCAACGCGGCGCTCGCGTCCTACCCGGAGCTGAACGCGGACGGCGTGGCGCCGCCGCTGTTCACCGCCCGGGGCAACGCGACCGGGTTCAGCTCCCTTGCCACCGACAAGGAGATCACCTACCGGTTCGTCGACGACGTGCTGCGCGAGGTGGCCGCCCTGACCCCGGGGGAGTACCTGCACCTGGGCACCGACGAGACGCACGCGACGCCGGAGGAGGGCCGTCTCGCATTCATCGACCGGGTGCTGCCAATGGCCGCCCGGCTCGGCAAGTCGGTCATCGGCTGGCACGAGATCCTCCGCTCGCCCGGCCTGCCGGTCTCCACGGTCCCGCAGTACTGGGGCCGGGAGTCCAGCGACCCGCTGATGGCCGCCGCCGTCGCCCGCGGCAACCGGGTCCTGCTGTCCCCGGCGCACAAGGTGTACCTCGACATGAAGTACGACCTGAGCACCCCGATCGGCTACACATGGGCCGGCTGCATCGACGTCGCCGACATCTACGACTGGGACCCGGCACCTACATGGACGGCGTGCCCGAGCCGGCCGTGCTGGGCGTCGAGGGTCCACTGTGGTCGGAGACGCTCACGTCGTACGTCGACGTCGAGTACATGGCGTTCCCCCGGCTCGCGGCCCTCGCCGAGGTGAGCTGGTCGCCGTGGGCGACGCACGACTGGCCCGGGTTCGCCCGCCGGCTCGCGACGCACGGCCCGCGCTGGGAGGCGCAGGAGGTCAACTTCTGCCGGTCGCCGCAGATCGCCTGGAGCACCTGAAAGCGGCGATCCGGTGGATCCGGGCGGCCGCCATCAGCTGACGGCCGCCCGACCTCAGTGGTGTCAGTCCTCGACGATCACGACGTCGTGCGCGTCCCAGCTCTGCGCCAGGGTGCCGTTGCAGCCCCAGATCCAGACCTGCAGGCCGACCTGGCCCGAGCTGAACGGCACGTCCAGGCAGTGCGAGCTGGTGTCGGACACCCGCGAGATGAACTTGCCCGTGAACGGCGGCGACTGCCAGTTCTCGTTGCTGATCGAGTTGCAGGTCCACAGCACGACCGGGGTGCCGTTGACGGCGCCGCCCCGGGCGTCCATGCACATGCCGTTGCCGTTGGTCACGTGCCCCTTCGAGGAGCTGACCGAGTTGTCCAGCCGCCAGTTCTGCGTCGACGACCCGTCGCAGACGTTCTGCACGATCGGAGTGCCCTGGGCCGCGGACTTGCCCTGCGGCTCCAGGCACAGATTACGGTTGAGATTGCTCGTGATCGGATCGCCCGGGATCGCGGCAGCCGCCGGTGACGCCATCGCCAGCGCGCCCCCCGCGGCCACCGCAGCGACCGCCGACAACAGACCCGCGATTCGAAGTCCACGCATCGTCGTTCCCTCCGTCATGGCGCGCCAGCCGTGTGCCGGCGCGCTTCACGTGATGGGCGTTCCAGCCCGTTCCACGTCCGGCCGCATCGACACTGTGTCGTGTCCGGACCGGGGCCGGCACGTTGTCGATGTCGGCGAGCCTGAATGGATGAACACACGGGGGAATGCGGTCAGGATCGTGATCATGTGCGTGCTGGTGTGTGCCGGGCTGTGGGTGAGCATGCGCGCCTGCACGGCCCGGGACCTGCGGTCGCTCGGCGAGGTGACCGCGGTCGTGGAAGGCCCCCGGCCGGGCACCGTCGTGGTGCGGACCGTGCGGGACGGGACGGCCGCTGCGTGGCTGGCGGACGACACCGGCGAGGCGGTCGGCTTCTTCGAACCGGCCGACGGCGTCGTCGCCGAGCCACAGGCGACGCAGTGCGCCGGCGAGCTGTGCTACCGCGTGCCCGGCGACGGGTTGCGGGTGGAGCACAGCACCGACGGCGGCGTCACGTTCACCACGGTGTGGGAGGTGAGCGGCGGCAGGTACACCAGGATCAAGTCGACATATCCGGATCTCGGCGACCCGGCTCAGCACCTGTCATCGCTGTCGCTCGTCGTGCATTCGGTGCCGGGCGGGCACGTCGTCTTCGTCGCGAACGGGCGGGACGGGCTGCTCTACCGGGACGTGCGAGGCGCCTGGCACCGGCAGGGAGTGCCGGACTCCGGTGAAGGGTGCTGCTTCTACGTCGCACCGCCACGCATCGGCGATGCGTCGGAGGCGCCGGACCCGGCAGTGCCGGTGGGTGCCGGCACGGCGGCGGTCATCCTGCTGGTCGGCCTGATCGGCGCGCTGGCCGGCCGGCGGTGGCGCGGCCTGCCGATCGTCGTGGTCGTCGCGGTGTCGGGCGGGGTCGCCGCGGGCATCATGGCCCCGCTCGGCGATGTCGGCATGTTCCCGGGCTACTTCTACTCCGGGCCGATCATCCTCGGGATCGTGGTCGGCGGGAGCATCGTCGCCCACCGGTTCGCCGCCGCCCCGGCAACCAGGGAGGCCGGCGCGCCGCGGTGACCCCGGGCGGTCACGCGGGCAGGGGCAGGGCGGCGTAGCCGGCGAGCAGGATGTCGATCGCCTCCGTGAAGCGGGTGTCGAAGTCGAGACCGGCGCGGGTGGTGATGACCTCGAGCAGGTTCGGGAACTGCTCCGGATCCAGGTCGCCGGCGTGCTGGTCGAGGTCCGGTTCGGTGCCCTCGTGGCCGGGGGTCTGGCCGACCTCGGCGAGGGTGTGCCCGATCGTGAACGTGGCCACCACGTTGATCACGTCCATCGCCCGGCCCAGCGGGAGCCCGGCGGCGCGCATCGACCCCAGCCAGCGCTCCGACAGTTGCAGCGCCTCGGGGGAGTTCACGGGGCGGGTCGCGGCGAGGGGCAGCACGCCGGGGTGCGCGCGCAGTGCGGCGCGTAAGCCGTGTGCGAACCGCCGCACCCACGGCACCCAGGAGCCCGGCGCGGGGTCCTGCAGGCCGGCGAACGCGAGCTCCATCACCCGGTCGACGAGCCCGTCGAGCAGCGCGGCCTTGTTCGGTACGTGTCGGTAGAGCGACATCGCCTCCACACCGAGGTGCGTGCCGAGCTTGCGCATCGACAGCGCGGGCAGCCCATATGCGTCCAGATACTCCAGCGCGCCGTCGAGCACGCGTTCGCGGCTCAACCCGGCCTTGGCGCCACTGCGGCGATCCGGCACCCGTACCCCCTTGACCATGCTTACGGCGTAAGCCACGATAGCAGCGTCAAGAATGCTTACAGCGTAAACATCACTCTGCCGGAGGTCGCACATGCTCGCGTTCGCCCTGACCCTGCTGCTGGCCGCGGTGGTCTACTTCCTGCTCGTCACGCTGGTCGACCTGTATCCGCTGAACAACGTCCGCGACGCCAAGCGCGCCGAGCAGCGCACCGAGGTCGCCGTGAACGCGCCGATGATGACGCTGCCCGCCGTGCTGCTGGCGCTCGCGGCGGCGCTGTCCTCGCCGGTACTGGGTTACGTCGCCGGTGCACTGGAGCTGCTGTTCGCCGCCGGTGGGCTCGTGCTGTGGTGGATGCCGTACCTCATCGGCGTCACCGCGCCGTGGGCCACCGCGGGCACCGGCACCACCTGGGCGGAGCTGCACGCCCGCACCTACGCGCAGACCCTGATCGTCCTGCCGCGCATCGGCGAGCGGCCCCGGCCGAACGTCGAGCACATGATCCTGCACGGCCTGATGCTGGCCGGGGCCGCCTGCACCCTGGTCGCGGCCACCCACCTGTGAGACCCGCTTGACCTGAACCCTTGTTGATGTTCGACGCTCAGTTCATGACAGCCACCGGCAAGACCCTCGTGATCGGGGCCACGGGCCACATCGGGCGCAACGTCGTGGCCGGCCTGCGGGCCCGCGACGTCGCCGTGCGGGCGCTGTCCCGCGCGCCGGCCACGGCCGCGCTGCCGGAGGGCGCCGAACCGGTCGCGGGTGACCTCACCGACCCGGAGACGTTGCGCGGTGCCCTCGCCGGCGTCGACCGGGTGTTCCTGCTGTGGCCGTTCCTGTCGGCCGAGGGGGCGCCCGCCGTGGTCGACGCGGTCGCCGGCCAGGCCAGCCGGGTCGTGTACGTGTCGGCGATGAGCGTCCGCGACGACCTCCCGCCGGCCGCCAACGGCGTGTGGGGGCAGGTCGAGGCCGCGATCCGCGCCACCGGCCTGGACTGGACGTTCCTGCGCGCGAGCGGGTTCGCGACGAACACCCTCGGCTGGGCCGCCGAGGTACGCGCCGGTGGTCCGGTCCGCATCCCGTACCCCGCCGCGGCCAGGTCGTTGATCCACGAACGGGACATCGCCGACGTCGCGGTGCGGGCGCTGACCGAGGAGGGGCACTCCCGGCGCGCGTACGTGCTCACCGGCCCGGCCGCACGTACCCAGGCCGAACAGGTGCGCATCCTCGCTGCGGTCGCCGGCACCCCGGCGCAGGCGGAGGAGATCACCGCGCAGGAGGCCCGCGCCGGGATGCTCAGCTGGGCGGACCCGGCCTTCGCGGACAGCGCGCTGGCCTACTGGGCCTCGCTGGTGGACACGCCCGAGCCGGTGACCGACACCGTCGAGCGGATCACCGGCGCACCGGCCCGCGACTTTGAGCAATGGGCCCAGGACCACGCCGAGGACTTCCGGCCGCAGGCCACGGCCTGACGCCGGCCGGTGGGACCCGCCTACGAGCACTCGAACGTGGGCGGGCGCGGGTCGTCCTCCTTGCAGAAATACCAGCCCAGCTCCTCGTTGAGCACGAGGACCTGCGGCGGTCCCGCGTCCCGCTGGAACCTCACGGTGCCGCTGATCTGCGCGGAGTCGGTGCGGGTGACCTTCACGGTGACGACCGTGGCGGTCCGCGCGGTGACGCGGAACGCGACGTGGATGAGGTCGGCGGTGCACGGGTCGGGGAGCAGGTCCGGGGGAGCGCACGGGACGCTGAGCGTGCCGGTGCCGTCGGCGCGGATGTCCATCAGGTTGTCCGGACCGCTCCACCGGCCGACGAGGCCGCGCACGTCGACCGCGGCGGCCTGACCGGACGCCGGGCCGGACGGCCGCCCCGACGGGCTCGGCGACCCGCTCGCGCCGGTGCGAGGCGGGCAGCCGACGATCCCGCGCAGCTCGCAGCGCAGCCGGTACGAGAACGACACCGCCTCGGGTCTGCCGAAGAAATACCGCTCGGCCCAGATCCGGTTCAGCGACTGGCCGGTCAGGATCGCCATGAGCGGCAGGGCCTTGGCCGACGCCGCCGACTCCAGGCCGAGGTCGATCGCCTTCTTCGTGAAGACGTCGACGACCGCCTGCGCGAAGTCGTGCTGGTTGCGCCAGCACGACACCGCCCCGTCCCAGAGGCTCGCGTCGTCCTGCGCGAGCGCGGCGTCGATCGAGCTCGCACAGGACCGGGCCGTGTTCGTCAGCAGCGCGAGGACGTCCGCGTCGAGCAGCCCGTCGCTGACGACGTCCTTGACGATGCGACCGCCGTTCGGCAGCAGCTGCAGCGCGGCGAGCAGCGCGGTGGCGACCGCAGCCCGCCCGGTGTACTTCGCGTCGACGACGAACGGATCGCCGGCCAGGCCGCGCAACGGCAGGGCGACGGTCAGCGTGCCGCGCGGCAGCAGGAGACCGTCGGACCTCGCCGCACCGTGCGCGGTGTAGTCGTACACCAGGCTGAGCTTGTTGCAGAAGCCGAGCCGGGCGGCGCCGGTGATGGCCGGGTCGTCGTCGGCGTCCAGCTGCAGGCGCACACTGGCCGGGTACTGGACGACGTCCAGCAGCGTGGTGGCGAAGGTGGGCACCGGGCAGTCGAACGGCGCGTCGAAGAAGTCCTTGACGGCGTGCACCACCCCCTCGTACACCGGCCCCTCCAGCCAGCCGCGCAGGTCATCGAGGGAGGTGTACGACACGATGCCGACCACCGTCAGGTGCGGCACGCGGATCCGTAACCGCCCGTCCGGCAGCCGCTCCACGGCGAGTGCCTCCACCCGCCCGGTGGCCTCGTCCCACAGGGCGCCGACGGTGAGGCCCGGGTCGACGTCGTAGGCGTCCCGCGTCTCCACGACCAGCGGGTGCGCCGGCTGACCGCCGGCGGTCAGCGTCACCGCGGCGGTCAGCAGGCGCCCTCGGCCGATGTCGGGCACGGTCTTCGGACGGCCGACCGCCAGCCGCTGGTTGGGCCGGAACGTCCCGGCCGGCGCCGCGATCCGCAACGGCGCACCCGGGACGTCCGCCGCGACCGCGCCGGCGCTGTCCGCGGTGAGCGCGCCGCCGTCGCGCGGGCCGGCAACGAGCACGACGGCGGCGGTGACACCGACCGCGGCGACGGCGGCGCCTGCGATCAGCAGCTTCGTGCGGTGCTTCATGCGCGGCACCTTCCGTACAGCGCGTCCCGCGGCGGCGGCCGCTATGACCTGAGCATCGCAACACCGCCGGGCCGCGGCATCGTGCTTCCGGGGGCGAGCCGCACGTCGATCAGCGCCGCCGGCCGCCACTCAGGGGATTCGGGGGCGCCTATCGTGGCACCTACGGCTTCAACCGGCACGAGCAGCTCGTTGCGTCACACGATCTTCCCGCAGGCGTGAGCGGACCGCGGTCCCGTGACCTGTGCGCAGGCCCCGGGACCGCGACGGGCGTCAGCTGGCGTAGGCCTTGACCTCCAGCAGACCGACCGAGCTCGTGCCGTTGGACTGCAGCACGACCCGCAGGCGGGCGGTGCTGACCTGGGTGAACGTGACGGTGATGTACGCGTTGGCGGTGACCGGGTACCCGCTGGCCCCGGGCACGTCGGCGTAGGCGCTGCCGGTCCAGTACTGCAGCTTCCAGCTCGACGGCACGTCGATGCCCTGGTTGTCGTCGAACAGGTACACCTGCGCCCGCCGCAGCGTCTGGTTCGCCGACCAGGTGAGCTCGGCCCACTGCTGGCCGCTGTTGGGCCAGGTGCCCCAGCGCGGATTGACGGTGTCGTTCGACGACGGCGGGTCGATGCCGTCGTTGATCGCGGCGACCGACTCCCACGCCGAGGTGTAGGACGCCGACGGGGTCGCGGACCGGGCGAGGTTGCTGTCGGGCTGCGGGTTGCCGCCGCCGGGACCCTTGATGAGGAACAGGTTGTCCGCGACGTTGTAGTACTGCGACAGGTACGACCCGGCGGGCGGGTTGGTGCTGTAGTAGTCGTCGTGGTTGCAGTCGAGCCGGTCGTCGTGCGAGCGGTTCGCGCACACGGTGCGGATGACGACATTGTCGCCGTCCTTGTAGCACATGACGTCCCACTCGTCGGTGCAGTGCCCGTAGCCGGACGCGTTGGGCGCGTTGTTGTTGACCGCGCCGAGGGTGTGCCCGAGCTCGTGCGCGGCGACCCCGGCGGACCAGCAGCCGTTGTCCGCGCGGGCGTATTCGGGGCCGCTGTTGGAGCGGTTCGCGTCGCTCTTGCGGGTGTCGCCGGCCAGCCCGCCGATGCCGCAGTACACGTTCGCGTCGACGAACTGCAGGTACTTGCGGTCGGTGCGGGTGTACCCGGCGGCCTTGACGGCGTTGAGCAGCGGCGCCCAGTCGTTGGCGTTCAACGCGGCGTCGGCGATCTGCACGTTGCGCACGACCGGCCGGCACACGCCGTTGACGGTCTCGGTGACGTACCGGACGTGCCGCTCGCCGCCGGTCTCCTTGGCGCTCTCGTTGAAGATCGTGTCGACGCCCTCGGCGAGGGTACGGAACGTCTCCAGGTACTGCGTGTACCGGCTGGTCGAGCCGTGGATGTACAGGACCTCGACCCGGCGGCCGCTGGTCCCGTCGCCCTCGCAGACCGCCAGGGACTGCGCGGCGGCCGCGGGCGGCGCCGCGGTGAGCGCCGGCACGCTCGACTTCACGGACAGGCCGGCGGGAACGGCGTCCGGGCCGTGCGTGCACATGACCGGGCTGGTGCCCTTGACCTCCAGCAGGCCGGCACCGCAGGGTCCGGCGGGGCGGCGTTGCAGCCCGTCGTAGACGAGGCCCTTGGCGGCGTCGTTGGCGGGGACGGCGGTCAGGTCGGCGCGCCGGCCCGCCCCGTCGTCGGCGAGCGCGGTGCCGGCGAAGGCGCTGACACCGACGAGGCCGAGCGCGGCGAGCACCGCGACGGCGATCCGGGTGGTGCTGCCACGGGCGAGTCTTCGCCGGGCCGGTACGGATCCGGGCATGGTTCGGTCTCCCTTCATGAGGGGTGCGGGGGATCGATGCGATCACGGGCGGCGGTGCACGACCCGGGGCGGCGGGCCCGTCACATCGACGAAAACCTTTTCGAACTGTGCCAGGACAAATCGGCGCATGTCAATCATGTGACACGTTGTGCCAAGACTTAAGCAGCAGCAAAGGGCCACCCTGCGTGCCGAAAACATTTCGGCGCGAAACGTTCATCGCCGACGCGGGCCGGTGGCCGCCGTCAGCTCGTCCGGCGGATCCAGTCGACGGCCGCCGTGAGCGGGTCGCCGCCGCCGTCCTCGTCGGGCGGGAGCGGGCCGCGGTAGACGGTGCGGCGGTGGTCGGCGAAGTACGACGACGTCACGTACATCAGCGTGCCGTCACGCAACAGGTGTGTCTCGTTGCCGCTGGTCATGCCCATCGTCGCCGTGCCGAACGTGCGCACCCGCGGCCGCCCGCGGAACGCCACCGCGACGGCCTCGCCGGAGCTCGCGGTCCGGCCGTCGGTGAGGACCGCCACCGGCGTGGCGGGCACCGGGTGGTGCGGGCCGGTGCGGGCCTGCGTGCGGCGGCCGAGCGTGACCCGGCGCCGCCGCAGCCGCCAGACCAGGTCCGGCCCGGCCGGTGGCACGAAGTAGCCGAGGACGCCCCTGGGCAGCAGCGGCGCGACCACGGCGAGCATCGGCCACATGTTGCCGCCGTTGTTGCCGCGCAGATCCACGACCCACCCGGCCGGTCCGGCGGCGGCGAGGTCGCGCACCAGCCGGTGGCCGACGGCGCGGTATTCGCGGTGGCCGCCGCCGCACCCGGGCAGGCGGAGGTGGCCGGCGCCGTCGACGAGCCCGCCGCTGGGCGGCTCGACCGCGCGCCGGGTGCCACCCGGGCGAGGCGGCCGGAACCCGCTGTGCGGACCGCCCGCCTGCCGCAGCACGCCGGCGAGGAACTCGTGGGTGTCGGCGTATTCGACCGCGCCGGCGCACCCGGCGACCGCCTCCGCGCGGATCGTGGCCCAGTCCAGCGTGGCGCTGTACAGCGCGCGGCGTTCGATGATGGTGAGTGCGTGCAGCAGGTATCGCCGGACCCTCCGCTGCGCGAACCGCCGCATGCCGCCGAGGCTACCGGCCGCATGCGGCGCGCCGCTGTCCCTGCGCCGCCAAGTGTCGCGGCGCCGTCGCGGCGTTGTCAGATGTCGCGGCATTGTCCCCGCGGTGTCAGGTGTCGCGGCGCTGGAGCAGCAGGGTGCCGGCGAGCAGCGCGCCCGCCGCCCACGCCGCGAGCACCGCCAGGCCGCCCCACGGGCCGATGGGCGCCGCGCCCGAGCCGGTGGACTGGATCGTGAGCCCGGCGTTCATCGGCGCGGCCTGCTGCAGGAGCCGTTGCCAGTGCGCGTTGCCCACCGACAGGGCGAGGATCGGCGGGAGGTAGAGCAGGCCGAGGACGATCCCGACGGCCGCCGCCGAATCCCGCACGATCGCGCCGGCGCCGAGGCCGAGCAGCGCGATGAGGACGAGGTACAGGACGGAGCCGGCGTAGGCCCGCACGGTCGGCCCGTCGGCGAACGACGGCGCCGGGAGCCCGTTGCCGGGCAGGACCGCCCGCGCGACCAGCAGCGAGGCGAGGAACGCGAGGCCACCGGCGGCCGCCACCGCCAGGGCGACGACGGCCGCCTTGGCGGCGAGGACGGCCGGCCGGCGGGGAACGGCGGTCAGGGTCGTGCCGATCAGGCCGGTGCTGTGCTCCCCGCTGATGACGAGGACGGCCAGGATCGCCACCGGGGCCTGACCGAGGTAGACGCCGGCGAGGCTGAGCTGCACGGCGTCCAGGCCGCAGCCGGCGCCCGGGCAGGACAGCGCCGCGGTCACCGCCGCGCCGAGCGCCACGGTCACGGCGACGGCGGCCAGCAGCAGCCAGGCCGGGCCGCGCGTGGTACGCAGCTTCGTCCACTCGGCACGCAGCGCGGGCCTCACGTGTCCCTCCGGCGCAGCAGGACCGCGGCCAGGCCCAGGGCGACCGCGGTGTACCCGCACAGGACGGCCAGGCCGGGCAGGGCGCCGAGCGGGTAGTAGCCGTTGGCCGGGGTGTAGACGCCGTCGACGTGCGGATACCGGATGAGCGTCTGCTGCACGGCGAACGCCGCGTCGGGCGTGACGAGGGTCAGCCAGCGCTGCGCGGACGCCGGCAGGATCGGGGTGAGCACCAGCAGGTGCGGCAGGACGAGCGCCACGACGACCGTGGTGACGGCCGTTGCGCTGCGCCGCAGTACCGTGCCGACACCGAGGGCGAACACGGCGGTGAGGGCCAGCAGCGCCGCGAGGCCGACGTCGATGCGCGCGGCCGCGGCCGTGGTGACGGGGAACAGGTAGAGGCCCTGCGCGCGGGCGATCTGCTCGCCGAGCGGGAGGGCGAGCGCGACGGCCGGCAGGCTCGTGACGAACGTGACGCCGCCGAGGACGATCGCCTTGGCGGCCAGGACCCGGGTCCGGTGCGGGCCGGCGGTCAGGGTGGTGCCGATGAGCGCGTGGCGGTATTCGGTGGTGATGAACAGCGCGCCCACCACGCACAGCGCGATGAGGGCGGGGAACGCGCCGAACAGCAGGTCCCCGGCGACGCCGCCGGTGGGGATCTCGGAGCGGGTCGCCGGGGCGAGGTCGCCGGCGCCGGTCACGGTGAAGCCGTCTCCGGCCGGGGCGAACCCGCCCGACATGCGCGGCCCGTGAACGTCCACGGCGCCCCCGGTCGGCACCGGCGGATACCCGCCGAACGTGGCGGTGCCGGCGCCGAACTGCTCGCCGTCCCACCTGCCCTGCGGCCATTGCCCTTGCAGGTCGGGCCGGCCGAACACGGCGGTGGCGGCGGCGGTGACGGTGCCGCGCCCCTGCACGGCGTTCGGGCAGGCGACGAACAACCCGGCCTGCACGGTGGCGGCCAGCCCGGGCAGCCGTACCGTGGCCAACGGGCTCCACCGGCTGCCGTCGGTGGACGCCTCGCCGGTGATCGTGTCGCCGGTCCGGGTCAGCCGCAGCCAGCGTGGTCCGGCGGCGGAGACCTGGCCGGGCGGCCCGGCGTGGTCATGGACGTAGTCGTGCTGCATCCGGACCCCGTGCCCGCCGGTGACCATGACCGCCGCGTAGCTCGACCCGGGCCGCTCGCCCGCCCTGATGATCAGCCCGGCCTTCGCCCAGGGGACGGTCCCGCCGCTCTCCCCGGCGATCACGGTGGTCAGCGCGGTGACGTCGACGGTGATGCTGCCGTCGCCGTGCAGCGGCTGGTGCACGAGGTAGAAGCTGTCGCTGACCGGCCCGCCGTCCGGCCCGACCGGGATCGGCCGGGCGCCGTCACCGGTGGCGCTGGCGCCGGTGAGCACGGCGAACAGCACGATCATCAGCGCCGCGACCGCGGTGCCGGTCGCCCAGCCGCGCACCGACCTGAACTTGGTCCACTCCGCGTGCAGCAACCCCCGGAACGCCATCATCGCGACTCCTGCGGCGTCGCGGCGGGGCGGAACTCGACCGCCTCGCGGGTGAGCTGGAGGTAGGCCTCCTCGAGGGTGGCCCGGTGCGGTGCCACCTCGGAGAACGGGATCGCGGCCGCGGTCAGCGCGGTCACCACACGTTCGGCGGGCAGCCCGTGTACGGCCAGCGCCCCGTCGCCCGCACCGGCCACGCCGGCCCCCGCCCCGGTCAGCGCCCGCGCCGCCGCCTCGACGGCGAGGGTCCGCACGGTGAGCCGGTCCCCGGAGGCGTTGGCGACCAGGTCCGCGACGCTCGTGTCGGCGATGACCCGGCCGCGGCCGACGACCACCACATGACCGGCGGTGTCCTGCAGCTCACCCATCAGGTGACTGGAGACAAGGACGGCGCGGCCCTGACCGGCCAGGTGCCGCAGGAAGCCGCGCATCCAGACGATGCCCTCCGGGTCCATGCCGTTGAACGGCTCGTCGAGCAGCAGCACCGGCGGGTCACCGAGCAGCGCCGCGGCGATCCCCAGCCGCTGCCGCATCCCCAGCGAGTAGCCGCCGGCCCGCCGGCCGATCGCGGTGGTCAGCCCGACCTGCCCGGCGACCTCGTCGACCCGCCGCCGGCCCAGGCCCTGCGAGTGCGCCAACCACAGCAGGTGGTTGCCGCCGGAACGCGCCGGGTGCACCGCGGCGGCGTCCAGCAGCGCACCGACCCGGCTGAGCGGGCGGCGCAGGTCGCGGTAGGGTCGGCCGCCGATCAGCGCCCGGCCCGCGTCGGCGCGGTGCAGGCCGAGCGCGATCCGCATGGTGGTGGACTTGCCCGCCCCGTTTGGGCCGACGAAACCGGTGACCCGGCCCGGCACGACGGTGAACGTCATCCCGTCCAGGGCCGTGGTCGAGCCGTACCGCTTGCGCAGCCCGGCGACCTCGATGGTGGCATCACTCATGGCCACGGTTTCTACGCCCCGGCCGGTGACAGCACGGTACGTCCGGCTGTCACCGTGCTGTCACCTGTGATTTGGCAGAGTGGATCGCTATGACGAGACTGCTGGTGGTCGAGGACCATCCGGTGATGAGCGCGGCGATCGCCGCCGGGCTGCGCCGCGAGGGCATGGCCGTCGACGTCGTGTGCGACGGGCACGCCGCCCTCGAACGCCTGGCCGCCACCCGGTACGACGTCGTCGTGCTGGACCGCGACCTGCCCGGCGTGCACGGCGACGAGGTGTGCCGGCGGATCGTGGCCGGCGGCTCGGGCAGCCGGGTGCTGATGCTCACCGCCGCCGGCACCATCCGCGACCGGGTCGACGGCCTGGACCTCGGCGCCGACGACTACCTGTCCAAGCCCTTCAACTTCGCCGAACTGGCCGCCCGCGTGCGGGCCCTGAACCGTCGGCCCGCGGTGGCGCTGCCGCCGGTGCTGGACAACGGCGACCTGAAACTCGACCCCAACCGGCGGGTCGCGTTCCGCGCCGAGCGCCGCCTGGACCTGGGTCCGAAGGAGTTCGCGGTCCTCGCCTACCTGCTGGCCAACGCCGGCCGGGCCGTGCCCGCCGAGGAACTACTGGAACGCATCTGGGACGAGGCCACCGACCCGTTCACCACGACCGTGAAGACCACGATCGGGCGGCTGCGGGCCAAGCTCGGCGACCCGCCGGCGGTCCACACCGTCCGCGAGGGCGGCTACCGCATCGGCGAACCGTGACCGGCCCGGCGCCGCGGCTGGTGACCCGGCTCGCGCTGCTGCACGCGGGCCTCTTCCTCGCCTCCGGCATCGTCCTGCTGGCCGTCGTCGACCTGCCGCTGCTGAGCGCCGGCCACACCACCCCGGACCCGAACGGGCCGGCACCGGCGCCTGTCCCTTCCGGCACGCCGTACACCGGCAACCTGCCGGACGTGCTGCGCTACTCCGCGGCCGCGCTGGCGGTGCTCGTCCTGCTGTCGGCCGGGCTCGGCTGGCTGACCGCCACCCGGGCGCTGCGCCCCCTGCGCGTCCTCACCGCCTCGGCCCGCGCCATGTCCGCCAGCGACCTCCCCGGCCGGCTGCGGGTCGACGCGTCCTACCGCGAGTTCACCGAACTCGCCGACACCCTCGACAACCTCGCCCGGCGCCTCGCGGACGCGTTCACCGCGCAGCGGCTCTTCGTCGCCAACGCCTCCCACGAACTGCGCACCCCCGTGGCGGCGCAGCGGACCCTGCTGGAGGTCACCCTCGCCGACCCCGACGCCGGCACCGACACGCTGCGGGCCGCGTGCGAGGTGGCGCTCACCCTCGGCGAGGAACAAGAACACCTGATCAGCGCGCTGCTCACCCTGGCACACGGCCAACGCGGCATCGACCGTTGGGAACCGGTCGACCTCGCCGACGTCGCCCGCACCGTGGTACAGGCACGCGGCGCACCGATCGGCGAGCGTGGCATCCGCCTGCACACCGCGCTCGCCCCGGCGCCGGTGGCCGGCGACCCGCATCTGCTCGGCAGCCTCGTCACCAACCTCGTCGACAACGCCCTGCAGCACAACGTCCCCGGCGGCACCGTCGAGCTCACCACGGCGGCCCCGGGCCGCATCTCGATCAGCAACACCGGCGCCGTGATCGAGCCGGACCAGATCGCCCGGCTCTTCCAGCCGTTCCAGCGGCACGGCGCCGACCGCACCCGGCACACCGGCGGGCACGGGCTGGGTTTGGCCATCGTCGCGGCCATCGTCAACGCCCACGGCGCCACCCTCACCGCCCACGCCCGCCCCCAGGGCGGCCTCGACATCACCGTCTGCTTCCCACCCACCTCCGGGCCGGCGCGGACCGGCGCGGGAGACCGGCGCGGACCGGCGCGGGAGGGACGGCGCGGACCGGCGTGGGAGGACCCGGCCGAACTGGGTAACAGCACGGCATGAGCGACGACGACAGCGACGAGCAGTACACGATGGGCACCACCGCCACACCGGCCACCGCGGGCGCCGGCGCCATCGACGACGCGGACACCCCGAACGGCTCGGCCGCCGGCGTCACCGCGCCGCTCGGCCTCGGCGGTCAGGCCGACGCGCCGGGCCTGCCGTTCGACCACAAGCCCGACTCCGACGACACCGTCCACGGCCCGCAGACCGCCACCGAACACGGCGAAGGCGGCAACTCTTGACCCGGGGGTGACGACGTCGAGCGGCGGCACTGACCCGGCCGGGTATGTGGCGGGTCCTACAACGGGTTGCGGCCGATGAAGGCGAGCAGCCGGGTCTGCACGTCGGCGTCGTCGGGGACGCGGACGCGGGGGCCGTAGTGGCCGCTGTCGCGCAGCACCTCGTCCAGCGGCAGCATCTCCTCGAGCATGACCGCGCAGCGTTCGGGGTCGAGGTGCTCGTCCTGGCCGGTGGCGCGGGCCAGGTCCCAGGTGTGCAGGAACACGTCCGCGGTGTAGAACTGGCTGATCGCGGTGTGGAGCGGGACGGCGCCGATGTGCGGGTTGGTGACGACCCGCTCGCCGTAGGACGGGTCGTCGAGGATCGCCTGCACGGCGTCGGTGTGCACCTGCCAGGCGGCGATGGGGTCGTCGCCGACCGGCGGGCCCTTCGGCAGTTCGATGCCGGCGCCGGCGTGCAGGAACCCCGGGAGCCACTCGACGAGGTGGTCGACGACGTCACGGGCCACCCAACCCTCGCACGGGGCCGGCCGGTCCCAGCCGCCGGCGGGAACCCCGCGGACGCGGTCGGTGAACGTGCCGGCGATGCTGCGATGCTCCTCTGCTGGACTCATCTGGCCACCGTATCGCCTGCGGGCGGCCCGTGAGCGACCGTTGCGCAGATGGACGCGGTTTGATCAATGGCGGTCTGGGAACCATGCAGTTTGATGGATGTCGCCGGAGCACCGGCGGCCGATCACGACGCATGCGATGCGAAGGAGATGCCATGCCCTGGGTCAGAGGACATTACGCCAGGCCCCCGCGCAACGGCCGGTCACCGCTCGGCCTCGGCGCGATCCTCGGCATCGCCGTCGCCATCTTCGTGGTGATCTACCTGCTGACCCGCTGAGCGCCCGGCCGGCGCCGTCCGCGACCCCGTCGGACGGCGCCGGCGTGATCAGGCGTAGGTGCGGGCGCAGGCGGAGGACCGGGCGCTCACGCGTCGAGGTCGATGGCGGACTTGGCCCGCTCCGCGGACTCCTCCGACGGCGGGCCGCCGGGATTCTCCGTGGCGAGCGCCTGGTTGAGGGTGACGAACTCGCGCATCCGCTGCTCGTAGCGGTCGAATCCGGCCCGGTGGTCCTCGCCGCAGCGGGCCAGGGAGTCGGCGAGGACGTACGCGCCGACCAGCGCCAGGCTCGTGCCCTGGCCGGACAGCGGCGACGGGCAGTAGCCGGCGTCGCCGAGCAGCGTCACCCGGCCGGTGGACCAGGAATCCATGCGGATCTGCGCCATCGCGTCGAAGTAGAAGTCGGTGGACCGCCACATCGCGTCGAGCAACCGCGGTGTCTCCCAGCCCACGCCGTCGAGCCGCTCCTCGACGAGTTTGCGTTGGGCGTCAAGGTCGCGACGGTCGTAGTCCAGGGGGCCGGACTCGAAGCCAAGATTGACCCGCATCTCGGTGTTGTCCCGGGCGGAGTAGATGCCGTAGCCGACGCCGTCGGCCCGTAGCCAGACCTGCCAGCGGTCCAGGTCGAGGAAGTTGGGCGCGGTGAACACGCCGACGTAGGCACCGAGGTGGTGCAGGAACGGCCGCTCCGGCCCGAACGCCAGCCGCCGCACCGTGGAGTGCAGGCCGTCGGCGCCGACCACCAGGTCGAAGGTCTCCGGTGCGGCCTGCTCGAAGGTCACCCTGACGCCGTCGGCGCGCTGCTCGAGCGCGGTCACCGAGTCGCCGAAGCGGTACCGGACGCCGGCCCGGGTGGCGTCGTGCAGCAGGCCGATCAGATCCTCCCGCAGCGCCTCGACGTCCTCGCTGTCGAGCCGGCCGCTGCTGAGCGCCATCTCGGTCGAGCGCATGATTTCGGTGCCGTCCGGGCCGAGCATCGACATGCCGCGCATCTCGGTGCGGGCCCGGCGTAGCGGGCCGGTGAGCCCCATCCGGTCGATCACGTCGAGTGCGACGCCCCGCACGTCCACCGCGTGCCCGCCGGCCCGCAGCGCAGGTGACCGCTCCACCACTGTGGGAGCGAGGCCGTGGCGGTGCAACCAGTACGCCAGAGCCGGCCCGCCAACGCCGGCACCGCAGATCAGCACAGTCTTCACGAAGTCCTCCTTGTACGCTGTACGCGTCTCGACGGTACGGTGTACGCATCCGACCAGACAACGGATCCCAGCGAGACTGGCCTAGTACAGAAGAGGCTGTGTCCTAGTACAGAACGAGGGAGTCACGTGTCCGCGGAACCGCCGTACCTGCGCATCGCCGCCGACCTGCACCGCCGCATCGCCGCCGGTGAGCTGCGGCCCGGTGACCGGCTGCCGTCCACCCGGGCGCTCGCCACGCAATGGGGCGTGGCGCTGGCCACCGCCGCGAAGGCCCTCAACGAGCTGCGCCAGGCCGGCGTGGTCCGTGCCCAGCCGCGGGTCGGCACCATCGTGGCGCCACCCCCGGGGCGGCCGGGAGCGCGCAGCGTCCGGGCGGCTCGCCCGGCGCCGCCGGGAGCGCACAGCGGCCAAGCGCCTCGACCGGCGCAACCCCGGGCCGGCGCCGCGCCGGAGGTCGACCTGGACCGCGGCCACGTCGTCCGCGCCGCCGTGGCGATCGCCGACGCCCAGGGCCTGGAGGCGCTGTCGATGCGCACCGTCGCGGCCCGGCTCGGTGTGGCCACCATGTCGCTGTACCGGCACGTCGCCAGCAAGGACGAGCTCGTCCTGCTGATGGCGGACGCGGCGTACGGCGAGGCCGGGTACCCGGCGGCACCGCCCGACGGGTGGCGGGCCAGGCTCGAGCTCGGCGCGCGCACGCTGTGGCGGCTGTACGGCCGGCACCCGTGGCTCGCCCAGCTGGGCCCGCTCGCGAGACCGCTGCTGCTGCCCAACCTGCTGCGGCACGGCGAGTGGCTGCTCGGCGCGTTCACCGGCCTGGGCCTGCCCGCCGCCCGCGTCTTCGACCTGTACATCGTGCTGTTCAGCCACGGTCAGGGCCTGGCGGTCAACCTCGACCGGGAGGCGCGGGCGCAGGCGGAGACCGGCCTGACGGACGAGCAGTGGGTGGACACCCAGGCGGCGGCCATGCAGGCCCTCGCGAGCTCCGGCAGCTACCCGAACTTCGCCGGCGTCACCGGCGGGCTCGCCGGCGGCTACGACTTCGACCTCGACGCGCTCTTCGAGACCGGCCTGCGCGCGCTGCTGGACGGCTTCGAGCGGCTGATCGAACGGGAGACCCACTCCGCGGCACCCAGCTGACCGCCCGCTGCCCTACGGTGCCGGTGTGGACAGGGCGTTTCTGGAGCTGTGGAGCCGGGAGTGGGTGGTCGGCCACGACCCGGAACGTGACCGGCCCCTCGACGACGAGGTGCGCGCCGGGTGGCTGGGGTTCGCGCCCGCGACCCCCGCGCAGGTCGCCGCGGCCGAACGACGCCTCGGGTGTGTGCTGCCGCCGTCGCTGCGCGCGTTCCTGCTGCTCACCGACGGCTGGAAGAACACCGGGAACTTCATCTACCGGCTGGCCGGGACCGCGGAGCTGGCGTGGCCGCGGCTGCTGGCGGCGATGCCGCTGTGGCGGCCGGTCAGCGACAACCACATCGCGCCGGTGGTGCTCTACACCGATCCGCTGCTGACCGAGCTGCTCATGCCGCCCCGCGGCAGGGCGCTGCTGGAGGTCCCACGCGGCTGACGCGGCGTCATGCCCGTCAGGGAGTGGCGCGGAAGCGGCGCAGCAGCCCGCCCAACAGCCGCCGCTCGCCCCGCGGGGTCGGCACCGCGGCGGGCGCGACGATCTGCCCCCGCACGGCGGCCAGGGTGTCGGCGACCCGGAAGATGATGTCGGTGTCGACGTCGAGCTTCCACAGCAGCCCGGTGAGGTACTGCGCGACCCGGTCGTAGTGGGCGGAGCTCACCTCGAGGTGGCGGTGCGCCTCGGCGAGGTCGCGGCCGTCGTAGGAGACCGGGCCGCCGAGGACCTGGCTGAGCAGCAGCACCTGGTGGCGTTTGATCCGGGCGATGTCCATGCCGGTGAAGTAGCCGGCGAGTTCGCCGTCGGCGAGGACGAGGTCGTAGAACCGTTCCACGACAAGGCGGATCGTGGGCGCGCCGCCGACCCGCTCGTAGTCGGACACGCTCGGCATCACGGTGGAGTTCGTCATGGCCGCGCCACCTCTCATCGGTCGTCGCCGCGGCACCGGCGGCGGGATCAATCGGACATCCCCCTCAACGTCGTGCGGCACGAGCGGACGTGGGCACGGCGCCCGACGTCGCCGCGCCGGCACCGCACGGATCTGCTGACCTGGGCGGGCCGCAAGGGGTACTGGCGAAGAACAGCCGAACGGGGGAGCCGTTGGCCGGGTGTTCGGCGGGTGTTCGGACGCCGCTCCCCGGGCGCTCGGCGGCGCGGTGTCTACTGCGGATCCGTCGCGATGCCAACCGGTCCGGAGTGTGCGCTTGTCGGGACAGGCGACCGCTGTCGTGATGTCGCTCGCCGCGGCGTTGCTGTTCGCGGTGTCCGCCGCGCTGCAGCAGCGGGCGGCCGGCGATGCGCTGCGGTCGGCACCGGTGGCGCAGCGGCGCCGCCGCCGGTGGCTGCCGGTGGCCGCGGTCTTCGGCCGGCTCGTGCGGGACCGCCGGTGGCTGCTCGGCTGGATGGTGAACCTGGCCGGGTTCGGGCTGCACGCCGTCGCGCTGCGGTTCGGGTCGATCACCGTGGTGCAGGCGCTGCTGCTGGCGCAGCTCATGTTCGCGCAGCTGCTGCTGCGCCGCCGGCCGGTGTGGCAGGACTGGCTCGGCACCGTCGTGGTGGCCGCGGGACTGGTGCTGCTGCTGCTCGTGCGGCGCACGGCACCGGCGGATCCGCAGCGGGTGCACGTGCCCCTGGCGGTGCTCGTGGTCGCCGCGGGCATCGTCGGCCTGCTCGGCCTCGCGCGGATCGTGCCGCGGCGGCGGGGCTGGCTCCGCGGCGCGGTCGTCGGTGGCGCCGCCGGGATGTGTTTCAGTCTCACCGCGGTGTTCGTCGTCCTCGCCGGCGCCGACCTGGCCCGCCGCGGGATCCTCGAGCTGGCAACGGATTGGGTGATCGTCGGGCTCGCCGCGTCGACGGTGGCCGGCACCGTCCTGGTCCAGGACGCGTTCGCGGCCGGCCCGCTGCCGATCGTGCTGACCGCCATGTCGATCGCCGACCCGGTCAGCAGCACGGCGATCGACCTGCTCGTCTTCGACCCGCAGCGGTTGGGCCTGCTCAGCCTGTCCGCGTACGCCGGCGTCGGCGTGGTGCTGACCATCGGCGTCGTGCTGCTGGTGAGCTCTCCGACGCGGAAAGCCGAAGCACGCGTCCCGGTGGCCGCGACCCGTTGACGTCGCCGGCGGTCAGCAGCTCCTCGAAGCAGTCGAGCATCGCGGCGGCCGTGCCCGACCACGGCAGGCGTTCCGCCGTCGCGCGGGCCGCGGCCCGCCGCGCCGGTGCGGGCACGGCCAGGAGCGCCTGGACGCCGTCGGCGATCCCGGCCGGGGTGCCGTCCGTGACCGCGCCCGCCCCGGGTGCGGTGATGAGCTCCGCCGCGGCGCCGGCCCGTGGCACGACGACCGGCACGCCGCACGCGAGCGCCTCCAGCGTGGCGAGCCCGAACGTCTCGGCCCGGGACGGTGACAGCGCGACGTCCGCCGCCGCGAGCAGCTCCGCCAGCCTGGCCCGGCCGGGGACGTGCCCGGCGAAGGTGACCGGCAGCCCCGCGGCGCGCCGCTGCAGCCTGGCCCGCAGCGGGCCGTCGCCGATGACGTCGAGGTGCACCGGCAGGCCGCGCCGGCACAGCTCCCGCACCGCCTCCACGGCGAGCTCCGGCGACTTCTCCTTCGACAGCCGGCTCACCAGGATCAGCCGGACCGTGGCCGGCCGGGCACCGTCCGGCGTGGACGTGACGGGCGTGGAGCCGTCCACAGTGGACGTGTGGAACTCGTCGAGGTCGACGCCGAGCCGCACCCGGCGCACCTTCGCCGGGCCGAACGGCAGGAACTCCTCGGCGGAGAAGTCCGAGGCCACCACGACCCGGTCGACCCGGGCGTACAGCTGCCGGTTGATCGCGGCGGCGCCCGGCCGGGCGAGCCACCGCGACAGGCGGACCCGGATCACCTCGTCGAGGCGTTCGTGAGAGAACATGACCAGCGGCACCCGATGCTCACGGGCCCACGGCGCGAGCCAGCCGACGCTGAGTTTGTCGTTGAGCTCCAGGACGTCCGGCCGCCACTCCTCCAGCACCGCGAGGACCCTGGCCCGGTCGGTCAGGAGGCGGTAGCCGCCGGAGCCCGGCAGGGTGCGGCTGCGGATGGTGACCTGCCGGCCGAGCGGCGAGGTGACGTCCTCGTCGTCGGCGCCCGGCACGACGAGCAGCCGGTCGTGCCCGGCGGCGACGTAGTGCTGGCCCGTCTGCGACACGCAGGTGCGCAGCCCGCCCGAGACCGGCGTGTAGAAGTTGGCCAGCTGGGCCACTCTCACCGCAGCACCGCACCGTAGGTGACCGGCTGCGCGCCGCTGGCCAGCGCGGCCTCGATCGCCCGCAGCGTCACGTCCCGCAACCCCGGCCGGTGCAGGTCGTCCGGGTGCAGCGCGATGCGCACCACCCCGGGCCGCCGGCTCGCCCAGGACGCACCGGACCGCACGAGCGCCGCGCCGAGCCGCTCACCGAACCCGCCGCCCGGCCGGTGTGACAGCGCGAACCCGCGGTGCAGCCGCCCGCTGCGCAGGTCCCGCACACCGAAATGGTTGGTGGTGTACTGGTAGCCCGCCGCTGTCAGCGCGCGCTGCGCGGCGGCGGAGGCGAGCCAGCCCGGTGGCGTGAAGCCCGCCATCCGCAGGCCGAGCGCCTCGAGGACCTGCCCGGCGTTGCCGAGCCGCTCGGCCGCCTGCCGCTCGTCGAGCGCCGCGAACTCCGCCGCGCCGCGGGCCACCGCATATCCCGCGGCCCGCCGCAGCCGCCCGCCCTCCGGCCCGGCCCGATGCGACCAGCCGTGCAGCACCAGCTCGTCGCCGCGGGCCGCCCGCTCGCGCAGCATCGCGGCGAAGTCGGGATGCTCGGCGAGCTGCGCGCCGCGCCAGTGCCCGGGAATGACCAGCAACGACACCGGGATGCCCAGGGCGTCGGCGTCGGCGCACCAGCGCTCGGACTCCGCCGCGCTGCCCGGCGCGACGTCGTGCACACTCACCACGAGCAGCGGCGCCCGCCGCACGTCGGTGCTGACAGAATCTGGCATCACGCGCTACCACCCGTGTCGGAGCGTGGCGACCTGTCGAACGAGATCGACACGCGACGCTAACACGCACCGGCGCCCGGTCTGATCCCGTTCGACCCCGGTGGGACCCTGATCACGGACCCTGATGAGACCCTGACGACCCGCCCGTTCGCAGCGCGCCGGATCACCCACCGTGGCAAGTTAAGTGAAATTCACGCGCTGGGACCGAACGTATAGGCGATCTACGATATCCGCAGGTAGTGATGCTTTGCGGAGGGCGAGGAATCGACCATGTGGAGAACCCGGCGGATCGCGGTAGCGCTCGCCCTGACCTTGACCACGGCGGGCGCCGTGGTCGTGTTGACCTCGACCGCGGCGGTGGCGGCGGACCTGTCGGTCAGCCAGGCCCTCGCCGCGCAGGACGGCCGGTCCGCGTCCGTCGTCGGCTACGTGGTCGGGCAGCCGACCGCCACGAGCACCGTCCTGCGGTCCGGGTTCACCGGCGACACCGCCCTGGCCCTGGCGGACTCCGCGAGCGAGACCGGCACCACGCGGATGCTGTACGTGCAGATCACCGCCGCCTACCGGGCCTCGTTCGGGTTGCAGTCCAACCCGTCGCTGATGGGCCGCCGGCTCGTCGTGGCCGGGCAGCTCACGGCGTACTTCTCCCACGGCGGCCTGAAGTCCCCGACGTCGATGAGCCTGGCCGGCACGACGCCGACCACCACCCCGACGGCCGGTCCGACCCCGACCGGGCCGGTCGAGAGCTACTACGCCGCCGCGGCCGGCAAGACCGGTCCCGCGCTGCGCACGGCGCTGCACAACATCATCAAGGTGCAGACCAAGATCACCTATGACCAGGTGTGGGACGCGCTGAAGGACACCGACCAGGACCCGAACAACAGCAACAACGTCGTCCTGCTGTACTCCGGCCGTTCGCAGAGCAAGAGCACGAACGGCGGCGGCGCCAACGACTGGAACCGCGAGCACGTCTGGGCCAAATCGCACGGCGACTTCGGCACCGCCACCGGGCCCGGCACCGACGTACACCATCTGCGGCCGGAAGACGTCTCGGTCAACGCCGCCCGCGGCAACAAGGACTTCGACCTCGGCGGCTCCACCGTCAGTGAGGCGCCCGGCTGCCTGACCGACAGCGACTCCTTCGAACCGCGCGCCGCCGTGAAGGGCGACGTCGCCCGGATGATCATGTACATGGCGATCCGGTACGAGGGCGACGACGGCTGGGCCGACCTCGAGATCAACAACTCGGTCGGCAACGGCTCGGCACCGCGCATCGGCAAGCTGTCGGTGCTGCTGCAGTGGAACCAGCAGGATCCCCCGGACGCCTTCGAGAAGCGCCGCAACGAGCGGATCTACACCACCTGGCAGCACAACCGGAACCCGTTCATCGACCACCCGGAGTGGGCGGCCGCGATCTGGGGCTCCTGACCAACGTGGAGTGCTGACCGACCCGCGGTCCCGGCGCGTTACCGGGGCCGCGGGTCGTCCGCGTCGCCGAGGATCCTGCCGGTCGTGCTCGTCACCGCGGATCGGCAGGTGCATTCAGATCCTCGGCCCGTTGCGGCTGCGGCGCGGCGACGTGGAACTGCCCCCGGGTCCGCCGCAGCAGGCTTACCTGCTCGCGCCGCTGCTGGCGCAGCCGGGCAGCCGGACGGCGCCGGCGAGCTGATCGACCTTCTCTGGGGCGAGGACGCCCCGGCCACCGCGCTCAACGTGATCCAGAAGTACGTGGGCGCGCTGCGCCGGGTGCTGCAGCCCGAGCTGCCCACCCGGGAGGCCGGTTCGTTCCTGCTGCGGCACGGCTCCGGCTACGTGTTCGCGGCCGGGCCCGGCACGCTCGACCTGGTCTCCTTCCGGGAGCTCGCCGAGGCGGGCCGGACCGCCGCCGCGGACGGGCGGCCGGAGACGGCCCTCGCCCGGTACCTGGAGGCGCTGCACCTGTGGCAGGGCACCCCCGGCGCCGGGTTCCCGCCCGGCCCGGCGGCGATGCCGGTCTTCGCCGCGCTGCACCACGAGCTGTTCGACGCGTGCCTGGCCGCGACGCGGCTCGCGCTGGCGCTGGACCGGCCCGAACAGGTGCTGGCGCTGGCTCGCCGCCGATCCCGGCCGCGTCTTCGTCCACGTCGAGCCGCACCTACGGCAGACGTGGTGCTGGACGCGCGCTGAGCGGCGACGACCCGGCCGGTGCGGCGGCCGAGGCCGAGCAGCTGCTGACCGCGACGCTACTGGAACCGCCGCGCTAGGGGCTGGCGTTCTCCTGTGGACTGATCGCCGAGATGTTCCTGGCGGCCGGGGATCCGGCGTCGGCGGCGGCCGCGCTGGACCGCGCCGACGGGTTCCTGGACACGCACGGCCAGCGCTACGCCGAGGGCCTGCTGCTACGGGCCCGGACGCTGGCCGCCGCAGGCGAGCCGGCGCCAGTGGTGCGAGCGGCGGCTGACCGGGCCCGGCGGTTGTCCGCCGAGCGCGGCGCCCACCTGTTCGCCGACCGCGCCGCCGTCTTCCTCGCGGCCCCGTTGGTGCCCGGCGCACCGGGACGTCGGGCGTGGTGCTCCTACGCGAGGCCGGTCTCGTAGGCGGCGACGACGAGTTGGGCGCGGTCGTGGGCGTCGAGTTTGGTCATGGCGCGGTTGACGTGGGTCTTCACCGTGTGGGGGCTGACGACGAGGTGTGCGGCGATCTCGTCGTTGGAGCGGCCGGTGGCGACGAGGGCGACGACCTCGCGTTCGCGGTCGGTCAGCGTGGCGAGGCGGGCGCGGTCCACGGCGCGGCCGTTGTCCGGGTGGGACAGGAACCGGGCGATCAGGCCACGCAGCGCCGCCGGTGAGAGCAGCGCATCGCCGTGGTGGACGGTGCGGATGGCGGCGAGCAGCTCCTCCGGCTCGGTGCTCTTGCCGAGGAAGCCGCTGGCGCCGGCGCGCAGCGCCTGGAAGACGTATTCGTCGATCTCGAACGTGGTCAGGATCAGGACCCTGACCGGGGCGAGCTGCGGGTCGGTGGTGATCATGCGGGTGGCCGCGAGGCCGTCGAGGTCGGGCATGCGGATGTCCATCAGGACCACGTCGGCGCGGGTCGAGCGGGCCAGCGAGACCGCGTCGCGGCCCGTGGCGGCCTCCCCGACGACCGTGATGTCCGCGGCCGCGTCGACGAACACCCGGAACCCGCTGCGGATCAGCGGCTGGTCGTCAGCCAGCAGGACGCGGATCGGCCCGGCACCGCCGGGCGCACCCGGCCGCGGTGCGCCGCCGGGCGGAGCCGGCTGTGGTGCGCCGCCGGGCGGAGCCGGCTGTGGTGCGCCGCCGGGCGGAGTCGGCTGTGGTGCGGGAAGGTCGGCGGCCGTCGGAGGGCCGGGCGATGCGACCTGGCCGGCCCGGCGGGTCACGGCGCCGCCCTCGGCAGCACCGCGGTGACCCGGAAGCCGCCGCCGGGGCGCGGCCCCGCCTGCAGCGTGCCGCCCAGCGCCGCAACCCGCTCGCGCATCCCGACCAGGCCGAGCCCGCCGGGGACCGCGTCGGCGCCGCCCGGGTCGTCCGGCGGACGGGTGCCTCGGAGAGCCACGGGGTGCGAAGGGTCGGCGCACGGCGCGGGGTTGTCGACCGCGATCTCCAGGGCCTCGGGGCGGTAGTGCAGCGTCACGTGCGCGGTGGTCGGGCCGGCATGCTTGCGGACGTTGGTCAGCGCCTCCTGGACCAGCCGATAAGCGGTCACGTCGACCGGGACCCGCACCGTCGTGTCGTCGCCCGACGTCGCCGCCTCGACCGTCAGACCCAGCCGGCGAAACGTGGCGAGCAGGTCGGGCAGGCCGGCCAGCCCGATGACCGGCTGGGTCGGGGTGAGCTGCTCGTCGGGCTGGCGGAGCAGGCCGATCGTGTCGCGGAGGTCGCCGAGCGCGGCGTGGCTGGCGTGCCGCACGTGGCCGAGGGCCTCGCGGGCGCCACCCGGGGAGGCGTCGAGCAGGTGCGCGGCGACGCCCGCCTGGACGTGGATCAGCGCCAGTTGGTGGCCGACCACGTCGTGCAGGTCGCGGGCGATGCGCAGGCGCTCGTCGGCGACCCGGCGGGCGGCCTCGAGGTCGCGGTCGTGCTCGGCCTGGCGGGCGCGGGCCTCGACCTCGGCCAGGTATTCGCGGCGGCTGCGGGCGCCGTCGCCGGCCGCGACCGCGAGGCCGCCCAGCGCGGCCAGGGCGAGATTCTCCGCGCCGAGCCACGACGACGGCTTGATGAGCATGTGCAGACCGGCGAAGGCCAGGACCGCCAGCACGCCGATGGTCAGCGCGCGGCGCCGGCTGCCGGCCTCGGCGAGGGTGTAGAGCGCGATCAGCGGGGCGGCGAGGATGAGCACGCCGCCGTTGCCGTGGTGCACGACCAGATAGACCTCGGCGGCGACGGAACTGACGAGGAACACGGTAAACGGGGTCCGCCGGCGCGCGACGAGGGCACCGCAGGCGACCGCCGCGGGGATGAGACCGGCCGCCGGCACGCCGCGGGTGGTCACCAGCGCCACGACGCACACGACGGCCGCGATGGCGAGGTCGGTGGCGAACGGCCGGCGCATGCAGACACCGTAGACCCGGCGTACGACAGAAATCGTCGCCCAGCCGCGGTATCCGGACATCACGCGGCTGGGCGACGCCGCCGCGCCGCAGACCCGGCAGCCTTTGGTGCATGGCAGACGGCATCGACGTGCGAATACACGGACTGAGCAAACACTTCAACCAGGTCAGGGCGGTCGACGACCTGACCTTCGACGTCCCGGCGGGGACGGTCACCGGTTTCCTGGGGCCGAACGGGTCGGGCAAGACCACGACGCTGCGGATGCTGCTCGGGCTGTCCAGGCCCACCGCCGGCAGCGCGCTCATCGGCGGCCGCGCGTACGCGGACCTGGCCGAACCCCGCCGCACCGTCGGCGCGGTCCTCGAGACTGCGGGCTTCCATCCCGGCCGGCGCGGCCGCGACCACCTGCGCATCGTCGCGCAGGCCGCCCGGATCCCGCGGCGGCGGGTCGACGAGGTCCTCGGTGAGGTCGGGCTGGAGGACGCCGCGAGCCGCCGCGTCGGCGGCTACTCCCTCGGGATGCGCCAGCGGCTGGGGCTCGCGGCCGCGCTGCTCGGGCGCCCCCGGCTGCTGGTGCTCGACGAGCCGGCCAACGGCCTCGACCCGGCCGGGATGGCGTGGCTGCGCGAGCTGATCGCGGCGCAGGCCGCGGCGGGGCACACCGTCGTGGTCTCCAGCCACGTGCTGGCCGAGGTCGCCAGGATCGCCGACCACGTCGTCATCGTGAACGCGGGCCGGCTGCGGTTCGCGGGGCCGACGGCGGCGATGACCAAGACGCTGGAGGAGACGTTCACCGATGTTACGCAGTGAGCTCACCAAACTCACCACCACCAGGGCGCCTTGGCTGCTGCTGGCCGCCGCCCAGGTCGTGGTCATCCTCGGGGTGGCCGGCGCCGGCGACGCGGTCAAGGGTGTCGGCCACGTCGGCCTCGCCAGCCTGTTCGCGCTGGTCCTCGGCATCATGGCGGTCGCGGGGGAGTACCGGCACCGCACCGTCACCGACACGTACCTGACCACGCCGCACCGCGGGCGGGTCGTCGCCGCCAAGCTCGTCGTGCACGCCGGCGCCGGGCTCGGCTTCGGGCTCGTCGGCGCGGCCGTCGCGCTGGGCACCACCGCGGCGTTGCAGCGGTTCGAGTGGTCCGACCAGCTGGCCCGGACCATTGTCGGGGCGATCGGCTGGAACACCGCGTTCGCCGCGATCGGCGTCGGTGTCGGCGCGCTGATCCGCAACCAGGTCGCCGCGATCGCGGCCGCTCTCGCCTGGCTGGCGCTCGTCGAGGGGGTGGTCGCGGAGCTCATCGGCCGGGACGCGGCGCGGTGGCTGCCGTTCACGGCGGGCGCCGCGCTCGGCAACCTGCCGTTGGACGTCGACCTCTCGCAACTCGCTGCGGCGTCGGTATTGGCGGCCTACGCGGTCGCCCTCACCGTCCTGGCGATCGCCACCACGCTTCGCCGGGACGCCCTGCCGTAGCGGCATATCCGGCGAAGCGTCCTGGCGATTGCCCACACGGTTCGCCGGGACGCCCTGCGGTAGGCGGCGCACCCGGGCTCCGGAAAGATCCGTTAGCGTAGCCTCACTCGATGCCCCACGTGATCGTCCAGTGAGGACCGAACCATGCCGTTCGTGAACGCCGGTGCCGTGACGCTGCACTACGAGGAGGCCGGCCGCGGCGACGCCGTGGTGCTGATCCCCGGCACCGGCGCCGCCGGCCGGACCTGGCGGCTGCACCAGGTGCCGGCGCTGGTCGCGGCCGGCTACCGGGCGATCACCGTCAACAACCGGGGCGTGGCGCCCAGCGACCCGGCGACGCTCGGCGTGACCGTCGCCGACCTCGTCGCCGACACCGTCGGCCTGATCGAGCGGCTGGTCGGCGGGGCGTGCCGGCTCGTCGGGTCGTCCATGGGCGCGCACGTCGTGCAGGAGCTGCTGCTGACCCGGCCGGACCTGGCCACCCAGGCGGTGCTGATGGCCAGCCGCGGCCGGCCCGACGCGTTCTCCCTGGCCCTCGCCGCGGCCGAACAGGCGCTGTACGACGAGCGCGTACACCTCCCGGCCGGCTACGACGCGGCCATGCGGGCGCTGCAGAACCTGTCGCCGCGCACGCTGCAGGACGAGCAGGCGGTGCAGGACTGGCTCGACCTCTTCGAGATGGCCGCGCCGGACGTGACCGACGCCAGCATCCGCGCGCAGCTCGACGTCGACCTGCGCACCGACCGGCTCGGCGCGTACCGGCGGATCAGCACCCCGACGCTCGTGCTCTCCTTCGCCGACGACCTGGTCGCACCGCCCGCCCGCGGGCGGGAGCTGGCCGCCGCGATCCCCGGCGCGCGTTACACCGAGATCCGCGACGCCGGCCACTACGGCTACCTGGAGCAACCGGAGGTGGTCAACGCCGCGGTGCTGGAGTTCTTCGCCGGGAGTACCGCGGCGACCCGGTGACAGACCCCGGCCGGTGCGGCAACTACGCGTGGCGGCGGGAGCGGGCCAGGGCCAGCCCGGCGACGGTCATGCTGATCAGCCCCAACGCCACGGCCATGATGGCACCGGCCAGTCCGTTGCCGGTGCCGAGGCCGCCGGCGGCGTTGGCCCCGTGCACGCCGCCGACGGCCACGCTGAGCAGGCCCGCGACGAGGGCCGCGATGGCCCTGGCCCGGGTGGCGCCGTGGCCGGGGCGGGCCAGCGCCATCGCGCCGATCACCACGCCGGCCAGTCCGATCACGGCGGCGGCGCTGGGCACGAACCGCCCGTGGCCGAGTTCGTAGCCGGCGGCCAGGGTGGCGCTTGTTGACGGTGCGGCAAGCAGGTGCAGAACGGACATCGGGGTTCCCTCCGCGCGATTCGTCGTTTCGGTCGACGCAGCCGATCGTCGCGGTGCGGGGGGCCAGGTGTCGTCGGGTGGCAGGCGGCGGCGGATACGCAATCGGGCGTAGCCGGCTCGGGCGGGATCGCGCCGCTGGACGTAGGAGCGGGGGCGGCCGCAGGCCCTACGATCGCGGTATGCGGGACCGCGTCACGTTGCTCCGACTGCCGGCCTGGGCGCAGGACGTGCTGCTGGCGCTGTTCATCACCGTGATGCAGGTGCAGGGCACCGTCACCCGCACGCACGGAGACCCGGTGTCGGTGGTGCGACCCCTGGCGGATCTGGGGCACCTGGGATACGCGCTCCTGATCGCCGGTGGCGCCGCGGTGGCCGTGCGCCGCCGCTGGCCCGTCGCCGTGTTCGCCGTCACGGCGGTCGCCAGCGTCGGCTATTACGCGCTCGAATTCCCGGACGGGCCCGGATGGCTCGCACTGTTCGTGGCCATCTACACGCTGGCGGCCCTCGGCGACGGCCGGCGTTCACTGCTGACGGCCGGTGCCGGCATTGCCGTGCTGGCCGCCTGCTGGTTGGTCGCCGCCGCCGACATCGAGCCGCGGGCCGCGATCGGCTGGGTGTTCTTCCGGATCGGCGGCTCGGTGATGAGCGCCGCCCTCGGCGAGAGCGTCCGGTCCCGGCGGGTCATCGCGGCGGACGCCGTGCGGCGCGCCGAGCTCGCGGAGCGGAACCGGGAGCGGGACACCCGCGCGCGGGTCGACGAGGAGCGGCTCCGCATCGCCCGGGAGGTCCACGACACGGTCGCGCACGCGATCGCCATCATCAACGTCCAGGCCGGCGTGACCGCGCACGTGCTCGACAAGCGTCCGGACCGGGCCCGGGAGGCGGTGGCGGCCCTGGAGGTCATCGAACAGACCAGCTCGCGGGCCCTGCACGAGATGCGGGCCATCCTCGGGGTCCTGCGCGACGCCGACGACGGCCGGGCACCGCACCCCGGGCTCGGGCAGATCGGCGAGCTCGCCGCCAAGGCCTGCGAAGCCGGGCTCGACCTGCACCTCCAGGCGGACCCGGCGCCGCCGCAGGTGCCCAGCGCGGTCGGCAGCGCGGTCTACCGGATCCTGCAGGAGTCGATCACCAACGTGATCCGCCACGCCGGACCGACCCGGGTCACGGTCGCGGTGGACTACGGCGCCGATACCGTGGAGGTCCACGTGACGGACGACGGTCCACGACCGGGACGGGCCTCTGGGGAGGCCACCCCGCAGCGGCCGGGCAGCGGGATCACGGGGATGCGGGAGCGCTGCCGGCTGCTGGGCGGCGAGCTCGACGCCCACCCCCGCGCCGGTGGTGGTTTCGCGGTCACCGCCCGGCTGCCGTTGGCACCGACCGGGACGACGGCGGGCGTATGAGTGTCCCGACGGCCGGGTCGAAGGACGCGGCGCCGATCAGGGTGCTGCTCGTCGACGACGAGCGGCTGGTGCGGTCCGGATTCCGGCTCCTGCTGGACATCGAGGACGACATCACCGTGGTGGGGGAGGCCACCACCGGCGTCGACGCCGTCGACCAGGCCCGCGCCACGCGCCCGGACGTCGTGCTCATGGACATCCGGATGCCGCAGATGGACGGCATCCAGGCCACCCGGGCGATCACCGCCGCCGGCGACCTGCGGCAGACGCGCATCCTGATCCTGACCACGTATGACACCGATGCCTACGTCTTCGAGGGCCTGCAGGCCGGCGCCAGCGGGTTCCTGCTCAAGGACGCCGGCCCGGCCGAGCTGCTGCACGGCATCCGTGTCGTCGCGGCCGGGGAGGCGCTGCTCGCGCCGCGGATCACCCGGCGCCTCATCGCGCAGTTCACCGCGCGGCGCACCGCCGACCAGGCCGCCGAACGGCGGCTCGCGGTCCTCACCGCACGCGAACGGGAGGTGCTGGCGCTCGTCGGCCAGGGCATGAGCAACGACGAGATCGGCGCCGCGCTGTTCCTCAGCCCCGCCACCGCCCGCACCCACGTGAGCCACGCCATGGTGAAACTGGGTGCCCGGGACCGTGCGCAACTGGTCGTCGTCGCCTACCAGACGGGTCTGGTCACGCCGTAGCCGGTAGGGTGCGACGATGCCGATCACCAAGGGCGCGGCCCGACCGATCATGTATTACGGCGAGCCGGTGCTGCACCGCCGCTGCGCCGACGTCACCGCCTTCGACCAGGCGCTGAGCGACCTGGTCGACGACATGTTCACCTCGATGTACGCCGCGGCGGGCGTCGGCCTGGCCGCCAACCAGATCGGCGTGGACCTGCGGGTGTTCGTCTACGACTGCCCGGGCGACGACGGCACCCGGTTCCGCGGCCACGTCGTCAACCCGCAGCTGCAGGCCGCGCCCGCGCTCGCCGGGACCGTCACCGAGACCGAGGGCTGCCTGTCGGTGCCCGGTCCGCGCGCCGAGGTGCCCCGGGCCGCGCTCGCCACCGTCACCGGCTTCGACCTGACCGGCGCGCCGATCACCGTGACCGGCACCGGCTACTTCGCCCGCTGCCTGCAGCACGAGTGCGACCACCTCGACGGCACCGTCTACGTCGACCGGCTCACCGCCGAGCAGCGCGAGCAACTGCTGCGCGAGGCCGGCCTGCGGGTCTGACCGGGGCGGGTCAGCCGATCACCCGGTCCCGGCCGGACTGGACGGCGAAGCCGCCCATCACGGCGATCACCACGCACAGCACCGCCAGCGGCAGCGTCCACCCGCCGCTGGCGTCGTGCAGCGCGCCGATGAGGACCGGTCCGCACGCCGCCAGCAGGTAGCCGACCGACTGCGCCATCCCGGACAGCGTCGCGGCCTGCCGGTGGTCGACGGCGCGGAGGCTGAACAGCGACAGGCACAGCACGAGGGACATGCCCGCCCCGAAGCCGGCGCTGACCAGCCACGCCACCACGGCGCCGGGCGCCAGCAGCAGGCCGCCGACCCCGATCAGGATCAGGGCGGCGCACAGCAGCCCGACGAGCCGCTGGTCGGGGAGGCGGCGCATGAGGTGCGGCGCGGCCAGGTTGGCCACCACCGCGGAGATCAGATAGACGAACAGGTGCCAGCCGGCCGTCGAGGCGGCCACGCCGTGGTCGTGCTCGATGGTGGGCAGCCACGCGATCATCACGTAGAAGACCAGTGACTGCAGGCCCATGAACAGGGTGACCTGCCAGCCGATGGCGCTGCGCCACGGCGAGCGGTGGGTGGCCGCGGCGCCGGCGTCGGCTGGGCCGGGCGGGCGGGTGCGCAGCCGGGGCAGCCAGAACGCGGCGGCGACGACGGCGAGGCCGACCCAGCAGCCCAGCGCGATCCGCCAGCCCGCGGGATCGTCGCCGGCGATCGGCACCGCCACGCCGGAGGCGATCGCGGCCACGACGCTCTGCGTGGCGGAGTAGGCGCCGGACAACTGCGCCACCCGGTCCGGGAAGTCGCGCTTGACGAGCGCGGGCAGGAGCACGTTGAAGAACGCGATCGACACGCCGATCGCGACCGTGCCGACCCAGATCGCGCCGGTGACCGGCACGGACCGCAGCACGATGCCCGCGGCGAGCACGGCGAGCCCGGCGCCGATGGTGCGTTCGAGCCCGAGCCGCCGCGCGACCAGCGGCGCCACCGGTGAGAAGGCGGCGAAGGCGAGCAGCGGCAGGGCGGTCAGCACGCCCGCCGCGGTGGCCGTGAGGCCGAGGTCGGCGCGGACGTCGTCGAGCACCGGGCCGACCGAGGTCAGCGCGGCCCGCAGGTTCGTGGCGATCAGCAGGATGCCCACCACCAGCAGGCCGGCGCGCTGTGGGGTCTTGGTGCCGGGGCGCGGCACGGTGGTCGTCATGCCGGCCTCCCGCTGCCGCCGCGCAGGATGTCGCGCCCCTCGTCGACCAGCGCGACACTGCACGCCTCGGCGGCGGCGGGGTCGCCGGCGGCGATCGCGTCCACGAGGCGGTGGTGCAGGTCGTGCACGGCGCGGTCCTCGTGCAGGGCGGCGGTGTCGGTGATGGTCTGCGTGATGACCGGGCCGAGGTGCTGGTAGAGCTCGGCGAGCAGCGGGTTGCCGCCGGCGATGACGACCGCGCGGTGGAACGCGAAGTCGGCCTCGACGAAGGCGCGCAGGTCGTCGGCGGCGCGGGCGGCGTCGCGCTGCTCGAGCAGTTCGCGCAGCCGGGCGACGTCCTCGGCGGTGGCGTGCGTGGCGGCCCGGCGGGAGCCGCGGTGCTCGAGCAGGGCGCGGACCTCGAACGCGTCGTCGGGGTCCGCGGCCGCGACGCGACGCGACAGCGACACCTGCAGCTCGCTGTCGGCGCGGACATAGGTGCCGTCCCCGGGTCGTGCTTCCAGCAGCCCGAGGTGTACCAGGGCGCTCAAGGCCTCCCGGACGGTGTTGCGACTCACGCCGAGCTCTTCGGTGAGCCGGTGCTCGGGAGGGATGCGGGTGCCGACCGGCCAGTCACCGGCGGCGATCAGCGCTCGGAACTGCGCGGCGACCTGGGTGGCGAGCGGCAGCCCCCGGCGCGGGGTCGACAGCATATGCGAACCTCCAAATGTTGGACATTTGGATTGTAGGACATTTGCCGGTCCTGTCCAGGGCCTGCACGGCCGCTCCGGCGCGGGTTCAGCGCACGACGAGCTGGACCAGCAGCAGGTGGTTGCCGTGGGTCTCGACCTCGAACATGCCGGTGACGTCGGCGCGGAACTCCAGCGTCGCGGCGCGGCCCGGCTCCAGGGTGAGGCGGCGGTCGTAGCCGTGGACGTGCAGCTCGTCCGGGACGTCCGAGGTGACGGTCAGCCGGATCGTGCTGCCCTTGCCGACCTCGACCCGGCCGACCGGCGGGTCGACCCGGCCGCCGCTGATCGAGACGCTGATGGACCGGTCCTGGGCCGCCGTCGAGCCGGTGCCGCCGCGGAACAGCACCACGGCGATGACGCCCGCGACGAGGAGGACGGCGACGGCGACGAGCCGGTAGACGGCGTCACGGGAGCGGGCGGGGGCGGGGGCGGCGGTGGAGGGCACGGCGGTTTCCTAACGCGAGCACGACAGGGCGGAGGCCCCGGTGCGCCGTACACCGAACGCCGATCGTCCACCCGGCCGCCGTGCCGGGAACGCGGACGGGCACAGCCTAACGGCCCGTCCGCGTCGGAGCGAGGGGTCAGCCGACGCGGCCGGCACGGCGGTACGCGAGCACCCCGGCCACCAGGCCGGCGAAGCCGAGCGCCAGGCCGAGGACGGCGAGGGTGATAGTGGTGCCGTCGCTGCCGTCGTCGTCGTTCATGGTGGCCGCGGCGTCCTGCGCGGCGGCGGTGTTCGCCGGGGCGCCGGTCGTGGCGCCGGCCTTCGTCAGCTTCAGCACCGGCGCCGGGTGCTCGGCCTCGGCGCCGGCGGCCGGCTCGTCGATCCAGCGGACCACCTCGCCGTCGGAGTAGGTCTGCAGCGCCTTGAACACGATCTGGTCCGTGGCCGGCAGCGGGCCCAGGGAGACGTCGAACTCCTGGAACTGGTGCGGCTTGATCACCGCGGCGGCGTCCGACGTCCAGGTGATCTTCGAGACGCCCTCGGTGATCTCGCCGTCGTCGGTCTTGATCGGCGTCGCGAGCTTGCTGGTCTCCGTCACCGCGGTCCAGCCGGGCACCGGTTTGATCGACACCGACGCGATCGGCTTGTCGGTCGGGATGGCGATCTCGACCTTGACGGTGTTCGCGTCGTCCTTCTCGTTCGGCACCCGGAAGCTGACCTTCGCGTAGCCGCCCTGGGTGGCGGTGCTCGGGTTCACGGTGACGTGGGCGGCGGCGGCCGCGGGTAGTGCCAGGGCCGCGACGGTGGCCGCGAGGAGCGCCGCGGCGGCCCGGGCGGCGAGGGTGAGACGCATCGATGAGGTCCTCTCGGGAACTTCGGCGGCACTGCCAACGACCAACTGACTGACGTACAAGCTAGTCCATACGAAATGCTGATTTTTCATGACGTACCGCTGGGAACTTTCCGGGCGTGAGCGACGACTACCGCAGACGAACCCCCCGTTGCCATCCGCCCGCACCGCCCGGAGGTCCCGCCGTGTCCGTCGACACCGACGTCTCACCCACCACCGAGGACGAGGCCCACAGACCGGCGGCAGCCGGCCGGACCTGGTCGATCGTGCCGCTGCTGACCCGGCTGCACTTCTACGCCGGGATCCTCGTCGCGCCGCTGCTCGCCGTCGCCGCCGTCACCGGCCTGCTGTTCGTCCTCACCCCGCAGCTCGACGGCCTCGTGTACGACAAGGAACTGCACGTCGCGACGGTCGGGCCGGGCCTGCCGAAGCCGCTGTCGGAGCAGGTCGCCGCCGCCGTCGCCGCGCACCCGACCGGCACGCTGGCGGTGGTCCAGCCGGCGGCGGCGCGGGACGCGACCACGAAGGTCGTGTTCAGCGTGCCGGAGCTGGGGGAGAAGCAGCACACGGTCTACGTGGACCCGTACACCGGCGAGGTCCGCGGGCAGCTGACCACGTGGTGGGGCTCGACCCCGTTGACGACGTGGCTGGACGACCTGCACCGCAACCTGCACCTCGGTGACGTGGGCCGGGTCTACTCCGAGACCGCCGCCAGCTGGCTGTGGGTCCTGGTGCTCGGCGGGCTGATCCTGTGGTGCAACCGGCAGTGGCGCCGCCGCGCCGACGCTCGCCGCGCCCGCAGCCGCGCGGAGGCGACCCTGCTCTACGACCTCACGGCCGCGAAGGGCGTGCGGCGCACCCGCGGCATGCACGCCGCCACCGGCGTCTGGCTCGTCGTCGGGCTGCTGTTCCTGTCCGCGACCGGTCTGACCTGGTCGCGCTGGGCGGGGGACAACTTCGGGCTGGCCCTGGACGGTCTGGACTCCCGTACCCCATCGGTGAGCACGACCGTCGGCGGTGGCGGCGCGGCACCGGGCGGGCACCACGGGGAGGCCGCTGCGAGCGCCGGCGATCCGGCGCAGATCGACGCGGTCCTGCACGTCGCCCGGGACGCCGGCCTCACCGGCGCCACGGAGATCGCGCTGCCCGCCGAGGAAGGCGCGGCGTGGACGGTCAGCCAGATCGACTACGTGTGGCCGGTCCACCTCGACCGGATCGCCGTCGACCCGATCGCCGGGACCGTCACGGACCGGTCCGACTTCGCGGACTGGCCGTTGCTCGCGCAGCTCACGAAGCTCGGCATCCAGGCACACATGGGCAAGCTGTTCGGGCCGGCCAACCAGGTCCTGCTCGCGGCGCTCGCCATCGGGCTGCTGTGCGTCATCGTGTGGGGTTACCGGATGTGGTGGCAGCGGCGCCCCACCCGCGCCGGCCGCCGGGCCGTCGCGGGACCACCGCCCGCCCGCGGTGCCTGGCGCCGGCTGCGGCTGCCGCTGCTGCTCGCCGGGATCGTGGTGGTCGCCGCGATCGGCTGGGCGCTGCCCGCGTTCGGCGTCACCCTGGTCGCGTTCCTGGTCCTCGACGTGGCGGCCGGCGCGGTGCAGCGGTCGCGCCGCAGGGCCCCGGCCGGTTCCTGACCGTGTGGTGGTGACCCCGGGCCGCCGCGGCCCGGGGTCACCCCTGGCGGATCTGGCAGCCGGCGCACCAGCGGGGACGCTTTTCCCATGGCGAGGATCCTGTTCGTGATGACCGGTGCGAGCTACTGGACGCTCAAGGACGGCACCAGGCACCCGACCGGCTACTGGGCCGAGGAGTTCGCGGCGCCGTACAGCGCGTTCGTCCGTGCCGGTCACGAGGTGGTGGTGGCCACCCCGGGCGGCGTGGTGCCGCACGTCGACGTGATGAGCCTGCGCCCCTCGATGGCGGGCAGCGAGCAGGTGGCCCTGGAGCTGGAGGGTGTCCTGCGCTCCGCCGACGAGCTGCGCCGGCCGATCGAGCTGGCGGACGCCCGCCTGGAGGACTACGACGCCGTCTACTACCCGGGCGGTCACGGCCCGATGGAGGACCTGCCGGCCGACGCCGACTCGGGGCGGCTGCTGACCGCCGCCCTCGACTCGGGCAAGCCCCTGGCGATCGTCTGCCACGCACCGGCCGCCATGCTCGCCACCCGGCACAAGGGCGTCTCACCCTTCGTGGGGTACCGGGTCACGGCCTTCACGAACGACGAGGAGGAGGCCGTCGGGCTGGCCGCCGGGGCGCGGTGGCTGCTCGAGGACGAACTGGACGCCCTGGGCGTCGAGTTCACCCGCGGCGAGGTCTGGAAGCCGTTCACGGTCGTGGATCGCAACCTCTACACGGGCCAGAACCCCGCGTCCGCCGCGCCGCTGGCGCAGCAGCTGCTCGACGTGCTCAAGTAGTGCGGCGGCGCCACCAGAAGGCGCCGCCCGCCAGGACCAGCACGACCGCGACGCCGCCGAGGACCAGCCACAGCACGCCGCCGTCGCCGCCCTCGTCCAGGATCGGGTCGGCGGCGGCGGTCAGTGCGGTGCTCGACGGCTCCGCGGCCGCGGCGCTCGTGGCCGGCGGAGCGCTGGACGGGGCCGCGCTCGTCGGGGCGGGCGCGGCGTTGGTGAAGGTGAACTGGCCCTCGATCGGGTGACCGTCGACGGAGACGGTCCGCCACACCACCTTGATCGCCCCACCCGGCAACGGTTTCACCGGCTGGGTGAGGGTCTTGTCGACCGACTTCGGCGCGCCGTCGCTGTAGGAGACGCCGTCGGCGCCGGTGACCACGACGGTGCTGAACTGCTGCTTCACCATCTCGGTGAAGGTGAACGTCACCGCCGCGAGCGGGGCGCTGACGGTGGCGCCGCCGGCGGGGTCACTCTTGACCAGCTTCGCGTGCGCCCAGGCGGGCTGGGCCGGCAGCAGCGTCACCAGGAGGGCCGCCGCGGCGGCGGCGAGGGTCGCGCGGAGCGTCACGTGCAGTCGCATGCACCAATCCTGGACCCTGTGCCGCACCGCCCGCCGCACCGGGGTCCGACGCAAAGACGACGGAACTTTCCCGGCGCGGCGCCCGACTACCTCGTGGCAAGATCTCCCTCGAGGTGAAGGACCGCTGATGTCGTTGCGCAACCATGGACTGCTCGCCGCCGGCGCTGTGCTGGTGCTCGCCCTGGCCGCGGCCTGCGGGTCGGACGCGTCGCCGGCCACCACGCCGGCGGCGGGTGCGAGCGCGGGTCAACCGGCGCTCGTGGTGCAGGATCCGTGGGTGAAGACGGCGAAGTCCGGGATGTCCGCCGCGTATGGCACCGTCGTGAACCCCACCGGCAAGGACGTCGTGGTCGTGTCGGCGGCGTCGGCGGTGTCGCCGAAGATCGAACTGCACGAAACCACCACTGTCGACGGGAAGATGGCGATGCGGCCGAAACAGGGCGGTTTTGTCGTGCCCGCCAACGGTTCCCACGAGTTCAAGCCCGGCGGTGACCACTTCATGCTGATGGACGTCACCACCGAGGTGAAGGCGGGCGACCAGGTGACGTTCACGTTGACGTTGCAGGACGGCGGCACGGTGCGGTTCACCGCGCTGGGCAAGGACTTCGCCGGCGGCAACGAGTCCTACCTGCCGGGGACGCCGAGCCCGATGACGATGGGCTGACATGGCCGACCAGGAGCGAGGGCCGATCAGCAGGCGGACGCTGCTGGCCGGCGGCGCGTTGGCGGTGGGCGGCGCGATGGCCGTCGCCGCGGTCGCCCGCGACGACGACGGTGCCTGCACCGGCGTCGCATCGCAGTCCACAGTGGACTACGGCGGTCTGATGGTGCCGTTCCACGGCCCGCACCAGGCGGGGATCGCGACCCCGGCGCAGGCGCACGCCGCGTTCGTCGCCCTCGACCTCGCCGCCGGCGTGGACCGGGCCGCGCTGCGCCGGCTCATGCTGCTGCTGTCCGACGACGCGGCCCGGCTCACCCAGGGCCGCGCGCCGCTCGCCGACGGCCAGCCGGAGCTCGCGCGGGTGCCGGCCCGGCTCACCGTCACCTTCGGGTTCGGGCCGCGGCTGTTCGACGTTGCCGGGCTCGCCGAGCAGCGGCCGGCGACGCTGCAGCAGCTGCCGGCGTTCGCGATCGACAAGCTGCAACCGCGCTGGTGCGGCGGGGACCTGCTGCTGCAGATCTGCGCCGACGACCCGCTCACCGTCACCCACGCCCAGCGGATGCTGGTCAAGGACAGCCGGTCGTTCGCCGCCGTGCGGTGGGCGCAGCGCGGCTTCCGCCGGGGCCGCGGCATGCAGGACGACGGGGTGACCCAGCGCAACGTGCTCGGCCAGCTCGACGGCACCGGCAACCCCACACCCGGCGGCGGGGTGTTCGACGGTGCCGTGTGGACCGACAGCGGACCGCAGTGGCTGCACGGCGGGACGACGCTCGTGCTGCGCCGCATCCGCGCCGAACTGGAGACGTGGGACGCCGCGGACACCACCGGCAAGGAGTTCGCGGTCGGCCGCCGGCTGTCCGACGGCGCGCCGCTGACCGGCCGGCACGAGCAGGACCTGCCGGACTTCGCCGCGAAGAACGCCCTCGGGCTGCCGGTCATCTCGGAGTTCTCGCACGTCGCCCGCGCGCACGTGACCGGCGACCGGCAGCGGATCTTCCGCCGCCCGTACAACTACGACGAGGCACCCGGCGCGGACGGCACCGCCGACTGCGGGCTGATCTTCGCGTCGTTCCAGCGCGACGTGGGCGGCCAGTTCCTGCCGATCCAGCGCAACCTCGCCGAGGCGGACCTGCTCAACGAGTGGATCACCCCGATCGGGTCGGCGGTGTTCGCGGTCCCGCCGGGCTGCGAGCCCGGCGGCTGGATCGGTGAGGGCCTGCTCGGCTGACAGGTCGCGCGGCGGGTCAGCGGACGGCGGCGACCGCGGCGTCCGCGCCGCCGCGCCAGATCGTGCCGACCTCGCCGAAGCCCGCGCCGCGCAGCGCCTCCAGGTGCCAGGAGACCGGCGGGAGCCACTCCGCGGTGTGCCCGTCCGGGTAGAGATCCCGCCGCCGGGTGACGAGCGGGGCGAGTGCCGGGTCGGCGTCGACGTGGTCCCACCAGTTGCGCCAGGACAGCACCGCCCCGGCGGCGTAGCGGGCGTCGCGCTGCCGGTCGGCGCGGGCGGTCAGTCGGGCGGTCAGCTCGGGCAGCGTGTCGTCCGGCATGTGGTCGGCGTTGACGAAGATGCCGCCGTCGCGCAGCACGGCATGGATCTCGCGGTACAGCCCGCTGAGCCGCTCGGCGGGCAGCCAGTGCAGGGCCGTGGCGGTGAGCACCGCGTCGAAGCCGCCCGGCAGTGACTCCTGCCAGTCGGGCCGGCGCAGGTCCGCGGTCACGATCCTGGCCCGTGCGTGCAGCGACGCCTCGGCGATCGCGAGCAGCACCGGATCGAGGTCGAGCACGGTCACGTCGGCGGCGGGGAACCGGTCGAGCGCCCGCAGCGTGATCGTGCCGGTTCCGCCGGCCAGGTCGAGGATCCGCGGCGCCGCGGTGCCGGTGGCGGCTTCGACGGCGTCGAGCATCGCCGCCAGCCGGTGCTCACGATCGGGAAGGTACGCCTCCTGCTGGCGATCCCAGCTCTCCTGCCACGCCCGCGCATCCGTGATGTAAGGACCCATGTGGTTGAGGGTAGTTACGAGGGCAGCGCTGGGCAAGGGGCTACGGTGGGGGGTGAGCACGGTCGTGCGCCGCCGGTCCGCTGCTCATGATCGGGTGATCTTCAGGTTGCCTGGGCCGTGCAACCTGAGGTTCTGGGTGCTGGTGGTGCAACTCTGGATCTTGCCGGCCCGCCGAAGGCGGCGGGGAACACGAATCCGGCGGCGATTCGTGCCGATACGGAGGCTGGAGGTGCGCATGGGTAGTGGTCCGGTGGTCGGGGTGCTGTCGCCGTTCGTCGGCGGCGCCTACTACGGCACGATCCTCGCCGGGATCAGCGCCGCCGCCGCCACGGCCGGCAGCCGGACCGTCGCGGTGCAGACCCTGGACGCCGCCGCCGACATGGCGGTCAACGGCGGCACGCCGACGTTCACCGCCCCGGTCGCGTGGGACCACATCGACGGGTTCGTGGTCCTCGCCGACGCGATCACCGACGCGTACCTCGAACGCCTGCGCGCCGCCGGGAAACCCGTCGTGCTGCTCGGGCACAACGCCGGTCGCCCCGACCTCCCGGCGGTCGTCGCCGACAACGGCGCCGGGACCCGCGCGACGGTCGAGCACCTGATCGAGCACGGGCACCGCAGGATCGCCTTCACCGGATACGTCGCGGTCTCCGACGTCGCCGAACGGCACCGCGCCTACACCGAGACCCTCCGCGCCCACGGCATCGAACCGGACCCCGCGCTGTTCCTGCCCGCCGTGGACAACCTGGAGAGCGGCGTCGCCTGGGCCACCCCTACGGCGCTGCGCGACCTGGACGCGACCGCGATCGTGGCGGCCACCGACCGCAACGCCATCGGGCTGCTGCGCGCCATGGCCGCCGCCGGGCTGAGCTGCCCCGGCGACGTCGCGCTCACCGGCTTCGACGACATGGAGGTCGCCGCCTACCTCGGGCCGGCCCTGGCCAGCGTCCGGCAACCCCTCGAGGTGATGGCCGCCAAGGCGGTCGAGCTGCTGCTGCAGGCCGTCGCCGGTGTCCCGGTCCCGGCCGGCGACCGGCGCGTCCCCACGGTCTTCGTCTCCCGCGCGTCCTGCGGCTGCTCCGATGCGCGGCTGCGGCTGCCACCGGCCGAGGCCGCGGCCGGCCCGGACCGGCTCAGTGAACGCCTCGCGGCGCTGCTGCCGCCCGGCGCGGTGCGCACCGGCGAGCACCTCGCGGTCCTCGCCAAGGCCGTCGACGCCGTGGTCGACGTCGCCGCGGCCGCCGTCGCCGGCCGCACCCCGGACCACGCCGGCGCGTCCGCGGCCCTGCTGACCCTGTACGCGCTGCAGGCACAGCCGGAAGGGCTGCGGATCGTGGCCCGCGCCGTGCAGGAGTACACCCAGCAGATCCCGGCCGGCGACGTCGCGGCCGCCCGCCGCCTCGACGGCTGCGTGCAGGAGCTCATCCTCGCCGTGGTCCGGGTCCGGCAGGTGGCCAACTTCGGCGACCGTTGGCGGTTGCGCTCGACCATCAGCGCGCACTACGACCTGTCCATGGCGCTGCTGTACAACCGGCGCTCCGACCCCCGCGACCTCAGCTGGCTCGCGGTCACCCCGGCGAACGCCGGCTCGCTCGGCCTGTGGCGCGGCGACGGCCGCCTCGAGGTCCCCGCCGGCTGGCGCCGGCTGCCGGGACCGCCGATCTCCTCGGGCGAGCTCGCGGTCAGCGCCTTCCCGCCGCCAGAGCTCATCGCCGCCGTCGGCCCAGGGGAGACCGCGTTCGTGGTGCCGGCGAAGGTCCACGCCAGCGACCGCGGGCTGCTCGCCGTCGTCGGCGTCGTGGAGAGCCAGGTCGAGGACGGCCGCGAACTGGTCAACCAGTGCGCGGCGCTGCTCACCGTCGGCCTCGACCTGCGCGAGCAGGAGCAACGCCTGCGCCGGGCGGCGCTGTCGGACACCCTGACCGGCCTGCCGAACCGGGCCGCGCTGGTGGAGACCCTGGAACGGGCGGTGCGCGCCCCCGGTCGTCGCTTCGCCGTGCTGTTCCTGGACCTCGACGGCTTCAAACAGGTCAACGACCGCCTCGGCCACGCCGCCGGCGACGACCTGCTCGTGTACGTGGCGGAACGGATCCGCCGCTCGCTGCGCGCCGGTGACATGGCGGCCCGCTTCGGTGGCGACGAGTTCGTGGTGTTCCTCGCCGAGGTCGGCTCGCACGAACAGCTGACCCGGATCGCGGCGCGGTTGAAGGCGTCGATCGTCGCGCCGTACACCGTCGGCGGGACCGTCGTCACGGTCGGCGTCAGCATCGGCTGCACGCCGTGCGGCGACAGCACCAGCGCCGACGAGATCCTCTCCGCCGCGGACGCCGCCATGTACCGGGAGAAGATCGGCAGCCGCTGAGCCGTCGACGGCCCGGCTGACCGTCGCGAACCCGCTGGAGCCGGTCACCGCGACGATGAGACCCGGCGCCCGGCGCGGGATCCGTCGGGGTTCGGACCCGGCGACGGTCCGTGTATCACCCGGTCCGGCCCTGCCTCTTCGTTGTTGCCCAGCGGGGACGGCGCTGGCGCGTCCTGCCGAAAGCAAGAGGGGGAACGGACATGGCTGAACGGTATGTCATCGTGCACCGCACCGAGGCCGACCGGCCGGTGGTCGAGGCCGACGGCGTCGACGTGGTGAGCGCGTTGGACCGCGGGTTCGTCGTCGACGCCGATGCGGGTCAGGTCGAGCGCCTGGAGGGGGACGGGTGGCGCGTCAAGGCCGTCCGCGACCCGCACACGATCCGGCTCTTCACCTACGAGATCGACACCGCCGGAGGGGAGCCACCTTCGACGCCGCCGGGGTTCGCGCCCGTCGAGGCGGGTGGTGGGGTCAACCACCTGGTGCAGTTCGTCGGGCCGGTGCAGGAGTCGTGGCTGGCGACCCTCGCCGAGCGCGGCATCCGGCTCGTCGAGGCCGTCGGCCAGCACGCGGCCTACGTGCGCGCCGACGCCGAGACCGTGGCAACCGCGGTGGCGCTGCCGTTCGTCGAGTGGACGGGTCCGCTCGCGCCCGCCCTCAAGGTCAACCCTGACCTGCTGGGCGGCAATCCCGAGGTCGGCACCGATCGCGGCCTCGGACCCGTCGAGGCGGTCGACATCGGGGTCCTCGCCGAGGGCGACGTCGACGGCGTCGCGACGCTGGTGATCTCGCTCGGCGGGACCGTGCTCGCGATCGCGCCCGAGTCATCCGACGCGTTCCGCAGCGTCACCGCGCGGGTGCCCACCGAGGCGCTGCCGGCGATCGCCGGGCGCGACGACGTGCGCTGGATCGACGCCGTGCACGCACCCGCACTGGAAGACGAGCGCAGCTCGCAGATCGTGTTCGAGGACCTCGACGCGACGGCGCCGCCGAGCACGCTGCCGAACACCGGGTACGCCGCGAACCTGACGGGTCTCGGCGTCGACGGCACCGGCGTCACGATCGCGGTGTGCGACACCGGCATCGACACCAACAACCCGATGACCGTCCACGCCGATCTCGCCGGGCGCCTGGCGTTCGTCGTCGACTCCGCGGGCGCGGCCGTCGCCGGCGCCGACACCGACGGGCACGGCACGCACGTCACCGGCATCGCCGCCGGCGACGGCGGTTCGGGTGCGGTCGACCCGCAGGGGTTCCTGCTCGGGCAGGGCGTGGCACCGGGAGCCACCGTGGGCCTCGTCGAGCTCGGTGGCACGGTCGCGGCCCGGGTGCGCCAGTCGGCGCTGCAGGGCGGCGACGTCATGAACAACTCGTGGGCGATGAACGGCGCCACCTACTCCGCCGACGACCGCACCGTCGACCTGGGCGTCCGCGACGCCGACGCGACCGCGACCGACCAGACGCCGCTCGTCATCGTCTTCTCGGCGGGCAACAGCGGGTCGGGTGCCGGCACGGTCACGAAGAACCCGAAGAACGCGATCCTCGTGGGCAACTCGCTCAACGCGCGGCCGGGCGAGATGACCGCGAACGACGACATCCGCGGACTCGCGACGTCCTCGTCGCGCGGCCCCGCGGCCGACGGCCGGATGCTGCCGACGGTCGTCGCGCCGGGCACCGACATCATCTCCACCTACAGCCCGGTCGGCTTCCGCAGCGGGCCCTACACCGACACCGGCGGCACGCTGCACCCGGTGCACGCGCCGATGACGGGGACGTCGATGGCATCGCCGCACGTCGCCGGCACCGCCGCGCTGCTGATCGACTGGTGGCGGCAGACCCGCAACGGCAGGACGCCGAGCCCGGCGCTCGTCAAGGCGCTGCTGGTCTCCAGCACCGAACCGGTCGCGGGTGGCACGGACGGCGCCGGCGGCACGATCGCCGCCGGCCCGAACAACGCCGTGGGCTGGGGCCGCGTCTCGATCGGCAACGCGCTGCTGCAGGCACCCGACGCCGACCGCGGGCCGAAGGTCTTCGTCGACCAGCGGCAGGCGTTCACGGCGACGGGGCAGGAGTACACGGTCCGCGTGGCCGTCGCCGACGCGGCGCTGCCGCTGCGCGTCGCGCTGTCGTGGTCGGACGCCGCGGGCGCCGTCGGCGCGAACCCGGCGCTGGTGAACGACCTCGACCTGGAGGTGCGGCACGTCGGCACCGGCCAGCTGTTCCGCGGCAACGTGTTCGCGGGCGCGTTCTCGACGACGGGCGGCGTCGCCGACGACCTCAACACCACCGAGGTCGCCGTCATCCAGAACCCCACCGGCGACTACGAGATCACCGTCGTCGCGGCCAACATCGCGGCGTCCGCCCGCACCGACATCGCCGGACCGTGGCAGGACTTCGCGCTCGTCATCGACAACGCGGAGCTGCCGGCCGCCGACCCGGTGCGGGTCGTCACGGTGCTCGACCGGTCGGGCTCGATGCAGGCCTTCGGGTACATCGACATCACCCGCCAGACGTCGCGCCAGTTCATCGACCTCATGCGGGTCGACGACGCCGTCGGGGTCGTCAGCTTCGGCGACTCCGGCGACGAGGAGTACCCGGGAACGGGCGCGCCGCAGCTGATCGTGGGCCAGCCGACCAAGGACGCCGCGACCGCCGCGGTCGACGGGATCGGGTTCGGCGGCTGCACGTTCATGGGCGCCGGCATCCAGGCGGCGGGCGGCATGCTCGCCGGCGCCGGATCGCGCCGCGCGATGGTCCTGCTGTCCGACGGCTACGACAACAAGGGCTGCGACGAGGGCAACCCGGCCAGGCCGTGGGCGGTCGACGCCGCCGCGGCACTGCCCGCGGACCTGCCGATCCACAGCTGCGCGATGGGCCCGGCCTCGGATCAGACCCGGCTCGCGCAGCTGGCCGACGACACCGACGGCCGGTACTACTTCATGCCGACGATCGACGACCTCTTCGAGATCTACAACTACATCCGGGGCCGGGTGACCGGTGACGGCGTCATCGTCAACGAGTCGTCGACCGCATCGGTGTCGCAGGTGTCCGGCTGGGTCGACGGGTGCGCCGACGCGGTGCTGTTCACCGTCGCCTGGCACGACACGTCGCTGCGGTACGTGCCACGCGACCCGAAGGGCCCGGGCGAGATCGCGGTGCGACTGCGCTCACCGGGCGGCCGCTGGCTGCCCCGCTCGGCGACCGAGTTCCTGCGCAACGCCGGCGACGGCTACGTGAGCTTCACGATCCACGACCCGCAGCCGGGCCTGTGGACCGTCGAGGTCGCCACCGACCGCCAGCAGCACACGCCGTACACCGTCGGCGGTTTCGTCCACTCACCGCTCACGCTGAAGCTGGACGTGCCGACCCTCGTGCGGGTCGGCGACGTCATCGGCGTGCGGGCGTCGGTCGGCGACCCTCGCGGCGGCATCAACGGCGTCAAGGTGCGGGCCACGGTCGCGGCTCCCGCCGCGTCGAACGCGGACCTCATCGACAGGTTCCGGGACCGGCTCGCCGACATCAAGCTGCCCCGGGCGTTCCTCGCCGACGGCAAACCCGACCAGGCCCGCGCCCAGCTCGCGCAGCTCGTGCTGCTGCGGGACCAGCTGGTGGCCGACGCGGGTGACGACATCCTCGCGCCGCGAATCGACCCGCTCGCCCTCGGCGCGACGACACTCAAGCCCACGCGTCCGACGCGGTCCGGGGCCGTGCGCGCACCCGAGGCCTCGACGGTCGTCGTCGTCGGCGGCGGTACGGGGCAGGGCGGCGTCGTGGTCGGCACCGGCACCGGCGGCAGGGCGGGCGGCTCGGTCATCGTGAACCCCGGCCGCATCGGGGTGATCGACCCGCGGCTCGTGCTGCGCCCGAAGCAGGCCGGCGTCCTCACGGGCCGCTACGCGCGGACGGAGATCCCGGGCAGCTACTCCGTCGCCGTCACCGCGACCGGGTTCAGCCCGACCTGCAACACCCGGTTCGTCCGCATGGACCTCGCCAGCGTCGCGGTCGTCACGGCCGCCGACAAGGGGTAGCGCCACAGGCGCGGCGACGGCACCCGCCGGGCAATGCGGATGCCGTCGCCGCGGGCTCGTCAGGCGTCCAGGGTGACCGTGCACCGGGCGTCCGGACCGGCGTGGAACACGTACTCGCCGGGCGGGGCGACGAACCGGCCGGACCAGTACGCCAGCGCCGCGACCGGCACGTCGAACCGGACCTCGCGGGACTCGCCCGCCGCCAGCGGCACCCGCTCGAACCCGACCAGCCGCCGGGCGGGGGGCGGCACGGGCCAGCACCGGGGTGTGACGTACAGCAGCACGACCTCGTCGCCGGCGCGGTCGCCGGTGTTGGTGACGGTGACGGTCGCCGTGAAGCCCGAGGATGTGACCGCGACGGATAGCGGGCCGTAGCCGAAGGTCGTGTACGACAGGCCGTGGCCGAACGGGTAGAGCGGCTCGCCGCGGTGGTACTGATACGTCCAGCCGGCGCCGATGATGTCGTAGTCGGTCGGGTCGGGCAGGACGGTGCCGGCGCGGTACCAGGTCTGCGGCAGCCGCCCGCCCGGGTTCGCGTCGCCGAGCAGCACGTCGGCGACCGCCGTGCCGAGCTCCTGCCCGGCGTGCGAGGTCCACAGGATCGCCGGCACGTGCTCCTGGGCCCAGTCGATCGCGTACGGGTAGCTGGACACCAGCGCCAGGACGGTGGCCGGGTTCGCGGCGAGGACCGCGCGCAGCAGCGCCTCCTGCTGCGCCGGCAGCGTCAGCGACGAGCGGTCGACGGTCTCCCGGCCGTTGATGTGCGGGTCGTTGCCCAGCACCACCACGACCCGCGCGGCGGCCCGGGCGGCCGCGACCGCCGTGGCCAGGCCGGATGAGACCTGCTCCCGGACGAACCGCAGGGCGCCGTCGGAGGGACCCGCCGTCAGCCGCCCGTCCGGGCCTTCCGTCACGTACCGGCCGAGGGCGTTGGAGTACAGCAGGAACTCGCCGGGCGAGGCGGGGTGCAGCTCCCACAGCTCGCGCACCACCCACCCGTCTGGCGTGGCCGCGGACGCCGCGAGGACGCCGTCGTCGCCGACGGTCACGTAGCGCCCGGAACCGGTGTCCTGCAACGTGTGCACCGGCACCGGGCACTGGACGCTGGTGCCCCAGTCCTGGTGGGTGAACACCGCGCCCGGCCCGTCGCCGAGCCGGAGGCCGCCGTCGTCGACCCGCAGCCGCCGCCCGTCCGGCGTCGCCAGGCCGACGCGGTCCAGACCATCCACAGTGGACACGTCGAGGCGTGGGCGCAGCGCGGCGGCGACGGTCACCGCGTACGGCAGCGTGCCGCTGTACCAGTCGGTCAGCACCCGGTCGCCGAGGTGCCCGATCACCGCGACGCTCCCGCCCGCGCGCCACGGCAGGGCGCCGGGGGAGTTCTTGAGCAGCACGACCCCCGCGTGCGCGGCGCGGGCCGCCAGCCGGGCGTGCGCGTCGCAGGCGATCACGTCGCGGCGGATCCCGGTGTACGGGTCGTCCGCCGGGTCGAACTCGCCCGTGCTGGCCCGCATCCGCAGGATCCGCCCGAGCGCGGTGTCGATGTCGGCCTCGGTGATCAGGCCACGGTCGAGGGCCTCGGTGAACCGGGCGATCGTCGGCGCCGGGTCGGGGCCGTTGTCGGTGTAGCTGTCCACCCCGGCGCGCAGCGCCGCCGCGTGCGACGAGGCGTGTTCGTCGAAGTACCGTTCGGTCTCCACCAGGTTCGACGGTGCCTGCGCGTCGGAGCACACCACCAGGTCGGGTGCGGCGGCCCGCAGCACCGAGGCGAGCAGCGGGTGCACGTGGTTGGGGACGCCGTTGACGAGGTTGTAGGCGGGCATGACCCCGGCCGCCACGCCGGCGCGCAGCGGCTCGAGGAAGCCGGGCAGCTCGTACTCGTGCAGCACCCGCTCCGGCACCGCGACGTCGACCACATCCCGGCCGGTCTCCACGTTGTAGGCCAGGAAGTGCTTGAGCACCGGCGCGGTCCGCCACACGGTAGGGTGGTCGCCGCGCAGCCCGGTGCAGTACGCGACGGCCAGCTGCGCGGTCGCGTACGGGTCTTCGCTGTACCCCTCCTCGTTGCGCCCCCACCGCGGGTCGCGCAGCAGGTTGACCACCGGCGCCCACACGTTGAGCGAGACCCGCACGGCGCCGTCGGGCGGGTCGTGGTGGAACGCGCGGACCTCGGTGGCGGCGGCCTCGCCGACGGCCCGCAGCAGCGCCCGGTCCCAGCTCGCGCCGAGCCCGACCGCCTGCGGGAACACGGTCGCCCGGCCGACCCAGGCGACACCGTGCAGCACCTCGCAGCCGGTGTGGAACTCCGCCAGGCCGAGCCGGGGCACGGCCGGCTGCCGCTGGTGCAGCATCGCGATCTTCTCGGCGGTGGTGAGCTGCCGCAGGAGATCGGCGACCAGCTCCAGGGTGGTAGTCATGGGCCCCTACTCTGCACGAGATGAGCGTTGTCGAAGCGCTTCGATGATCGACGGCGGCCGGTTGGCTGTCAAACGGCGGGAAACTTTCACGCCCGGCGGCACGGGTCGCGCGGTCGGACGGCGGCCTTCGTCGATGTCCTTGTCGGTCGGCCATCGATGCCCTACGGTCTGGCAGTCGAAGCGCCGTCGAAGCGCTTCGATACTTCGCGCACCGCATCGTGCACCTCGATCACCCGAAGGGTGGAACCACCATGCAAAGCGGAGCGACCCCAGACACCGGCGGGCTGAGCCGGCGCGGCTTGCTCACCTCCATCGCCGTCATCGCCGCGGTGCCGCTGCTGGACGCCTGCGGCAGCCCGAAGGAGAAGAACTCGGGCACCACCACCGAGAACGACCTGACCAAGGCGCTGCCCGCCTACGTGGCCAACGACCTGGTCAAGCCCGACATCCCGGTCGTCGCCGGCGCCAACGGCGCGTCCACGGACCCGGCGTTCCTGGCGTACCCCGCCAACCCGCCCCGCACGGTCACCGGCGCGGTCGGTGCCGGCGGCACGTACGTGACCATGACCCCGCTGTGGGGCGCGATCCCGCCGTCCAGCGGCAACGCCTACTACGACGCGGTCAACAAGAGCCTCGGCGCGACGCTGAAGATGCAGCCCGCCGACGGCAACACCTACGCCGACCTGCTGCCACCGCTGTTCGCCGCCGACAAGCTGCCGGACTGGATCGACATTCCGAGCTGGACGACCAGCAAGCTCAACTTCGGCGAGGCGGTCCGCACCAAGTTCGCCGACCTCACCCCGTATCTGGCCGGCGACAAGGTCAAGCAGTATCCGAACCTCGCCGCCCTGTCCACCAACGCCTGGGTGGCCGGGGTCTGGAACGGCAAGCTCTACGGGCTGCCGATCTACTCCTCCAACGCCGTCATCGCCGGCATGTACTACTACCGCAAGGACCTGCTGGACAAGGCCGGCGTCTCCGCAGACGTCAAGAGCGTCGCCGACCTGGAGGCCATCGGCAAGGCGCTGACCAACGCCACCGCCGGTCAGTGGGCGTTCGACGACCTGTTCGGCAACGACGGCGCCTACATCTACCAGATCTTCGGGTTCCCCGGCACCGGCTACCCGTGGGCGCAGGACTCCGGCGGCAAGCTCGTGCACCGGTACGAGTCCGAAGGCATCGTCGAGGCGCTCAACTGGCACGCCAAGATGGTCAAGGCCGGCTACATGCACCCCGACGCCGTGGCCAACAACAGCCAGAACGCCAAGCAGCGGTTCTGGAGCGGCAAGGTCGCCGTGTGCGCCGACGGCACCGGCGCCTGGAACGGCGACGACGCCAAGTCCGGCTCGGCGGCCGCCCCGACCTACAACCGGCAGGCGTTCAAGCTGTTCAGCGCCAAGGGCGACAAGCCCACGGTCCAGCTCGGCAACGGCGCGTCGATGTACAGCTACCTGAACAAGAAGCTCAGCGACGGCCAGATCAAGGAGCTGCTCGCGATCGCCAACTACCTCGCCGCGCCCTACGGCTCGGCCGAATGGCTGACGGTCAACTTCGGCACGCCCGGCACCCACCACAACATGACCGCCGGCAACCCGCTGCTGACCGAGCAGGGCAGCAAGGAGATCGCCACCACCTACCAGTTCCTGGCGTGCCCCGCCTCGGCGAGCACCGTGCAGTCCGGCGCCGTGCAGGTGACCAAGGACGCCGCCGCCTGGCAGGCCGACATGGTCAAGTACGCGGTGAAGCCGCTGTTCTACGGCATGAACGTGACCGAGCCGGCGCAGTTCGGCTCGCTCGGCCTGCCGATGATCGACACGATCACCGACGTGAAGCTCGGCCGCAAACCGATCTCCGCGTGGACCGACGCGGTCACCAACTGGCGCAAGCAGGGCGGCGACGACCTGCGCAAGTTCTACGACGGCATCCGCGAGAAGTTCGGCACCGGCAAGTGAACGCAGGCACACCGTGACGGCCACGAAGCCGGACGCGCCACCGCGTCCGGCTCCGGCCGCCGCCGACAGGGAGTCGCGGTGGCGGATCCGGCTGCGCCGCGACCGCTCGCTGCTGTTCATGACGCTGCCCGCGGTCGTGCTGCTCGCCGTGTTCGCCTACGTGCCCATGTTCGGGCTGGTCACCGCATTCCAGAGCTACGACATCTACTCCGGGTTCTGGTACAGCCCGCTGATCGGCGTCGACAACTTCCGGCGGCTGCTCGACGACCCGATCTTCTGGCACGCGCTGCAGAACACGCTCGTCATCAGCGCGGTCCAGCTGGTGCTGTACTTCCCGGTGCCGATCGCGCTGGCGCTGGTGTTCAACGAGATCGTCAACGCCCGGATCCGCTCGTTCGTGCAGTCCGTGGTGTACCTGCCGCACTTCTTCTCCTGGGTCCTCGTCGTGACCGTGTTCCAGGAGATGCTCGGCGGCGCCGGCGCGCTCAACACGATGCTGCGCCGGCACGGGTGGGCGACCTGGGACATCATGACCGACCCGGACGCCTTCAAGTACCTGGTCACCGCGCAGGCGGTGTGGAAGGAGGCCGGCTGGGGCATCATCGTGTTCCTCGCCGCGCTCGCCGCCATCGACCAGAACCTCTACGAGGCGGCGGCCGCCGACGGCGCCGGACGGTGGCGCCGGCTTTGGCACATCACGCTGCCCGGCATGCGCGGCGTCATCGTGCTCATGCTGGTGCTGCGCCTGGGCAACGCCCTCACCGTCGGCTTCGAACAGATGCTGATCCAGCGGCAGGCGGTCGGCCGGGACGCCTCCGAGGTGCTCGATACCTTCGCCTACTACTACGGCGTGGTCAACAACAACTTCAGTTACGGCGCCGCCGCCGGCCTGTTCAAGGGTGTGCTGTCACTGATCCTGGTGCTGGCCGCGAACAAGCTCGCGCACGCCTTCGGCGAGGACGGGTTGTACCGCAGATGACCGTCGACATCAGAACCCAGCCGAAACCACGGCCGAAGCGCACCGGCCCGGTGTGGGAGGAGCCGCTCGGGCCGGCGGGCAAGGCCGGCAAGGGCGTCACGCTGTTCATCGTGGTGGCGGTGATCCTGGTGCCGCTGTACTCGATCGTGCTCACCAGCTTCTCCACCCAGGCGGCCATCAACGAGGCCGGCGGGCTCGTCACCGTGCCGACGGAGCTGACGATCGAGGCGTACCGGCAGATCTTCACCAACCAGCTCGTCACGCACTCGCTGCTGGTCAGCCTTGCCATCACCGCCGTCGGCACGGTGCTGTCGATGGTGGTGACCGTCCTGTGCGCCTACGGGCTGTCCCGGCACGGGTCCCTCGGCCACCGGGGCATCCTGCTGTTCCTGGTCGTCACGATGTTCTTCAGCGGCGGGCTGATCCCGACGTTCCTGGTCGTCACCTCGCTCGGCGGCTACGGCGAATACTGGACCATGATCCTGCCCAGCGCGGTGTCGGTGTTCAACATCCTGGTGATGCGCGGCTTCTTCAGCAGCACCGCACCGGAGCTCATCGACGCGGCCCGCATGGACGGCGCGGGGGAGTGGCGCATCCTGTGGTCGGTGGTGCTGCCGACGTCCCGCGCGGTCACCGCCGTCATCGCCCTGTTCTACGCCGTCGGCTACTGGAACTCGTTCTTCAACGCGCTGCTGTACCTGCCCGACAACGGCAAGTGGCCGCTGCAGATGGTCCTGTACACGTACACGTACCAGGGCAGCGCCATGCCGGGCACCGGCACGACCGGCACCGGCCAGTACGCCGGACATCAGCAGATCGCCCAGCTGTCGCTGCAGATGGCGGTGGTCACCCTCACCCTGCTGCCGATCGTGGTCGCCTACCCGTTCGTGCAGCGGCACTTCACCAAGGGCATGCTCATCGGCGCGATCAAGGGCTGAACCGGTGCCGGGACTGCAGGACGTGACGCGGGGGCGGCTGCTGTACGGCGGCGACTACAACCCCGAGCAGTGGCCGCCGCACGTGTGGGACGACGACGTGCGGCTCATGCGCGACGCCGGCGTCAACCTCGTGACGGTGGGCGTGTTCGCGTGGTCGGCGCTGCAACCGGCGCCGGGCACCTTCACGTTCGACTGGCTCGACACCGTCCTCGACCTGCTGCACGACGGCGGCATCGGCGTCGCCCTCGCCACCCCCACCGCGTCCCCGCCGCCGTGGCTCGGTCACCGCCATCCCGACACGCTGCCGCAGGGCCCCGACGGGATCCGGCGGCTGTACGGCTCCCGCAACCAGTACTGCCCGTGCGCGCCGGCGTACCGGCAGGCGGCACTGACGATCACCGACGCGGTCGCGGCCCGCTACGCCCACCACCCGGCGCTGCGGCTGTGGCACATCGGCAACGAATACGGCACCACCTGCCACTGTGGACACTGCGCCGAGCGGTTCCGCGGCTGGCTGAGCCGGCGCTACGGCGACCTCGACGGCCTCAACACCGCCTGGGGCACCGCCGTGTGGTCGCAACGCTACGGCGACTGGGCCGAGGTGCTGCCGCCCCGGCGGGTCCAGTACGTCATCAACCCGTCGCAGGACCTGGACTACCAACGCTTCTGCGACGCCATGCTGCTGGAGTGCTTCACCGCCGAACGCGACGCCGTGCGCGCCCACAACGCGGGCGTGCCGGTCACCACGAACTTCATGGACTGCTACCGGTACACCGACGGCTGGCGGTGGGCCGCCGCCGAGGACCTGGTGTCGCTGGACACCTACCCGGACCCGAACGACCCCGACGCCGCGATGCGCGCCGCCATGTCCAAGGACGTCATGCGGTCCCTCGGCGGCGGCCGGCCGTGGCTGCTCGCCGAACAGTCACCCGGCGCGGCCAGCTGGCGGCCGGTGGCCACCCCGAAACGGCCGGGCCTGAACCGGCTGTGGTCGATGCAGGCCGTCGCCCGCGGCGCCGACGGCGTCCTGCACTTCCAGTGGCGCGCCTCCCGGCAGGGCGCCGAACGCGCGCACGGCGCGATGGTGCCGCACGCCGGACCCGACTCCCGCGTGCACCGCGAGATCCGCGCGCTCGGCGCAGAGCTCGCCGGACTGTCCGAAGTGGTCGGTGCGCGGGTGCCGGCCGACGTGGCGTTCGTCCTGGACTGGGACGCGTGGCGGGCCGTCGAGCTGGAGCACCAGCCGCACGAAGGGTTCCGCTACGTCGACCGGCTCCTGGACTACTACGCGCCGCTGTGGCGGGACAACGTCACCTGCGACTTCGCCCCCGCCGGCGGCCCGCTGTCACGCTACCGGCTGGTCGTGGTGCCCAACCTGTACCAGGTGACCCCGGCCGCCGCGGCGAACCTCACCGGCTATGTCGAGGCCGGCGGCACCCTGGTCGTCGGCCCGTTCAGCGGCATCACCGACCCGGACGAGCGCGTGTACACCGGCGGCTGGCCCGGCCCGTGGCAGGACCTGCTCGGCGTGCGGGTCGAGGAGCACTGGCCGCTGCCCGACGGCGAGCTGCTCGACGTCGCCTCGGCGTCGCTGGGCGACTTCACCGCCACGACGTGGGCCGAGTGGACGGTGTCGCGCGGCGCGGACACGGTCGCCGCCGTCCGCGGCGGGCCCCTGCACGACCGGCCCGTCGTGCTGCGCAACACGTACGGCACCGGGACCGCCTGGTACGTCGCCACCCTGCCGGCACCTGACGCGATGCGCCGGCTGCTGCGGCGGGTCTGCGCCGAGACGGGCGTCGCGCCGGTGCTGCCGGACCTGCCCCCGGACGTGGAGGCGGTCCGCCGCGGCGGGCTGGTGTTCCTGCTGCACCACGACACCGGCCGGGTCGAGATCCGCCGGGAGGCGCACCCGTGACCCGGCACCGGATCGAGCGCGCGGCGCCGGCCGGCGAGTTCCATGACGGGTTCCCGCTCGGCAACGGCAGCCTCGGCGCCATGCTGCACGGGCGGCCCGGCCGCGAATGGTTCGACCTCAACGCCGACACCCTCTGGTCCGGCGGCCCGCTGCCGTCGTCCCCTGTGGACGGTCCGCTGCCGGCGCGGCTGCTGCCGGCGCTGCGTGCGGCCGTCGCCGCCGGTGACCACCACACCGCCGAGGCGCTCGCCCGGCGGCTGCAGGGCGGCGCGTGGACCCAGTCGTATCAGCCGGTCGGCCGCCTCGAGTGGTGCTACGCCTCCGGTGAGGAGGTCACCGGGTATGAGCGCAGCCTCGACCTCGCCGACGCCGTCGCCGGCACCGGCTACGACAGCGCCTCCGGCCCGGTGCGGCTGGCGGCGTTCGTCTCCGCCCCCGACGACGTCCTCGTCGTCGCCGCGACCGGTCCCGGAACCCTCGCGGACACCGTCATGCCGCGGCTGCGCACGCCGCACCCGGTCACCGCCGGCGTGGTCGACGCGGGCGCCGGACCCTGCCTGGTCTGGACCGGCCGGGCCCCCGCACACGTGCTGCCGAACTACGTCGACGCGGAGCCCGCCGTCACCTACGCGGATGACGATCCGGCCGCGGACGGCACCGTGCCCGCCGGGATGGGGTTCGCCGTCGCCGCCGCCGTGCGGCACACCGCCGGCGAGACCCGTCTCGTCGTCGCGGCCGTCACCGGGTTCCGCGGGCCGCACCTACGCCCGAGCGCCGACCTCGCCGCCATCGCGGGCGACGCCCTCGCACGCGTCGCGCGGGCCCTCGCGGTACCGACGGCGACGCTGAAACAGCGGCACATTGCGGACCACCGGCGGTGCTTCGACCGTGCCGACCTGGAACTGCCCGGCTTCGCGGACGCGGAGCTGCTGTTCCACCTCGGCCGGTACCTGCTGATCGCCGGCTCCCGGCCCGGCACCCAACCGTTGAACCTGCAAGGCATCTGGAACGCCGACGTGCGCCCCGGCTGGTCCTGCAACTGGACCACGAACATCAACGCGCAGATGAACTACTGGGCCGCGGAAAGCACCGGCCTGGCGGACCTGCACGAGCCGCTGCTCACCCTGACCGGCGACCTCGCGATCGCCGGCACCCGCACCGCCGAGCTGTACTACGGCTCCCGGGGCGCGGCCGCGCACCACAACACCGATCTGTGGCGCTTCACCGCGCCGGTGCCCGGTGACCCGCAGTGGGCGAACTGGCCGTCGGCCCTGCCGTGGCTGGCGGCGCACGTCTGGGACCACCTCGAGCACGGCGCCGGCGCCCGGTTCGCCCGCACGGTCGCGCTGCCGGTGCTGCGGGCCGCGGCCAGGTTCATCCTCGACATGCTCGTCGCCGACCCGGCCGGCGCCCTGGTCGTCAGCCCCTCCACGTCGCCGGAGCACCATTTCCTGACCGGCGACGGCGGGCACGCCGCCACGTCCTGGGGCTGTGCGCTGGACCAGGAGCTCGCGAGGGAGGTGCTGACCCGGCTGACGGCGCTGCTCGAACGATGGCCGGACCCCGCGCTCGCCGGTGCGGTCGCGGCCGCGCTCGCGGCGCTGCGCCCCGTCCAGGTCGGCGCCGACGGGGGCCTGCTGGAGTGGTACGACGACCGTCCACCCCGCGAGCCCGGCCACCGGCACCTGTCGCACCTCTACGGCCTGTACCCCGGCACCCGCATCACGGAGACCGGCACCCCCGCCGACTTCGCCGCCGCCGGCACGGCGCTGCGGGCCAGGCTCGCGCACGGCACCGGCCACACCGGGTGGAGCCGGGCCTGGGTCGTGTGCCTCGCCGCCCGCCTCCGCGACGCGGACCTCGCCGAGCGGTCCATCGCCGCGCTGGCCGGCGAGCTGTGCTCCGCGTCGCTGCTGACGCTGCACCCCGACGCGGGCCGCCCCAGCGGCTGGATCTTCCAGATCGACGGCAACCTCGGCATCCCCGCCGGGATCACCGAACTCCTCGTGCAGAGCCACGCCGGCGCGGTCAGCCTCCTGCCGGCGCTGCCATCCGCCTGGGACACCGGCCGGATCCGTGGCGTGCGGTGCCGCGGCGGTCATCGCGTCGACGTGTCCTGGGCCGCCGGGCACCTGTCGACCGCGCGGGTCGTCGCCGGGGCGACCGGGTCACTGGTGCTGGAACTGCCGTCACCGGTGCTGGAACTACCGGCCAAGGTGCTCGACGGCGACGGCGCCACCGTGGACGTGACCGTCGTGGCGGGCGCACCGGCGGGCCGGTGCCGGGTGCGCTGGCCGGCCCGCGCGGGCGTGGAGTACCGGATCGGCTGAGCCGGCGCGGTTCAGTTGTCGAACGCGCAGACCTTCCAGTCCCCTTGCTCCTTGACCAGTTTTACGGTGACGTTGTTGGTGGAGCTGCGGCCGGCGGCGGTCTTGATCGTGAACTCGGCGAAGACGCTCGCGGTGTCGCCGCTGATCGACTCGCCGGTCACGCGCCAGTCGACGACGGAGGTCCTGGACGAGGTGTCCCCGGTGTCGGCGAAGTCCTCCTTCATCTCGTCGACCTCGTCCTTGCACACGTACCGGGCGAGCTCGTCCGGGTCGGGGTGGGCTTTCGTGGCCTCCTTGAAGAACGCCTGGACCACCTCGGTCGGGGTGTCCACGAACACCTTCTGGAAGGTGAAGTAGCCGCCGACGACGACCAGGATGAGCGCCAGGACGCCGCCGCCGATGATGAGCGCCCACTTGCCGCCCCGCTGGCCGCCGGCCGCCGGGACCGGCAGCGCACCGGTCGGCGGCCCGTAGCCGGGCGGGGGCGGGTACTGACCGGGGTACTGGCTGGGGTACTGGCCGGGCTGGGCGTAGGGCTGGCCCGAGATCGGCTGCTGGTACGTCTGCTCATACGGCTGCGGGTAGGGCTGCGGCTGCCCGGGCGGTTGCTGGTACGGCTGTGGTTGCGCGTACGGCTGCTCATAGGGCTGCTGGTAAGGCTGCGGCTGGCCGTACGGCGGCGGCTGATATGGCTGCTGCGGCTGCTGATACGGCTGCTGCGGTTCTGGTTCGCCCCCCGGGTACGTCACGGGCTCATCGTATACACGGCCGTCAGTGGTGCAACCCGGCTTCGGCGGCGCCGGATAGGCTGGGGCGTGGCGTCGGTGAGGCTGGCGGCCGGTCGCGATGTCGGGGCGGCGGTCGCGGCGGTGGTGGTGGCGGTCCTGCTCGCCGTGCAGACCGGCACGTCGCAGCACGACGCACGGACCCTCGACGCCTGGGGCATCGGGTTGGTCGTGGTGGCCGCGGCGGCGCTGGCCTGGCGGCGGGCCGCACCCGTCGTCGCGCTCGCGATCAGCGTGGTGGCGAACGCCGCGAGCCTGCTCGCCGGGTACCCGTACGGGCCGACCCTGCTCTGCGTCGGCTGGGCGATGTTCGAGGTCGCGTGGCGCCGCCCGATCCGGGTGTCCGCGCCACTGGCCGGCGTCGCCGCGGTGGCGTCGGTGGCCGCCGTGCTGCCACGGCTCATCGAGGTGCTCGACGTGCCGGCGCTGGGCCTGGTGCTGTGGGCGGCGTGCTGGCTGGCGGCGCCGTGGTCGCTCGGTGCGCTGCTGCACGTGCGGGCGGCCGCCGAACGGCGGGCGCGCGGCGACCTGATGGCCCGGGCCGCACTGGAGGAACGCATCCGCATCTCCCGGGAGATCCACGACGTCGCGGGGCACGGCTTCGCGGTGATCGCCATGCAGGCCGGCGTCGCGCTGGTAGTGCTCGACGAGCAGCCGGAGCAGGTCCGCGCGTCCCTCGAAGGCATCCGGGCCACGGCGCAGGCCGCGCTGGGCGACCTGCGCCAGGTCCTGGACGAACGCCGGCCGCAGCCGGAGGGGACCGCCGACCTGGCGGCGCTGGTCGCGCGGGCCCGGACCGCCGGGCTCCCGGTGCGGCTGACGGGCGGCGCGGGTGACCTGCCGCCGGCCGCGGGTGACATCGTCTACCAGGTGGTTCGCGAGTCGCTGACGAATGTCATCCGGCACGCCGGGCCGACCGAGGCCGTCGTCGACGTCGCCCGCGAACCCGGCGCGGTGCTCGTCACGGTCACCGACCGGGGCGTCGGATCACGGGCGACCGGGGACGGGCGGGGCCTGGCCGGACTGCGGGAGCGCGTGGAAGCGGCCGGGGGAGCGTTCGAGGCGGCCGGCCTCGACGGCGGCGGCTTCCAGGTCCGCGCGCGTCTCCCGCTGCCCGGGCAGCCGGCATGATCGGCGTCGTGCTCGCCGACGACCAGGCCCTGGTCCGGATGGGCCTGCGGGTGCTGATCGAGCGGGAGGCGGATCTGGCCCTGCTCGGCGAGGCGGCCGACGGGCACGAGGCCCTGGCGCTCGTCCGGCGGACCAAACCGGACGTGGTGCTGCTCGACATCCGGATGCCCGGACCGGACGGGCTGCAGGTCCTGCGGGAGATCGTCGGTGACCCGGACCTCGCCGCCACCCGGGTCGTCATGGTGACGACCTTCGAGACCGACGAATACGTGCTGGAGGCGGTCCGCGTCGGTGCCAGCGGCTTCGTGTTGAAGGACGCCGAACCGGCCGACCTGATCCGCGCGGTGCGGGCCGCGGCGGCCGGTGATGTGCTGCTGTCGCCGTCGGTGACCCGTCGCCTGGTCGAGCTGATCGGCCGCCGCGTGCCCGGGACCAGCGCCGCCGCGCCGGCGATGGACACGCTGACCGGGCGGGAACGGGAGATCGTGGCGTGGGTGGCGACCGGCCGCTCCAACGACGAGATCGCCGCCGAACTGTTCATCAGTCCGGCGACGGTCCGCACCCACGTCGGCAGGGCGATGCTGAAGCTCAACGCCCGGGATCGCGCGCAACTGGTGGTGTTCGCGGTGCGGGCCGGGCTGACGATCCCGGACGCCTGAGCGCCAGCAGCCCCGCCACGATCGCGATCAGCACCCCGGCGAGCTGGATCGCCTGGCCGGCGGCGACGCTCGGCCCGTGCTGCCCGGTGAGGTTCGGCCAGCCGGTCGGGCTGATCGCCCAGCCGACGGCGACGAACAGCCCGAGGAACACCCCGACCGCGGGCGCCCACCGCCACCGCGCCACGCTCACGAAGATCGCGCCGGCCAGCAGGATCACGATCCCCGGCGGCACCGCGACCGGGAAGTCCACCCCGGCCGCCCACAGCATCGCGATGCCGGCCGCCCCGAGCACCAGGCCGCCGACCGTCACCACTCGCGAAGTCACATGCATGCCGCCAGCCTCGCCGCCGGCCGGCCCGGGCGCGTCCACGCGGGCGCGGATCCGCCCTACGAAGATCTTCGTATGCCGGAGCCGTCCGGAGGTGGACGCCGGACCGTCCCGCTGTCCGCGAGGCTGAGGGCATGCGCAGACGAGCGGCCTGGCTGATGTTCATCGTGGCGATCGGGTTCGCGCTGGTGCTGAGCTACCCGTACACCAGCCTCGACGCCGACGACAGCAGGCTCGGGGTGCGCGGCGGGACGTACTACGCCGTGCTGGTCGTGCACATCTTCACCGCGGCGGTGGCGCTGGTGGCGGGACCCTTGCAGTTCGTCGCGGCGGTCCGGGCGCGGCGGCGGACGCACCGCACGCTCGGCCGGATCTACCTCCTCGGCGGGGTGCTGCCGGCGGCGCTGACCGCGATCCCGGTGGCGCTGTGGTCGGGCCGCCCGCTGACCCAGGTCGGCCTGACCGCCGCCGCCGTGCTCTGGCTGGTCACGGGCGGCCTCGCGTACCGGGCGGCGCGCCGGCGTGACTTCGTCGCCCACCGGGACTGGATGACGCGCAACTACGCGTTGACGTTCCTCGCGGTGACGTCCCGCATCCTCGTCCCGCTGCTCCTGCTGGCGTGGGTTCCCTTCGGCGGGCCGGACGCCGGCTCGATCGGTGAGCACGCGACGTCGATGATCCCCATCGGCCAGACCTTGGGCTGGATCATCAACCTCCTCGTGGCCGAGCGCCTCATCAGGCGCCGCCGCACGAGTGACTTGCAGTTCTAACTTAGCAGGCTAAGATAACCGTCATGGAGCGCCGCCTGAGTTTCGACCTGCACGTGCTCACCGCCCGCCTGGAGCGCATCGCCGACCGGATGCTGCGCGCCGAGCACGACGTGTCCTACCGGCGCTTCCTCGCGCTGACCCTGGTGGGCCGGCTGGGGGCGTCCACGCAGCGCGCCCTCGCCGACGGCCTCGGCGTGACCGAGGCGTCCGTCAGCCGCATGACCGCCGTCCTCGCCGGCGATGGGCTGCTGGACGTCCAGCCCGAGCCCGGCGGGGGACGCCGGCGGCGACTCAGCCTCACCGACAAGGGCAACGACCTCGTCGCCGCCATCCAGGACCGGCTCGAGGAGCGGTTCGCCGCGCTCGTCACGCGCAGCGGCGTGCCGTATGCCGACTTCGCCGAGCACACCCAGCGCCTGCTGGCCGCGCTCGAGGTCCTGGACCGGGACGACGCCAGGGACGTTCCGGCGCTGACGGCCTCAACTCAGGCCGACGGCCAGCCGGGCTGAGGCGCCGGCGCCGGGGTGACGGGCGCCATCGGCCGCGGCGGGTACATCGGCTGGGCGGGGGCCGCGAACGGCACCGGCGGCATGGCCGCGTCGCGACGGCCGCCGATGGCGACGGCGGCCGCGGCGATCTCCAGCCCGATGCCGGCCAGGATGAACTGGCCCGGGACGTGGTCGCCGCCGGCGTTGCTGGAGCCGGTGCACCGCTGCGGCGTCGACTGGGTGGGCGGGTAGCACGTCCACTCGACGTTGGTCTTGGCATCGCCCTCGGCCATTGATCCCAGCATGCCGATCCCGATGCTGATGATCCCGGCGATGATGAACAGAATCTGCATGACCCTGGCGCCCGATGACATTCCCGCGACCTTAGAGCAAGCGCCGCGTTCCCGCTGTCTCGCCCGCGCCCGCGTGCCATAGATCACCGTCACCGGCGTCGTCGGCTGTGCGCGGTGCCCGTCAGAGCTGGGCGGCCGGGATGCGGGCGGAGCGGACCGGTTCGGCGAGGGGGTGGCCGGTGCGGAACACCGCGAGGGGCGACTCGTCCGGGGCGAGCCCGAGTCGCTCGGCGAGCCGGGTGGCGGTGGCCGTGCAGTCCAGCAGCTGGCTCAGCGGGTGGACGCTCAGGCCGCGGTCGGACAGTGCCAGCCAGACCCTGACGAGGGCGCGGCCGTGCTCGATGACCGTTTCCGGGGTGACGGCGCTGCCGACGAGGATGAGGACGCTGCCGTCATACCGCAGCAGGCTCTTCGAGGCGGCGGCGAGCAGGGCCGGGCCGCCGAGGCGGCGGGTGACCGCGTAGGCGCGCGGTCCGAGCATCGCGGCCAGGCCGGTGGCCTCGACCCGGGACAGCGCCATGGCGCGGTCGGTGAGGCCGTCGAGGTGATACCGCGGATGCTTCGGTGACAGTCGCATCCACGCGCGGAGTTCGCTGACGACCTCTGGCGTGCCGAACATCCACCGGTCCGCCTGCGCGAGCGGGGCGACGAGATCCCGGGTCGGCACCTGGCGCAGGTCGGCGCCGAGCGCGGTCAGAGCGGCCAGGACGGCCGGGTCGAGCACGCCGGGGACGTAGCCGCTCCGGGCGCAGCGCCGCTGGTGCACGGATGTGAGGGTGAACGGGGTGTCGTACACCGAAGCGGCCGGCACGAAACGGGCCGCTCGCTGCGCGGCGTGGTCGACGGCGATGTCCGCGCGCACGGGCAGGCCGGCAGCGGCGGCGACGATGAGGCTCGTCTCGATGAACGCGCCCAGGGACAGGAACAGGTCCCGCCGGGTCGGGTCGGAGTCCGGCAGGGCGCGGGCCGGGTCCCAGTGCACGTCGACGGTGTCGTCGGTGGAGCGCAGCAGCCACGGCTGGGTGTTGTGGGCGCTCGGCGCGCGGCGGCAGTCGTCCTCGTGCGCCCGGAAGGCATCGACCCAGGTCATGCCACGCCCCGCTCGTAGAAGGTGTAGCCGTGCAGGGGGCGGCCACCCATCCGCCGGTACTGCGACGCCGACGCCGGGTTGTCCCGCTCTACGTATGTGCTGCGCAGCGTACGGTACCCGCCGGCGCGCAGGTTGCGGTACAGCTCCCGGGACAGCAGCGTCAGGTAGCCACGGCCCTGCTCGCCGGGGACGGTGCCCTTGATGATGAGCACGGCGTCGCGGCGGTAGCGGCCGCGGGTCAGCAGCAGCCGCAGCTGGTTGAGCACGCCGAGGCGCCCGCGGACCTTCATGAAGAACTCCGACACGTCCGGGACGGTGACGACGAACGCGACCGGCCGGCCGTCCTTCTCCAGCCACAGCAGCAGCGCCTCGTCGAGCAGGTACGCCAGGCCGTCGGTCTGCGCGGCGAGCTCGTCGGCGTCGATCTCGGTGTAGTAGCCCAGCTGCGCGAAGGAGGCGTTGAGCATCTGCCGCAGGATCGGCAGCTGCGCCGTGAAGCGGCGCCGCGAGCCGTGGCGCAGGACGAGACCTTCCGACCGCAGGCGCGTGTCGTCGAACGGGAACAGCGCGGCAGGGTCGGCGTCGAACTGCGGGCACAGCCACGTGTCGGCCTCGAAGCGGCGGGTGAAGCCGTGCCGCTCATACGCCGAGGGGTAGTGGGAGGGGTTCCAGGCCGAGTCGATGAAGCCGCGCTCGTCGAAGCCGGAGGTGATGACGCCGCCGGTCTGGTTGGGCAGCAGCCCGACCGGGCCGAAGAGCGCGTCGGTGTCGCGGCCGCGGTCCGCCGCGAGGTCGAACAGGGCGGCGGCGGTCTCCTCGTCGCGGAACTCGGTGAGCCCGAACAGCTGGTGCCGGCGGCCGAGCTTGGCGTCGAACTTGGCGCTGCGGTGCAGGATCGTGCGCCCGACGGCGGCACCCGAGGCGTCGCGGGCCAGGAACAGCTCCACCGAATCGGACCGGTGCCAGCCGGCGATGACGGCGTCGGCCAGCGGCACGTACCGGTCGGCGGGGTGCAGCCGCAGCGGCAGGTCGCAGAAGGCGCGCAGCCCGGCCCGGTCGGTCACGGGGGTGACGTGGACGCTCAAGCCGGCCGCCGGTGCACGCTCGGGCCGTCGGTCTCCCGCGACAGCGGCGTGTAGGTGTCGATGTGGGCCATCGTGTTGCCCTCGGCCCGCCAGACGCCGTTGGTGTAGCCGCTGTCCTCGGCGTTGTAGAGCCGGATGTAGCCGCCGGTGGCGTTGCGGGTGCCGTTGTCGGTGATCCAGCACATGAGGTCGCGGTGGTGTTTGGTCCGCGCGAACTGCAGCAGCGCGTCCCGGTCCCGGAAGAACGCGATCGTGCCGAGCGTGAACGGCCAGTTCCAGTAGACGGTGTGCCAGCAGTACCCGGGCAGCCGGCGCATCTGGCGCACCATCTTGAACCACGTGAAGGTGAGGATGAAGATCGAGTGCGGTCCCCGGTACCGGGTGGCGCCGACGAACATCGCGGTCGCCTGGCCCACCGGCGGGACCTTCGAGAAGTCGGTGGTCCTCATGCCTCGGCGCTCCTTGCCAGGTAGACGTTCTTGATTTTGCCGTTGCTGGCGGCGAACGGGCCCGCGCCGTGCTCGTGGACGCGGACACGCAGGTCGGCCGCGGTCGGGTCCTCCGCGAGGGACTCGGCGAAGTCGCGGCTCACCTCGGCGAGGTAGCGCACCACGCCGCGCCGGCAGACGTCGGCGAGCTTCTCCTGCTCGGCCTCGCCGAGCTGGACGCCTTCGCGCAGCTGGATGTTGACCGCGGGCCGGCTCTCCAGGTCGCTGTGCTCCTCCAGGGTCAGGCAGAAGCTCTGGATCTGGTGCGCGAGCGGGTTGTCCTGGTACAGGCCGTTCTCGACGTCCTGCGGGTAGATGTTGGCGCCCATGTACGAAATCGTGCTGTCCTTGCGCCCGTACAGGAACAGCAGCGGCAGCCGCATCCGGTCCACGGCGAACGCCCGCTGCGCCTGCGCCCACGCGGCCGGGTCGGTCTTCAGGATCGCGGCCAGCTCGACATAGGACATCAGCTTGCCCTCGTCGCCGATGTTGTAGCGCACCTTCGGGTTGAGCACCGCGGTGGTGTTGATGGTGCACAGGATCTCGTTGTCGGCGGTGGTCTCCAGGTACGTCTCCAGCGGGTTGTACTGGAAGACCATCGGCAGCCGGTGCTCGTCGGCGCCGAGCAGCGCGGCCCGCAGCCGGTGGTCGGTGCGCAGGCGGCGGCGCAGCCACACGGTGAGGTCGGTCTCGCCGCCCATGCCGATGGTCAGGTCGCTGGCGCCGTAGCCGGAACGGACCTTCGTGAACCGCTGCTCCAGGTAGTCCCGCAGCGCCTCGGTCATGCCCTCGCCGCCGACCAGCGCGCTCAGCTTGTACGGCGCCCAGTCGAAGCCGATCGCGTCCATCTTGTCCAGCAGGTGCTTCAGGAACGGCGGGTACGCGGTGATGACGTAGTCGAACCCGGGCCCGAAGTGCCGCAGCGTGTCGATGATCTTGTCGAGGTCGGGACCGGTGTTCTTCACCATCGCCACGCGGGCCATGGCGATGCCGGTGTTGGTGCCGGTCGCCCAGGCGCCCATCGAGTAGGCGTTGATGACGAACCGGCGCTTCGACGGGAACACCAGCGTCGTGTATCCGGCGAGGTTCTTGTGCACCGTGCGCAGCTCCCGGCGGCTGCGGACCCAGTTGTACGGCTGGCCCGACGAACCCGACGACTCGTCCACGACACTGCCGGCGATCTCGAACCGGCCGTGCCAGCAGCGCTGCTCCTGCGAGTACGCCTTCACGTAGGACAGTTTGTCGGTGGGCGGGTAGGAGCTCAGGTCGAACCAGCGGAACTGCCAGCCGTTGCGGCGCAGGAAGTCACCGTAGGCGGGCACGTCGATCGCGGCGAACTGACACGTCATCCACGCGTGCAGGCGGGCGAAGCGGGCCATCCACGGCCGGTAGTTGCGGGCCATCAGCCGCCACACCGCCGGATGGACCCGGTAGATCGCGTACAACCAGGTTAAACCGAAGCTGCTGACGCGAAGCACCCATTGCCGCACGAACGTCACGACAGGCTCCCTTTCTCCTCGACCCGTACCATCCTCGGTTCGCGGCGATCCGAGCGCCTGAGCCGTCCTACTCGCATCCGGGTAAGTATTGTTCTGCGCATGGCCGGGACACTCATGACCGGAGCGACGATCTGGGCCGGCCCGACCTGCACCCCACAGCCTGGCTGGCTGCTGGTCACCGGCGACAGGATCACCGCCACCGGAGCACAGGACACGCCGGCACCGCCGGCGACCACCATGATCGACCTCGCAGGTTGCCACATCCTGCCCGGGTTCGTCGACACGCACCTGCACACCACCGTTGTCGGGTGGCAGACCCTCGGCGTCGACGGTTCGGCGTGGACCGACCTGCGGGAGGCGCTCGCCGCGATCGGCGCCGCGGCCGCCGCCGACCCGCAGGCGCCCTGGCTGCTGTGCTGGAACGCCCGGCCGTTCCGATGGCCGCAGCGCCGCCTGCCGACGGCCGCCGAGCTCGACGCCGTCGCCCCCGGCCGTCGGATACTGGTCAGCGGCGTCGACGTGCACCGCGGCGCCGTCTCCACCCAGGCGATGCGCGCCGTCGGCCTGACGACCCTGCGCGCCCAGGCCGGCGACGTCAGCCGCGACCGGCGCGGCCGGCCCACCGGCGAGATCTGGGAACAGGCGTACGGTGAGGCGCTCGCCCGCGCCCTCGCCGACGCGGCCGGCGACCCGGAGCAGCTGACCCGGCGGGCCCTGGACCGGTGCCTGTCGCTGGGCATCACCCACGCCCACGAGGCGTATGTCGCCCCGCAGCACCACGAGCGGATGTTGGGCCTCGCCGCCGCCGCCGCGCCCCGGCTGTCCTGGGCCGTCGGCGCCGGTTCGGGCCTGCTCAGCCCCGCCGACGGCCCGGCCGCCGCCCCCGACGGCGCGTACGGGGCGAGCGGCCGCGAGGCGAAGCTGTTCCTGGACGGCGGCGACCGGTGTGCCGTGTGCCTGCCGGCCCGCGCCCTCGGCCGCCTCACGTTCCAAGCGGTCCGCGAGACCGTCGCCGCCCGCCACCCCGGCCCGCTGCGTGACGCACTGCGCCGGCGCAGCGCCGTACACGGGCGGGAGCTGCACCTGGAGTACCTGCGCTACGCCGACGCCGACCTCACCGGGCTGCTCGCCCGCTACCTGGAGGCCGGCATCCGGCCGCGGCTGCACGCCCTGGGCAACCTCGCGGTCCGCCAGGCCGCCACGGCCCTGCGCGCAGCCGGCGCCGGCGCGGACGCCGTCATCGACCACCTGGTGCTGCTGGACCCGGCCGCCGTCGACCTTGTCGCCGCGAGCGGCGCGTGGGCCACGTATCAGCCGGGCTTCCTCACCACGTTCGGCCCGCAGATCGTCGACGGCGGCACCGACCGGTTCCTGACCGTGCTCGGAGGCCGGCGGCTGCTGGACGCGGGCGTGCCGCTGACCCTGGCCTCCGACCACCCGGCCGGCCCCCTCGACCCGCTCGGCAACCTCCGCCTCGCCGTGCACCGCACCCTGCCGGACGGCCGCACCATCCAGCCCTCCCAGGGGATCACGCCGGAGGAGGCCGTCCGCGCGCTGACGGTGACCGCGGCCGCCTCTCTCGGCACCCCGGGCGGCCTCGTCGCGGGGCACCCGGCCGACCTGGCGATCTGCGACGGCGACCCGTTCACGCCGGCGACCCGCGTCACGCAGACCTGGGTCGCCGGCCGCCGCGTCTGGCCCGCCGGCTGACCGGCGGTCCGGCGGTTGACCGGCGGTCAGCGGCGCAGGTCGTGGCGGCGGTGGGTGGCCTTTGCCACCAGGCCCGACGGCAGGAGCCGGCGCAGCGGGAAGACGAGCGGCGCGTTGCTGCCGACCGCGTAGTGCGCCTTGGGCCGGGGCGCCTCGATCGCCTTGACGATGGTCGCGGCGACCCGCTCGGCCGGTGTGCCCTTCCGCTCGTTGCGGTCCAGGGCGGCCAGCATCCGCTCGAAGTCGGCACGGTGCGGCGAGTCCTCCGCGACGTACTTCGTGCGGCGCTCGCTGATCCCGGTGTTGATCGATCCGGGTTCGACCGTGGTCAGCCAGACGTCGAACGGCGAAAACTCGTGCCGGGCGCCGTCGCTGAACCCTCGCAGGGCCGCCTTCGACGCGACGTAGGACGAGCGGTAGGCCAGGGGGAACGACGCGAGCATCGACCCGACCATGACCACCCGGCCGTGCCGGCGCTCGCGCATGCCGGGCAGCAGCAGCTGGGTGAGCCGGACCTGGCCGAGGACGTTGACCTGGAACAGCCGGCGCAGCGCGTCGCCGGGCAGGTCCTCGAACGGCCCGGACTGGCTCTCCCCGGCGTTGTTGACCAGCACGTCGACCCGGCCGACGGTGGCGGCGAGCGCCTCGATCGACGCGTCGTCGCTCAGGTCCAGCGGCAGCAGCTCGACCCCGTCCGGGCGCTGCCCGGCGGCGACCGCCTCCGGCCGGCGGCTGGTGCCCACGACCCGGTAGCCGCGCGCGACCAGGGCGGCGGCGGTGGCCTTCCCGATCCCCGACGATGCCCCGGTGACCAGCGCGGTGCGATCCATCGCTGCACCATACCGTCGGCCGGTTGCCTGCCACGACGGCGGCCGCATCATGCCCGGTTCAGGACCAGGTGATCTCGCCGTGGCGGTCGACGAAGCGGCCGCTGCCCTTGCCCGGGCCTTCGGTGGCGAGGGTGACGACGGCGTCGGTGCCTTCGGTGACGGTCTGCGGGCCGGTGTTGGCGTTGAGGTCGGTCGCGGTGTAGCCAGGGTCGGCGGCGTTGACACGGATGCCGGTCAGGGCCTTGGCGTACTGCGTCGTCAGCATCGTCAGCGCCGCCTTGGACGCCGTGTACGCCGGCGCGATCGCCCGGGACTCGGGCCGGGCCGGGTCGTGCGTGGCCGCGAGGGAACCCATCGAGCTGCTGACGTTGATGATCACCGGGTCGGCCGAGCGGCGCAGCAGCGGGAGGAAGGCGGTCGTGGTGCGGACCACGCCGACCAGGTTCACGTCCAGGACGGCCAGGACGGCCGCGCCGCTCAGGTCGCTCGGGTCGCCGTGCGGGCCGTGCACGCCGGCGTTGTTGATCAGCACGTCGATCATGCCCTCGTGCCGCTCGACGTCGGCGGCCGCGGCGGCGACCGACGCGTCGTCGGTGACGTCGATCCGGACGAAACGGGCACCGAGCTCGCCGGCCGCGGCGGCGCCCGCCGTCGCGTCGCGGGCACCGAGCAGCACGGTGTGACCCTGGTCGATGAGGCGGCGGGCGGTCTCGCGGCCGAGACCCTTGTTGGCGCCGGTGATGAAGGTGATCGTCATGCGCCCATCGTTTGCCGCGGCCGCGTCGCGTGCCAGGGACGGCTCGACGGTAGGAACGCCAGTACCACCATCGGCGGCCGGCCGCGCGGCACAATCAGACGTATGACCGGTCCCGAGACGCAGCTCGGCGCGACGCTGCGCGCGTGGCGTGACCGCCTGTCGCCGGCGGCGGCCGGGCTGCCGAGGGGGCACGCCCGCCGGGCGAAGGGCCTGCGCCGGGAGGAGCTCGCCGACCTGGCCGGCATCTCGGTCGACTACGTCGTGCGCCTGGAGCAGGGGCGGAACAGGACGCCGTCGCCGCAGGTGGTCGCCGCGCTCGCCCGGGCGCTGCGCCTCACCGACGCCGAACGGGATCACCTGTTCCGGCTCGCGGGTCTCGCCCCGCCGGTCGGCGGCGAGATCTCAGAGCACATCCCGCCTGGACTGCGCCGCATGCTCAACCGGCTCGGCGACGCGGCGGTTGCCGTCTTCGCCGCGGACTGGTACCTGATCTGGTGGAGCCGGGGCTGGGCCGCGCTGCTCGGCGATCCGTCGTCGGTGCCGCCGGCGCTGCGCAACTTCGCCCGCGACACCTTCCCGGTCGACGACACCGGCCCGCGGCTGTCGCAGTGGCCGGTCACCTCGCTGGACGCCGACCTGCTCGACGCCGCCGTCGTGTCCGACCTGCGGCAGGCCGCCGGGCGGTTCCCCGGCGACCGCCGGCTGGCCGCACTGATCCAGCAGCTCAACACCGGCAACCGGCGCTTCGCCGAGCTGTGGGCGGCCGGCGCCGTCGGCGCCCACCGGGAGGACCACAAGATCGTGCACCACCCCGCCGTCGGGCCGATCGCGGTGGACTGCGACGTCATGACCGACGGTGACGCCCAGCGCAAGATCGTGATCCTGACCGCGGCACCCGACACCGAGGACGAGATGAAACTGCGGCTGGCGTTCCTGTCCGGCGTCGTGGCACCGGCCGGCGGACCCACGGAACGCTAGGCGTCGAGGACCCGTCCGGTCACGACGGGAACAGCCAGCCGAGGCTGCGTTCGGCGGCCTGCGCGTAGTCGCTGCGCCCGTGGTCGCGGCCGTATGCGAGGTCCTCCAACGCGGCGCAGCGGGCGAAGAACACGATCCGCGGCCCGATGTCGTCGGCGTCGGGCAGGCCGCCATAGGCGTGCAGCGTCTGCGCGAGGAAGTCCGGCCCGAAGTCGCGGTGCAGCCGGGCGAAGTCCAGCGCCGGATCGGTGACGGCGGCGTCGGACCAGTCGATCACGCCCGTGACGTCGCCGTCGTGCTCGAGGATGTGCTCGGCGCCGAGGTCGGCGTGGGCGAGCACGCGCCGCGCGGCCGCGGGCGGCACCCCGTCGCGCAGGATCCGGAGCAGTTCGGCCGGGCCGTCGAGGTCCTCCAGCCATTCGCCGGGATCGGCGTCCTCGACCGGGACGAGACCGTCGACCGCCGCCGCGTCGATGGCGTGCAGCTCGCCCAGGAAACGCCCCATCCGGCGGGCCAGGCCGGCGGGCGCCTGGCGGCCCAGCAGCGGTCGCCCCGGCAGCAGCGGATAGGCGAGGACGCCGGTGTCCTCCGCGGCGAACCGGACCGCCGGCACCGGCACCGAGACCCGCTCCGCCACCACCGCCGGGAGACCGGCCTCCCGCCGTACGCTGTGGCCGTCCTCGGCGACCCGCAGGACCAGGTCGCCGGCCAGGAAGGCGGCGTTGTCCAGGCCGTGCCCCAACTCGCTGACGGTGCCGGCCGCCGCCCCGGGCACATGCGCCGACAGCGCCTGCAGGGCACGCCGGCGAGCCGGCTCACGCACGTCCACGCCGTGCAGCCTATCCGCCGTCCACTGTGGGCGCCGCGACCGGCCGTACGCTTGATGGATGACGCTCACCCCGCTGGCGTGGACCGGCCTGCGCAACGCCCGCGACCTCGGCGGACTGCCCACAGTGGACGGTGGTGCGGTGCGTCACGGCGCGGTGGTGCGCGCCGATTCCCCGCACGCGCTGACCGCCGATGGGATCGCCGCGCTGCGCGCCCACGGCGTCACCCGCATCATCGACCTGCGCTGCGCCGACGAGGCCGCGATGCGGCCGAACGTGCTCGCCGCCGACCCGATGTACCGCCTGGTCCCGTTCACCGACCCCGACGACGATCCCGCCGACGAACTGTCGGACCTGGCCGGGATCGACGAGCTGTACTGCTGCCGCATCGCCGGCGACGCCCGTCGCGTCGTCACCGCGGTCGCGGCCGTCGCCGACGCCCCGCCCGGCGCGGTCCTCGTGCACTGCCAGGCCGGCCAGGACCGCACCGGCATGCTCGTCGCCCTGCTGCTGCGCGTCGCGGGCGTCGCCGACGACGTCATCGCCGAGGACTACACGTACTCGTCGGTGTGCTGGGAATCCCCGGGCGAATGCGAGCCGGAGGCGATCCTGTCCATGCTCGCCCTCGTCGACGAACGCTGGGGCGGCGCCGACGGCTACCTGCTCGCCCACGGCCTGTCCCCGGACCGGCTGGCCGCGCTCAGGACACGGCTGCGCGGCTGACCTGTTCATCTCGCGGTGGGCGGATGGCAATGCGTCGTCATCCGCCAGGCAGCACCCGATGCGCGACGGGTCGCTACCGTCGCGCCGTGGACACCTCTCCTCACCGGGCGGCGGCGTTCCGTGCGGTTGAGCGGGCCCGCATCCGCACCCGCATCCTGTGGATCGTGGCCATCGTCGCCGGGGTCCTGCCCTTGCTGTGCTGGGCCGGCGGATACGGCTACCAGGTCGTGACCGGCGAACGCGACCGGACCGTCCTGCGGGGCGCGCGCGACGCCACCGAACGGTTCGTCCGGGACCTGGAACTCGACGACCACCCGGCCGCGTACGGGCTGCTGTGCGCCGGCACCCGGGACGAACTGACCCTGGACCAGTTCGAGTCGGGCCTGCGGGGCCAGCCGCACATCCGCGCCCACCGCAACGTGCACGCCTTTCTCAGGGCCGTCGACGAGCACGCGGGCGCCGCGATCGTCGAGGAGCTGACGCTGGACAACGGCTCGGTCGACACGCACACGTTCACGCTGTTCAAGGAGAACGGTGCCTGGCGGGTGTGCAACCGGAGCTGGCCCTACTGACCGGGCCGGAGGCAGACGAGCGTCAGCGGAGACGGCGCGTCATCATGAGCGCGAGGTCGTCGTCGACGCGCACGGCGCTTCGTGGCCGACCCCGCCGGCTTCCCGCGACAGGGTTCCCGCCGGCAGCCGTCCTGGTGACCGCGCGTCCAGCTGCTTGCCCGCCATGACGTTGACGATCACGTGGCCGGGCGGGTCAGTCTCCGATCAGTCGGGCCCGAACGGCACGCAGGTCCTCGGCGGTGAGGCCGGCCGCGCGCAGGTGCGCCTCGACGTCCAACCCTGCGAGCACCTGGTGCAGTGCTTCGGCGATCGTGAGCCCGTGCAGCGCCAGCCGGGCCGCGATCGGGTCACTGTCGTCGGCCCGCGCCTGGGTTGGCGTCTGCGCCTGCGCGTCCGCCCGCGCGTCCGCCTGCGCCTGCGCCTGCGCGAAGCGCCGGCGCAGGCGCTCGCCGCTGAGTGCGTAGTCGGCGGCGATCACGCCCGGGGTCGTGTCGACGAGGGCGAGCAGCAGCAACGACACCAGGCCGGTGCGGTCGCGGCCGAGCCCGCAGTGCACGACCACACCACCCGGCTCCGCCCGCGCCACCGCGGCGATCGCCGCGACGCAGCGCTCGGTCTTGCGCTCGATGAACGGCCGGTAGTACAGCGGCGTCGCGTCGTCGACGTCCTCGTCGACCAGCCTCGACCAGAACGCGGCATCCGCGTTGTCGTCCAGCGGCACGTGCACCACCGTGACGCCGTCCGGCCGGGCGACCGCGGTCGAACGCTCGTCGTCCTCACGCAGGTCCACCACGGTCCGCACCCCGTACGCGGCCAGGGCGGCCCAGCCCTGCGGGGTGAGCCGGTCGAGATTGTCGGCGCGCACCACAGCGCGCCACCGGGTCGTCCGGCCGTCGCCGGCAGGCAGGCCACCGAGGTCGCGGGCGTTGACACAGCCGGCCCAATCAAGATGCCGCTCGATCTCCACCCGCTCAGCCTACGAGGGCCTGCGCCGGTTGGCCGTCGGGCCTATGCGGGTTTGGCGGGCCACGCCGGGTCGGTGGCGATCGCCTGCAGCTGCTGGGTGGTCAGCGGCGGCTCGGCGCGGGTTGCGGTGTTGGTCTTCTCGTGTACGGCGTTCCAGGTGCCGACCACGACGCGGACGCCGTCCGGCCGGTAGATGTCGGCCATGCGCAGTTTGATCCGGTCATGGCCGGCATCCTCCGACGGGCCGTCGGTGAGCACGACGAGCGTGCCGTCCGCCAGCGTCGTTGCGGTGCAGGTGGTGCCGGGCGGGCTGGGCCGCGTGGCGCAGGAGAACAGGTCCATCGGGTCACTGCCGGCGTCGCGGCCCGGCGAGCGGCCGGCGATGAAGTTCGGCTGCACATTGATCTGGATCTTGCCGCGCCCGGCAGGGTCGGTGAGGATCAGCTCGGCGAACCCCCGCTGGCTGACCGGATCGGACGCGGTCACGCCGGCCGGCAGCAGCCGCCGCAGGGTGGCAAGCATGACGTCGCCCGGCAGCTCGTCGGCACGCCCGGCGCCGGGCGCGGTCGACGCCCGGACCGGGCCGGACGGGTCGCCCGCCGGCAGCGTCCAGGCCGGCGTGGACGGGGCGCCCGCCGACACGCTCGGCACCGGGGCGGCCACGGGTGCTCCGTCCGGCCGGTCGGCGGCCACCACGGCGACGCCGACCGCGACGCCCAGCACCGCGATCCCGCTGACCAGCGCCGTGAGCCGTTGCCGGGTCCGGGTCCGGTCGGCCCGCGCGAACACCGCGGCCGGTCCGGCACCGACCGGAGGCTCATCCAGCTCCACGGCCTGGGACAGCGTCGTGCGCAGTTCATCGAGCGGCATCAGACCGCACCTCCATCGCTGAACATGAGCTCCATCTGACTTCCGGCGAGGGTCTGGCGTAACGTGGCCAGACCCTTGGCCGACTGGCTCTTCACCGTGCCTTCACTGACCCCGAGCACGGCCGCGGTGTCCTCGACGCTGCGGTCCTCCCAGTAGCGCAGCACGATGGTCGCCCGCTGCCGCGCCGGCAGGGAGCGCAGCGCCGCCAGCACGGTGAGCGCCGTGGCCTGGTCGCCGCTCGCCGCCGGCGGCTCGACCGCACCGGCGGGGTCCGCCCAGTTCTGCTCGCGCCGCCGCGACCCGCGCCGGTTGTCGTCCAGGTAGACCCGCAGCAGCACCTGCCGGGAGTACGCGTCGAGGTTTTCCACCCGCCCACGCCGCGCCGCCACCACCACCCTGGCCAGCGCCGTCTGCACGAGATCCTCGGCCCGATGCCACTCGCCGCACAGCAGGAACGCGGTCCGGCGCAGGTGCACGTATCGGGTTTCGACGTACTCGTGCAGCTCGGACTCGATCTTCTTGTCCACTGGCACCCCCTTCACCAGACCTAGACCGGTGCGGAGCCCGACCGGGTTGCCCGGCAACACCGGACGCGGCCGGATTGTGCCGCTCCGGCCCGGCAGGAGCGGGTGTCTGCTCCGTGGGTGCATGTATCACGGCGCTGGGGTCGGGTCTCTTCCCCGGCATCCACGCAACCGTGCGTGGCGCACAGTGGAGAGGACGCCATGACTTCGAACCCATTGGAGCCGAGCCGGGAACCGCCCGGCGCCGCACCGTCCGCCGGACCGGGTCGGCGGGAGCTGATCGTGGTCGGGGCGGACAGCGCCGACCTGCGAATCTCCCCGACGGAGGCGCGGTCGCTGAACGGATCCGACCTCGGGCCGTTGGCAACGGTGGCTGCCGCGCCGGACGTCGTCATCCGGCCCCTGTTCGGCGCTTCGGAAGAGCGGGTGCGGGCCCTCAGGGCGCCCGCCGGCTCACCCGACAGTGGTCAGCCGAGCGGTGCGACAAACGAGCTGATCGACCGGATGTCGCGTTTCTATCACGTGGACGCGCCTGACGACCGGCTCGACGAACTGGCCGCCCAGCTCAGGGAAAGCCCGGCGGTCGAGGCTGCCTACGTCAAGCCGCCGGCCGATCTCGCGGTGCTCGTCAGCGACGTGAGTGCCGCACCGGCACTGCTCAACGCGATGGCCCCGACCGGGCCGGACGCGCCGCCGGTGACGCCGGACTTCAGCGGGCGGCAAGGGTACCTCGACGCGGCGCCCGGCGGGATCGACGCCCGCTGGGCGTGGACGCAGCCGGGCGGTCGCGGTGCGGGCGTGCGGATCGTCGACTGCGAGTGGGGCTGGCGGTTCACGCACGAGGACCTGACCGCCAACCAGGGTGGCGTCGTCGCCGGGACCGCCGACGCCGACCCGCAGAGCCGCGGCACCAACCATGGCACCGCGGTGCTCGGCGAGATCAGCGGCGACGTCAACACCGTCGGCATCGTCGGTATCGCGTCGGACGCCTTCATCAGTGCGTCGGCGTTCTCGGTGCCGACCGCGCAGGCGATCCGCGCTGGGGCCGACCGGTTGGGGCCGGGCGACATCCTCCTGCTGGAGATCCATCGGGGCGGGCCGCGGTACCCCGGCGGCGACACCCAGTTCGGGTTCATCGCGGTCGAATGGTGGCCGGACGACTACCTGGCCGTCCGGTACGCGGTCAACCGGGGCGTCATCGTGGTCGAGGCGGCCGGCAACGGTTCGCAGGACCTCGACGACCCGATCTACGACCGGGGCGATCCGAACTGGCCCGGCTGGTGGCGCAACCCGTTCCGGCGCACGGACCTGGACTCCGGGGCTGTGGTCGTCGGCGCCGGGGCACCGTCGAGTGGCAACCACGGACCGGACCGCTCCCGCCTCGGATTCTCCAACTACGGCCAATGCGTCGACGCGCAGGGCTGGGGGCGCGAGGTGGTCACGACCGGCTACGGAGACCTGCAGGGCGGCAACGTCGACGTCTGGTACACGAGCGCGTTCAGCGGCACGTCGAGTGCGTCGCCGATGATCGTCGGCGCGTTGGCGTGCACGCAGGGCGTCCTGCGGGCGCACGGTCGGCCGCGGCTGTCTCCGGCCCGGGCGCGCGAGCTGCTGCGCTCCACGGGGTCGCCGCAGCAGGACGCGTTGCCCAGTTTCCCCGCGACGCAACGCATCGGGAACCGGCCCGACCTGCGCCAGCTGATCGCCGCCGCGCTGCAGACCGCGACGTGGACGGGCGTGCAGTTCCGCGGCCAGATTCCGGCGCGCGGTACCCAGCGGTGGTTCACGTTCAATTGGCCGGCGCACTGGCACGTGCTGTGGACGGTGATGCCGACGAGCCCGCGGCCGGGTGGCCCGCAACTGCGGTTCCGGACCATGGTCGAACGCGCCAACGACCGGTACGCCACCTACTGGATCGAAATTGTCAACCTGGTCGACACGCCGGTCGACTTCGAGGGCCGGTTCGCGGTCCTCGGTTGGTAGAGACGGAGTCTGAAGATGCGCATCGGAACCCAATTTCTCGGAGCACTCGGCGCGAAGCAGTCCGGCCGGTGGTTCACCTTCCAGTGGCCCGCTGACTGGCACGTGATCTGGCACATGATGCCGACCACGCCGGTCCAGGGCGCGCCGGAGATCGAGTGGGACGTCGAGGTCGAACGGGCGAGCACCACGCACGTCACGTACTGGCTGACCGTCCGGAACCTGACCAGTTCACAGATCAACTTCGAGGGCCGTTACGCGGTCCTGAACCAGTGAGGTGGAACAGCCGTGAAGACAACGATCACCATCGAGTCCTCGGACTCGCAGGTCCCGTCCACCCGGCCCGACCAGTCGCCTGCGGCCGGTGACGCCACCGACGCCGGACCCGCGCCTGGCGCCGGTGGCGGGCAGGGAATCGGCGCGGCGCCGGCGCTGCCGGGCACCGACCACAACGGCGGTGAGCCGGCGGACTGGCTGATCGACGCGATCACCGCGGCGGGTGTCGGCGCTGTACCGCCCACGTCCGGCCAGGTGGCCGACGGCATCGCCGTGCACGACGCCGGCGCCGGGCCTTCGGCGTAACCGCGACGCACGCATCAGCGTCGGCGGTTACGGTGCCGTTCGCGGAGGACTCGTGCTCGCCGCGGTCGAAGGGGCGGGCAACGGCAGGCGGACGAGCCCAGATCCGATGCACACGAATCCGGCCGCGGAGGCCAGTACCGGACCATCCGACGCTCCGAGGACCTGCTGCTGGGTCAACGCCAGCGCCTCGGCCGGTGACTGACCCGCGACGAGCCGGTCGTGGAACGCCAGCATGAGCGGAACGGTCTGCACGTCAGGTATCGGGATGACCGAGGCGATGATCTGCTGGGTGCCGCGCGCGAGGAACGTCGCGCTCAGCCCCAGCAGTTCGTTGCCGGCCAGCACCACATGGCTGCCGCTGTTGCAGGCGGCGAGCACCACCAGGCCCGGCGTCCGCGGCAACCGCTCGAGGTCGTAGATCATCAGGGGCCCGTCGCTGAGCCGCAGGGCCGACAGCAGCGGGTTGTGCTGCGAGAGCGTGCCGTGGACGGCGAGGTGGGCGAGGTCGACCCGGGTCAGCGAGTCCATGGCGGCCGCCGCCGTCGCGGACTGGCCGGTGAGGAGTTCGCCGCCGTAGATCCCGCTGACCCGCTCGGCTTCGACGTGGCCACCCGGCAGATCCGGTCCGGCGATCGCGACGGTCCCGCCGATCGGCAGGTATGGCTGGGTATGGGCCTGGAACCAGCTGGTCGCGGAGAAGGCGACGGTGACCGGGCGCCCCGCGCACCGGGGCAGCACCGACCACGGCACGGACTGGAGACGCCCGGTCGGAACGACGACCAGCGGACCGTTGTCGACGCGGACCGGCAGGCGACCGAAGAGCGCGCGGTCGAGACGTCCGGCGGCGTCCAGCAGAACCGTCCGGGCGGCTGCCAGGCCGGCCGCGCTGCCCTGGCGGGTCAGGGTGAGCCGGTGCAGCGCGTACGTGATCCGGTCGAGCAGCTGGGACGCCTCGCCCGTCGGTCCGAGCCGGTACAGGCCGACGCCGCGATCGGCCACCACGACGGCGTGCAGGTGCTCGTCCAGCTCGACGAATTCGACCAGTGCCGCCGCGCCCAGCGCACCTTCGAGTTCCCCGACCGGCACGGGTTCGGTGAGCCGGGCCGTCCCCTGCTGCTGGCGGCAGTGGTCCCGGATCCGCCCTTCCAGCGCCGCCTGCCGGTGCAGCGCACGAGCCGGATTGCGTCCGGCTCGACCCGCCTCATAGACGTCGCTGACCACCCGGCGGAGCTCGCTCAGGGACGCGGCGAGGACCGGATCGTCCGGCGGCAGCACCGACCTGATGTGCAGCAGGCTGGCCCGCCCGCGCTCGGCCCACTCGAAGACGCCGACGGCCGTGTCCTCCGCGACGGCCATCCGCAGGCCGAGCCGGACCAGGTCCGTGCGGTGGGCGGCGGTTCGGGCCCGGATGTCGGTGGCACCGAAGCTCGCGCGGTGCTCGTCGATGATGCGCAGACCGGCGCGCAGGGCACGCACCGCTCCTCGGCTGTTGCCGGTGGAGTGGCGCAGCAGCGCGGTCGCGTACCACGACCGGGCCCGCTGTGCCGCCGGCCCTCGCCTGGTCGACCGTCCGGCCAGCTGCAGGTTGCGGATCGCGCGGCCGGTGCTGCCGCGCTCCAACGCCGCGTCGGCGGCGGCGATGCGGGCGTCGACGGCCACCGCGATCCACGGGGTGGCTTCCAGTTGCTCCGCGACCCGCTCCAGTTCCCGGGTCCCGACCGGACGGCCACCGGACCCGGCGCGACGCGCGGAAACGGCCGCGAACTGGGCCAGCGCGACCCACTCCGTCCGCTTGGAGCGGGAGAACTCCCGAACGGCGCGCTGCGCCTGCAGCAGTGCCGTGGCCGGGTCACCGTCGAGCAGCGCCGCGCGGGCGAGCAGCAGCCGCACCTCCGGCACCACCACCAGCCGTTGGTCACGGTCCAGCTCCGTGACGGCCGCGGCCGCGGCCGTACGCGCGTCGGCCACCAGATTCATTGACAGCAGCAGCTCGCTGCGGTCGCGGAGCACCTCGCCGAGCTGCGCCCCGGCGGTTCGCAACCGTGCCTCGGCCTCGTTCAGAAAGGTGAGCGCCTTCGGGAGGTCCCCGCGCATCGTGTGGACCCAGCCGAGATTCTCGATCGTGTACGCGGCGGAGATCCCCAGGTTCAGCTCGTCGGAGAGCCGGACCGCCTCGGTCAGATCCGCCTGGGCCGCGGCCAGCTCGAGGCGATGACCGTGCAGCACCCCACGGTTGGAGAGCACCCGCCAGATCCACAGGGTGTCGCCGATGCGGCGCAGCGTCGCCAACGCGGCGTTGTAACACTGCAGCGCCTCATCCAAGCGGCCCCACTGGTGCAGGATGACGCCACGCTGGGCCTGCCCGCGAATGCTCTCGATGCCGCGCAGATGGGGCATCGCCGCATCGACCTCGCGCAACGCGGCGGCCAGTCGACCACGGGAACTCGCCGCGAACGCGAGCGTCATCCTGGCTTCGGCCGCCAGGTCGGCCGCTCCGGCGCGCTCTGCGTTGCGGATTGCCAGGCGGGCGTGCCGCATGGCCACTTCGAGGTCACTGACGTGCAGCGCGGCCGCGGCCAGCGCCCGCTCCGCGATCGAACACGCGGCAAGATCACCGGTGGCCCGTGCCTGCGCAAGGATCCGCGAGGCGGCCTCCTGCGCCCGCGCCGGATCACGCTCAGCGGCGAGGAACGCTTCCCGTGCCTGATCGACAAGTGCCGTGGCCGCCATGGCCCAGCCTCCGCTGTATCAACGGATGCGGACATCCCTCTTTCCGTGTGCAGCCTACCCGTGGGCGCAGCGCATGAGGGGACATTTCGATGACGTCTGTCAATCCGCAGGAAACGGACAAGAGGCGGCCGGGACGGGAGAGTCTCGCCGCGCCGGACCAACTGATCGTCGCTCGCCCGCACGTCAACCTCGTCATCTCGGCCATCGCCGAGCTCGGTCTGCCCATTCAAGTGACGGAAGAGGAGAACAGTGGTCCGCTGGGCCTGCAACTGGTCGCGGTGAACGGTTTTGCGGACGGGCAGGTGACCGGGCAACTCGACGCCGAGTACCAGAAGCGGGTGGCGTCAATGCAGCAGCCCGGCCTGCGCCCGGCCGGTGGCTCGCCACGTACCGACCTGGAGAAGCTGCTGTTCTGTATCAGGCACGACTTCGCCGGACGCTATCGCGGGTGGTCACCGGAGATGGGCCGTAACCGGCACGTCGAGAGCATCACCGGCCTGCCGCACCTGAGCGGTACCGGCCCGGCCACCAAGTTCCCGGAGCCCTCGCCGGACGGGCCGTTACGCGTTGCCGGAGTTCTTCGCCGGGAACGAACGGGCCGTGACGTCGTGGTGGGGCTCCTGGACACTCCGCTGTTCAACCATCCGGACCTCACCGGCAGGTTCGTTGCCGATGAAGGCGACATCCTTTCCTCGGGACCGCCGTATCCGCATTGGGCGGGGCACGCCACGTTCACTGCCGGCTTGATTCTCCGGCAGGGACCGGCCGTGGCCCTCAACATGCGTGCGGTGCTGAACAGCGACACCGCAACCGGCACGGCCTGGGACGTGGCCAAGCGCATGGTCGAGTTCCGCGGAACCGGCGTCAAGGTCCTGTGCGTGCCACTGGGCGGATTCACCGAGGACGGGCAGCCGCCACTCGTGCTCAGCCGGGCAGTGGAGCTCATCAGCCCGGAGATCCTCGTCGTCGCCGCGGCGGGAAACCACGGTGAACTTGAGCCGCCGGCCGGACGCAGCCACCCGTCGCCGAAGTCGGCGATGTTCCCGGCGGCCCTCGACGGTGTAATCTCCGTTGGCGGGCTCGACGATAATAATCAGGTCACCAGCTTCACTCCGAAGGTTCCCTGGGTCAGGTTCCTCGCACGTGCCGAAGACGTCAGCAGCACGTATCTCGTCGGCGACGTCGACATTCAGCATCATGACAACGAACGCCTTGGCTTGCATGACGGCCACACCGGCCAGACGACCTTCACAAAGTATGCAAAGTGGTCCGGCAACTCGTTCGCCGCCGGTCTGGTGGCGGGCCGCCTTGCCGCTCTGACGGCTGACAACGGTGGTGACCCATGGGACGCGCTGAAGACGTTCGAGGAGCAATTGGGCGGCGCATTCCGGCGGGCCGATCTGAGGTAGCCGGTGCGGGTACCGACGCGGCAACCGGCGATGACAGCTCCTCGCTCCTGGACACGACCGTGGAGCCACTCGTCATCGCGGCCCGTGGTGGGAGCCAAGAGGCATGGGACACCCTGGTGGAGCGGTTCGCTCCACTGGTGTGGTCGATCTGCCGGCGGTTCGACCTGAGCGCATCGGATCGCGACGACGTTTGCCAGAGCGTCTGGTTGCTCCTGGTGGAGCACCTTGCCGAGCTGCGGCAACCGGCCGCTTTACCGGGCTGGGTCGCCACGACGACCCGACGTGAGTGCCTGCGGGCCGTGCAGGCAGCTCGGCGGCGCACTCAGCTCGAGCGGCGCTCGGAACAGGGTTCCTTGACGGAGGACGGTTTCGACGACGTCGAGCGGAACATCGACCGGGCGATCGAGAACGCCATCCTCCGGCAGGCCCTCGCCGAGCTGCGGCCACAGTGCCGACATCTCCTGCTGCGGCTGTTCAGCGCGGCGAAGCCGTCCTATGTCACGATCGCCGCCGAGCTCGACATGAAGATCGGATCGATCGGCCCGACCCGCAGACGATGCCTGGACGAGCTACGCCAATGCCCGTCCTTCGCCGCGATCCTGCATACGGACGGCGCCGGCGGGGTAGCCGACGAGGGGGAAGCGGAGAGAGGTGACGACCGATGACGACACCCCAGTGGGACGACGCGCACCTGGTGACCAGGCTTGCCGAAGCAGTTCAGGAATCGTATGCCGTGCCGCAGAGCGTCATCGAGTCCGGCCGGGCGATGTTCGCGTGGCGGAACATCGACGCCGATCTTGCGGCGCTGGAGTACGACTCGCTGACAGATTCGGCTGCCCGCTCCCGGGCGGACATGGCGGCACTGCGCTCGCTCACGTATTCGACCGAATACGCCTCCATCGAGCTGACCTTCATGTCGGGAGTCGTGTTCGGTCAGATCCTTCCCCAGTGCCCGGCGCAGATCGACGTCCGCACCGCGTCGGGCATCGACACCCGGGTCACCGCGGATCATCTCGGCGTGTTCACGATCGAACCGCCACCGGCCGGGCCGTTCTTCCTGCACTGCCAACATGGCACGTCGATCAACGTCCGGACGCCATTGATCACTCCGTAGCCGGGTCCGCCGTGCTGCCTCTGTCGTGGATATCGATAGAGTCCGTTCCGGCCGCGATCGGAGGAGTGGTACGACATGGATTTGGCTGGGCGGGCGTTGGTCGCCGCGACTCGGGACCCGCAGTTCTGGCGCTGCTACGCGTTCGACGATACCGACGGGTTCGACTTCGTAGCGGTCGGCGAGAGGCTGGCGCGGCGGCTCAACGACATTGATGTCGATGATGACGACTGGGACGAAGAGGACGAGGACGATCTTTCCTCGGCGCGGGTCATCCTGCCGGCCCGCCGCGGCTGGTGGCTCGGGCTGGAACTGAACTTCGAGCTTGCCCTGCATGTGCTGTATCTGCAGCGGGACGACGAGGACGACGACGAGATCGACGATGACGAGGTCGACGAGGACGACGAGGACTGGGATGACGAGGATTACGACGTGCCGGACGTCTCGGTGGAATTGGGCCACTGGGACCAGGCGCGTTGGCATCCGTTCTGCCTGCGCTGGAGCGAGCTCGAAGCGGTAGTGGCACAGATGCGTACCGCGCCGGATTCGCACCCGCTCCCGCCCGAGGTGGGCATGCTGCTGCTGGCGCGCTGGGTCGGTCACGGTTCGGATGAGGCAGCGCTGCTCAACGACCGCCGCGAGATCATCGCCGGCACGTTCGAGCGGCTCGGCCTGTTCCACGGCGAGGACGCGGCGCAGATGGCCGCGCAGCTCATGCAGGCCGTCCCGGAGGACGACTACGCGTGGCGATGGGACAGCGAGCGCGGCTGGCTGCTCAGCGGTGACTACCCGGGCTACTCCAACCGCAACGACTGCCACGGCCGCTTTCCGTTTCCGGCGTTCACCGAGTTCCGCCGGCAGCTGGCAGTGACCGACGGACCCGGTGGAGTGGCCTGACATGGCACGATGGCCAGCGCGCTCGCGATCGCGCTGGCCGACGATTCGTTTGCGGGTCATCCCCGTCCGCCTCGACGACACTCCGCTTCCGCCGCTGCTCCGTTCGATCATCTGGGTCGACGGCGAAGCGGAGGGAGCGGTCACAGTGGCGCGCAAGATCATGGGACTTGATACGGGCACGTTATTGCGAATTTCCGGTAACGATCGGCAGGCGGGCGAGCTGCAGCGCCCCGGCGAGCCAGGCATTGAGAATTGAGTGCCTGCCGTAGGAGTGGCCCCCGTACTCTCTCTGGGTGAGCGATAGCAATGACTACGTGAGGCTGCGAGAAACTTTCAACGAGGACGCTGAACGGTATGACCGTGCCCGGCCCCGGTACCCGGCACAGATGTTCGATGATCTCGCTGCGGCCGGAGTAGCGCCCGGTGCAAGGGTGTTGGAGATCGGCTGTGGCACTGGGCAGGCGACCGTGCCGCTGGCGGAACGAGGCTACCGGATCGTGGCCGTCGAGTTGGGCGCGGACATGGCCGCTGTGGCTCGGCGAAATCTCGCCGGATTCGACTCGGTGGAGGTCGTGACGGCAGCGTTCGAGGAGTGGCCCTTGCCTGGGGAACCGTTCGACGTGGTGTTCTCCGCGACGGCGTTTCATTGGATCGATCCGGCCGTGCGGGTGTCGAAGTCTGCTGACGCCTTGCGTCTCGGTGGTCTGCTGGCCACCGTGGGAACCCACCACATCGCCGGTGGCACCTGGACCGAGGCGTTCTTCGTTGAGATTCAGAAGCTTTACGAGCGCTTCGATCCGTCGACCCCGCCGGGCCTGCGTCTTGAAGGTGCTCGGGAGATTCCGGAGGACGATCGGGAGCTGACCTCGTCGGAGCGGTTCGGGCCTGCGAGCTTCTACCGATACGAGTGGGAGTTGCCGTACTCGACAGCGGACTACCTGGATCTACTGTTGACCTACTCCGACCACCGTGCCTTGCCGGACGCGCAGCAGAGCGCATTGCTGAACTCCATCGCCCGGCTCATCGACGTCAACTACGGGGGCCAAGTCGTCAAGCGCTACCTGACTGAGCTGAGGCTCGCCCAACGTGTCCGGTGAGTCGCTTCGATCGATGGCGGTCGTCGGATTCAGCAGACTGAGCGTGAATTCGGCTGAGTCCTGGTTGAACGGCAACGAAGACGCCCCGTGCAGTTCGTCTTGTTCGGCTGCACGGGGCGCCCAAGTTTCTGTGGGTCGCGGTCTCGTCACGAAGGGCCCTCCCGGAGGCTCGCGCGCAGGGCGGTGAGCGGAATGAAGGCCGTGCCGTTGCCGAGTTGGTTCGGTGTTGGGCCGGATGGAGTGGCGACGTCGGCGAGTCGGTTGGCGAGTGCGGTCAGGCGCAGGCGAGCCGGTGTGGGCACTTGGCGAAGAAGGCGTAGCTGCACGATCACGTTGCCGATCAGCAACGCCCGCAGCGTCGGCGAATCCGGCTGATCGCGCACCAGGAACGCGGTGACGCCGACCGCCGCGATGAGTACACCCACCTCACGGCCCCAGACGTTCGCGGCCGCGGTCGGGGTCACCCCTTTGCTGTCCAGCAGCCGGTGCGGCAGCGCGGCGGCGAACCCGCCGATGCACACCGCGACGCCGGCCACGACGGTGAGGAACACTGCTCTGCTCATGCCCGGCGACCGTACGGACCGGCCGTCCCACAGCTCAATTACCTGCGGACGTAGGTGTGGCACCGCCGGCCGGTGGCTAGCATCGGGCGGGTGACCGGCCGCCTGTTCCCGGCCCTGCTGCGATATTGGCGGGACTGCCGCGGGATCTCCCAACTCGATCTCGCCATCGCCGCCGGCGTCTCCGCGCGGCACGTCAGTTTCCTCGAGTCGGGCCGGTCGCAACCCAGCGAAGCCATGGTGCTGCGCCTGCTGGTCGCCCTTGACGCGCCGCTGCGCGAGCAGAACCAGGTGCTGCTCGCCGCCGGCTTCCCGGCCCGCTTTCCCGAGCCGGGACTGGACGAGCTCGCACCGGCCGTCGAGCAGGCGATCGACCGCATGATGCAGCAGCAGGAGCCCTATCCCTTGACCATCCTGTCCGGGGGCTACGACATCCTGCGCAGCAACCGGGCCGCCCGCGCGTTGTTCGCGCACTTCGTCGCGGAACCCGACCGGCTGCCGACCCCGCTGAACATGTTCACCCTGCTGTTCGATCCGCACCTGGTCCGGCCGTTCGTCACGGACTGGGCACACGTCGGCCACCGGATGATCGCGCGCCTGCACCGGGAGACATTGCAGGGCCGGCCGGACGACCGGCTCCGGGCACTCATCGAGCGCACCCTGGCGTACCCCGATGTGCCCTCCGGTTGGCGCCGCCCGGACTTCTCCGCGCACAGCGGGTCGACCCTGGAGATCCAGCTGTGCCGCGGCGACCTCCGCGTCGGGTTCCTCACCACGATCACGATGTTCTCCGCACCGCAGCAGGTGACCCTCGACGAGCTGCGAATCGAGAGCTACTTCCCCCTCGACGACGCGACCCGGTCGGCGTGCGCACGACTGGCTGTCAGCTGATGCTCTGACCGGAGACGGCGGTTGCCCCCATGGCCCGCTCAGTCCTGGTCGACGGCCTGGTAGCCGAATCCTTCTCCGGGAGCCAGCGTCAGCAGGGCGTCCAGGACCGGTTCCGTGTTGGTGCCCCACATCTTCGACAGCACCCAGGTGCGGTCGTTGTCGTGCAGTGGCGTGTCGAGGAACCACCGGCCGAGTCGTTTGGTCGAGGCGGAATACCTCACCATGAACGCCTGCGCCAGGTCCTCGCCGGTGAGGACGCCGTCGACCGACAGGAATCGGGAGCGGGGCAGGACGCCGGCGAGTTGGTCGGCGGGCACCCCGGCTTCGTGCAGCGCTGTGACCATGGCCAGGACCGCGCGGCGTTTGCGGAGCGGCTCCGTTGGTCCGGCGGGGGTGGTGATCCGGTACGGGGTCCAGTCGCGGCTGTCCGTGGTGACCGCGCGTGCCGTGGTCTGCCGTCGGCGCAGTGCTCGTAGTGCTCGGTCAGGTCGTCGAAGGTCATGACCGAGACCATGGCCGCGTAGCGCAGCGCCTGCAGTTCCAGGTGGCCGCCGTCGTTGGTGCGTTTGAGTTCGACGACCACCAGCCGGCCGTCGCGGTCCACGCCCAACAGGTCGATCCGGCGCCGGGAGTCGGTGAACGCGCCGAACTCCTCCGCCACGACCAGCACACCGTCGACGATCGTGTCGATCCGGGCGCGGAGCAGTCGCTGCAAGTCGGCACGCTCCAGGACCTGCGCGGCGGCAAAGCTCGTCGACGGAACCTCGACCAGCGCCTCGGACGTCATCTCGAACAGCGGCATGGGAAGTATCTTGCCTGACGGCGGCGTCCGCTCATGGCGACCAGAACCGACCCGTTCCGGCACGCTCGCCGGGAGGTCTTGGAAAAATGCTCTGGGGGCGGTGTCGGATCGGGACCGCTGCGTTCGTAGCAGGGGAGAGGGCGCCCGTGAGGGGCGTTCGAACCGGAGGGGATTTTCCGAGATGCAGTACCTGGTTTCCGTGCTCCACGACAGCTCCGACCTGGCCACCGACGCCGAGATGGCCGCCATCGACGTGTTCAACGAGATGCTGCAGGCCGAGGGGCACTGGGTCTTCGCCGGTGGGCTCGGCTCGCCCGGCACGGCCACGGTCATCGACAACCGGGGTGAGGAGGCGTTGTTCACCGACGGGCCGTACCTGGAGTCGAAGGAGCACATCGTCGGCTTCTGGGTCATGGAGGCCGAGGACCTCGACGTGGCGCTCAAGCTCGCCGCCGAAGGGTCGAGAGCCTGCAACCGGAGGGTCGAGGTGCGGCCGTTCCTGTGAACGTGGGCGACGACGCCGGTGCGGCGATCACCCGGGCCCACCGTGCGGAGTGGGCGCGGGTGGTCGCCGCCCTGGCCAGGCGTTTCGGTGACCTCGACCTCGCCGAGGAGGCGGCGGCCGAGGCGTTCGTGAGCGCCGTCGAACGGTGGCCCGTCGACGGCGTACCCCCGAATCCCGGAGCCTGGCTGACGACCACCGCCAACCGTAAGGCGATCGACCGGATCCGCCGGGAGAGCAAGCGCGACGGCAAGCACAAGGAGGCTCAGATGTTGCATGACGACGACCCGCCCGAGTCTCTCGGTGTCATCGACGACGAGCGGCTCCGGCTGGTCTTCACCTGCTGTCATCCGGCGCTCGCGCTGGAGGCCCGGATGGCGCTGACGCTGCGCATGGTCGGCGGGCTGACCGTGGCCGAGATCGCGCGTGCCTTCCTGGTCCAGGAGAGCGCCGTGGGGCAGCGGATCACCCGCGCGAAGGCCAAGATCAAGGCCAATCGCATGCCGTACCGGGTGCCGTCGGCGGAGGACCTGCCGAAGCGTGTCTCCGGCGTGCTCGCCGTCCTCTTCCTCGTCTTCAACGAGGGCTACCTGGCGACCGGACCCGACACCGATCCCGTGCGGCACGACCTGACCGCCGAGGCGATCCGGCTGACGCGACTGATCCGGGCCCTCATGCCGCAGGACGGTGAGGTGGCCGGGCTGCTGGCGTTAATGCTGCTCACCGAGGCCCGTCGCGTCGCCCGCGTCTCGGCGAGCGGTGAGCTGGTCGCCCTCGCCGAGCAGGACCGAGGGCGCTGGGACGCGGCGCTGATCGGCGAGGGGCATCGGCTGGTGCGCGAGCGGCTGGCCACCGTGGCCGCGACCGGGGTGGCTCCGGGTCGCTACCAGATCCTGGCGGCGATCAACGCCGTGCACACGTCTGTCCGCGATGTACGTGACACGGACTGGTCGCAGGTCGTCGCCCTGTACGACCAGCTGGTCCGTGCCGACCCCTCGCCGATCGTCGCGCTCAACCGGGCGATCGCGGTCGCCGAGCTCGACGGTCCGGACGTGGCGCTGGCGGCCGTCGACCGTCTCGAGGACAGGCTGGCCGCCTATCACGCCTTCCACGCGACCCGCGCCGACCTGCTGCGCCGGATGGGCCGCAGCCGGCAGGCGCGCGCGGCGTACGACCGGGCCATTGACCTGGCCGGCAACACTGCCGAGGCCGCCTACCTGACCCGCCGCCGCGACCAGCTGGGGTGAGGCGGGCGGACCCGGCCGCCATGGCCGGTCGGCGCGTGGCCGTGCGTCGTTCGGGTCGGGATGGGTTTCCGGAAGGTGGATTTCCGATCCACGTTCTGCGATACACCCAGGGCTGCCGCTACGTTGGGGCGGCGATCGACCGGCTCTGGATGTGCTGGAGGACAGGTGGAACAGGCGCTCGCCGTGGTGCTCGGTGTCCTGGGGGCGGTGGCGGTCGCCGCCGTTGGCTTCGCCGCGACGGCCGGGCGTCGTCGACGTTTCGGCATCGTCCGCGTGCCGGTGGACCGGTGGGCCTTCTCCGGCGTGCTGCCCGTCGTCCTTGCGGTCGGCGTCGCGGTGACCGCGGCGTTCCAGCTGCCGTGGCAGGGTCCCGGCGCGTCCGTCGGGCGGTTCGCGGCCTGGGTGGTGGTGTGCGGGGTGGCGGCGATGGTGCTCATCGAGACGGTCAAGCGGCTGCTGCCGTTGCGCGGCGCCTACAACCGCCGCCAGGTCGCGGTGTGGTTGGACGATCGGAGCCGGTCGCCGCGGCCGGCGGTGTTCGGTCAACTGGTGCGGGCCATGGAGCTGGTGTCGGCGAAGGGTGAGCGGCCGGCGAACGACGACGGGTCGCGGGACCTCGCCGACGCCGTCGTGGGCGAGCGCTGGCGGCAGGTCACGTTCGCCGGACCGGGCGTCGGGGGGGCGTTCAATCTCCCGGCGGAGCACCTGTCGGCCCAGATCGGCGCGGCCGTCGAGCGCGCGTCGCGGCACGGGACGCAATACGCGGAGCTGCTCCTCGCCCTCTGCCCGGACGTCGACCGGGAGGACCTGCACATGCTCGACGACCGGCGGTTCGGCGGGGACAGCGGGTCCTCTGCCGTCGCGGCCGAGTTGAGCTACGGCATTGCCACGGCGATCGACCAGTTGCAGATCCGGCTGGCCGGCCGCTGGCGGCACTACCTTCAGGTGACCGCGTGGTGGCTGACGGGGCTGATCGCCTTGCTGGTGGCGCTGGCTGACGGGTCGGCGCCGCTGCACTCGGCCGCCTTCGTGGTGGCGGCGCTGCTGTTCGGCGGGTTCTTCGCGTGGCTGGCCCGCGACCTGTCCGCGGCCATCGAGCGGCTGCGCCGGTGAGGACCTACCGGCTGTCGGTGCGCGCCGGCCAGTCGCGGGACCCGGCGCTGGCGGTGAGCGGCGAAGGCGTGGCGGCGCTGCGCCGGTCGCATCGTGCCGTGATCATGATCCATGGGTTCGCCAACTCGCCGGCGGTGGCCGAGCAGAGCTACGAACGGCTGGTCGCGGCGCTGTCGGACAACCTGTGGCCGACCCGGCCCGACCGGTTGGCCGGCTTCTTCGGCTTCCACTGGCCCGGCGATCACCGGCTGCCGGTGGTCACGCAGCTCTCCTACGCCACCCGGGTCCCGGCCGCGACGGCGTCGGGGCAGGCGCTGGGCCGGCTGCTGGCCGACCTGCCGCGCACGACGGAGGTCATCCTGGTGGCGCACTCGCTCGGCTGCCGGGTGCTGCTGGCCGCCCTCGAGTGGCTGATGAGCCAGGCGTCCGGGCACGGTGCCCGGATCAGCGGCGTGTACCTGCTCGCGGCCGCGGTCCCGGTCGGTGAGTGCGCGTCCCCGCAGCGCTTCGCCGCCCGGCATCCCGACTCGCGCTACGTCGTCCTGCACTCCCATCGCGACCGGGTGCTCGGCCTCACCTTCGGGCCGGGCCAGTTCCTGTTCGAACGCATCGCGCAGGCCGTCGGCCGGTACGGGGCTCCCGACGGCGACCGCTGGGACCAGCGGGTAGCGACCGGACTCGGCCACTCGGGCTACTGGCGCTCGCCGCTCATCGCCGAACGGGTGGCCCGGGCGGTCTCGCCGTTCGGCCTGCACCTGCTGCCGGTGCTGCCCTCGTACACGGGTGTGGTCGACGAGGAGGCCTGGCAGCCGCTGGTCAACGAGCTGGACGCCCGGCACCTTCCGTAGCATCCCGCACTGGGCCTTTCGCGTTGCCGATGCGTCCGTTTGAGGGACGTCTGCGCCTGTTGCGTCGCCTACGCTCCGTGAACATGTCGTTGCTCGTCTGGCGGGTGCGGGTCGTCAGTGGTCTCGTCGGGCTGTCAGCCGTGATGCTCGGCGCCTGTAGCGATGACACGGTCGCCGGGCCTGCGCCGTACTTCACGCCACCGTCCACGTCAGCCGCCGCGACGGCGTCCCCGACGGCCGCCGCGCCGGCGGTCACGGCGCCGTCGGCGTGTGGCGCCGCAAGGGAGGGGTACCGGCGGTGGCGCAGCTTCCCGCCGCCGACGACCACGCCCGCGATGACCGCGCTGACGAGGTTCGAGCTGGCCCGGCTCGTCGACGCCGCGGTGATGTTCGGCAACGAACTGTCCCAGTCTCCGGGCGGCACGCAGCAGTACGAGGCGCTCTCCGGCGCCGTGGACCGGTACCACCGGCGGCTGGACGGCATCACCGCCGGGTTGACCGGCAACACCGGCATGAGCCGCAGGGACGCCGAATCGGTCGTTGCCGCCGCGGGCGACGTCGAGACCGCGTTCCGCGCGTTCGACGCGGGTTGTTGATGGCCGCGAGGAAGGACACGGGCAAGGGCGGGTACGACGCGTTCATCTCATACTCCCGGGCGGACCGGGCGCTGGCGGTCGCTATCTACAACGGGCTGCGCCGGCTGGCCCGGCCGCCGTTCGCGTGGCAGGCGCTGAAGGTGTTCCGCGACGAGACCGATCTCGGCGTCAACCCCGCCCTGTTCACGACGATCGCCGGCGCGCTGGACCGCTCCGCGCGGCTGGTCGTCATCGCCTCACCGGCCGCGGCGGCGTCGGAATGGGTCAACCGGGAGATCCAGCACTTCCGGGACGGCACGCCGGGCCGGGAGATCCTGCTGGTGCTCGCGGACGGCACGTTCGTGTGGTCCGAAGAGGATCGCGAGATCGACTTCGCCGCGTCGACGGCGGCACCGGCGGCGCTGCGCGGATGCTTCGCGGAGGAGCCGACGTACCTGGACGCGGCACCGTTGCGTGCTGGTGGTTCGCTCGCGCTCGACGACGGTGCGTTCCGCCGGTTCCTGTCCAGGCTGGCCGCGCCGATGCACGGGCTGGCGCCGTATGAGCTGGAGGACGACGACCGCCGCCTGCAGCGCCGCGCGTTGCGCCGGGCCAGGGCCGCGATCGCCGCGCTCGTCGTGCTCACGGTGCTGGCGGTGGGGACCGGTGTGCTGGCGGTACGCAACGCCGACCGGGCCCAGGCACAGTCCGTGCGGGCCGCGTCCCGCGCGCTGGCGCTGCAGGCCGTTGGCAAGCTCGGCTCGGACCTGGACCTGGCGATGCTGCTCGCCGTGCAGGCGTCGCGCATGGAGGACTCGTTCACGTCCCGCCAGGCGCTGCTGCGGACCCTGCAGTACGCGCCGCTGGCCACCAGTGTCCAGGTCTGGGCAGTCGATCCGCTGGCCATGGCCGTGTCACCCGACGGCACCGCGGTCGCGTCGTTCGGGCGTGACGGCATCGTCCAGGTCCGCCCGGCGCGTGCCGGCCGGATCGGCGCGGTACGGGCCGGCAAGAGCCTGCCGGGCACGCAACGGCTCGCGTTCCTCGACAACGACACCGTGGTCGCGGCGACCCCATCGGGTGCGGTCACAACCTGGCACCTCACGGACGACTCCACCCGCACCTGGCAGATACCGTCCACTGTGGACGAAGGGGTGGCGTTGTCGCGCGACGGCCGGCTGGTCGCCGCGGCGGGCCGTGACGGGGTGACCGTCTGGGACTACGCCAACGGCCGCAAGGTCGGCGCGGCCATCCCGGCCGTGACCAACGCGGAACGCATCGCGTTCAGCGCCGACGGCACCCGGCTCGCCGCCGTGTACCCCATGGACAAGGCGTTGGTGGGCACGGTCTGGACCATCGCCGACGGCAGCCGCAGTACCCCCGTGAACATCGACACCGAACCGACCGGCAAGGTCGGTTTCGACGCGGACCTGCGCCGTGTGGTGGTCGATGTGGCACCGTTCCCGGGACAGTCCATCGAGCGGGCCGCGGTGGTCGACCTGACGACGGGGAAGAGCACGCCGCTGCCGGGCTCCGTGCAAGGTTCGTCGCTGGCGCCGCTGGCGGTCCGCGCAGACGGCAAGGTCGCGGCCGCTGGCGACGCCAGCGGCAACATCACCGTGTGGAACCTCGACACCGGCGCCTCGCTCGGCCGGCTGGAGGGGCACGCCAACATGCTCCGCACGATGGCGTGGATCCCCGGCGTGAACCTGCTGGTCAGCGCCGACATCTCGGGCCGGGTCGTGGTGTCCGACCTCGACCTGCGCCCGGGGCTCGGCCTCGCCCCGCTCGGCGATCCGCGGCTCGTCCTGGACGGCTTCGGGCACGTCACCGCCGCGCGGGTGAGCCGGGACGGCCGCGGCACGGTGGTCGACAACGAGGCGGGCATCGTCACGCTCGTCGGTCCCGACGGCACCCGGACGAAACTGTCCGGCCCGCAGTCGTTCCCGCCGCCGATTTTCGACGATCCGAACGGCGCGGCGTTCGTCGACGGATCCCGCGCCGTCGTCGCCTCCGGCCCGGGCGGGCGGCTCGTCCTGTACCCGCTGGAGCCCGCCGGCGGCGCGCCGGTCGTGCTCAGCGAGGACCGTGGCGGCACCGTCGCGCTGTTCCCCGGCGGCGACCGCTTCCTCACCGGCTCGCCGACCGGCGTGATCACCGACTGGCGGCGCACCGGCGACCGGTGGAGCGGCACACCGATCGGTGAACTGGGCGCCGGCCCGGTCAGCGCGCTCGCGGTCGCGCCCGACGGGCGGCACGTCGCGGTCGGCGCGCGGGACGGCCGGGTGGAGATCTGGGACCTCGTCACCGGCGCGCGGATCCGCGCACCTGACGGCCCGCCGGTCAGCAGCGTCGATGCCAGTCCGGTCGTTGCGTGGCACCCGACGGAGCCCGTCGTCGCGATCGGCTCCGACGGCGGCACCGTACAACTGTGGAACTACGAACGGCAGCGGGATGTGCTGCCCGCGCTGTTCCTCGGCACCGGCTCCGTCCTGGCGGTCGATTTCAGCCCCGACGGGCGCATGCTCGCCGCCGGCGGCGGCTTCGGCACGGCGCCGACACTCTGGGACGTCGCGGCCGGAGAGCTGCTCGGCCGGCTCGGCGGCCACGGCTCCGACGCGGTGACCGCGATCGCGTTCGGCCCCGACGGCCGTTCGCTCGTCACCGCGGACGACGACGGCGCGGTGCTGTTCTGGAACGTGTCGATCGCGGACTGGCGGCAGCGGCTGTGCGCCGTGGCCGGCCGCGACCTCACCGCCGTCGAGTGGGCCGCCTACGTCGGCGACGTCACGCCCCGCCGCGCCGTGTGCCCCTGACGACGAGGCGGCATCAAGCGAGGGGGTGGCGGCGGTACGCTGGCGCATGGCCATGGATGAGACGTTGGGGGTGCTGGCGCACCATGGCGGCCTGGTGGTCGAGCGACCCGAGCTGACGGTCGGCATCGTCCGCGCCGTCTCGCGGCCCACCTGGTTCGAGCTCGAACTGCTCGCGCGTCGACCGCTGGACCGGCGCAACGCCTCCGAACGGCAGGCGGACATCCGGGCGGGGCGCGGTGCGCCGCCCGCCGCGCCGCGTCGCCTGCTTCCGCCGTTCGACGAGGGCGTCGACCTGCGGGTCGGGTGGCTCGACGACGACGGGCGCGCACATTGGGAGTTCGCGTCGTCGTGGTCGTCGAGCAGCGGCGATCACTTCGAGGGCACTCACGGTCCGAGCCTGCAGGCCGCGCTGCGGTTTCCGCCGCTGTTCGACCATGTGTCGGTGGTGCTGGCGTGGCCGGAGATCGGCTTCGCGGAGACCGTCGTGGAGCTGTCCCTGCCCGACCGGGCAACGGTCGAGCGCGACACCGTCTCGATCTGGGATGCGCCGCTGCGTGCGCGGCCCGCGCCGGGTTCGCTGCGGCACCACATCGGCGCCGACCCGTTCGAGGAGCTGGCGGTCGAGGCGGGACGCGCCGTCGCGGTGCCGCAGGTGCTGAGCCGCGGCGAGGACGCGGCGGTCGTGCTGACCCGCCTCACCGCGATCGGTGACCTCCTGTCGCTGGAGGTCCTCAGCGTGGCCGTCGAGGCACGGGCGCAGGCCGCGGCCGCCGGAGGCTTCCCACCGGTTCGTGACGGTGCCGAGCGGCCGCACACGCACCGCCGGGGCGCGTCCATCGCGGTATTGCACGACCGGGACGCGACCTGGGTCCCGCCGCAGGGCGGCACGTCCAGCGGCGGGGACCGTTCCTTCCGCTCCACGGTCGAATTCACCCCGCGCCGCCCCGAAGGCACTGTGCTCGACCTGCTCGTCGCATGGCCCGCGGCGGGCCTTCCGGACGTCTGCGTAGCGGTTCCCCTCAGCGAGCACTGATCCGGCCGCACCGGCGAATGACCCGCCGTCGCAGGGCGTCGGCCGGGTCACCCGGACTGGTGCACGCCGAGCACGCGCTCGGCGAGGCCATCAACGGCAACGGGGACAGCGGCGGCCCGGTGGTCAGCATCGGGTCGAACGGCAAGCTACTGGCTCGCGGCGTCATCAGCGGCCAGAGCCTGGGCGGCTACCTGCGGCCCTGCGTCGGGTACGTGTTCGCCGGCCGCCAGTGCGCCATGGACGTCTACTACGCCGATCTCAGGTCGACCATGAACGCGGTCGGCGTGCACATCAACACCGCCTGAGCACGTCGGAGGACTGGTGGCCGGTCGGCGACGACCTCCGGCCGGCTACCGGCCCGACTTGCGGAACCGTTCCGCCGTGCCTGCCGTCTCGTCCGTACGGACCGCAGGCTCCCGGGCCTGAGCTCCCGAACGGACGAACCGGAGAAAGTCACATGTCTTGGATGCGTGCCGTGACCCTGCTGGGCATGGCGACCGTGCTCCTGCTCGGCATCTCGGCGTGCGCGGCCGACCAGCGCGCCGGCGATCAGGACGCCGCCAACGATCCCGCCCTGCTGGCGGCGGCGGAAACGGCCCGGCCGACGACGGCGGCGGCGTCACCGTCATGGTCGCCGGCTGAGCGTGCCGCGAGCGCCGCACGCGCCCGCAACGCCTCGTGGTCGGCCGCCGTGGTACACGAGCTCGGCGGCGCCGCGTAGATCACCCGGGCTCGGGCATTCGTGGGTGGGACCAACAATTCGGTACCCTGGCGGGCATGAAGACGGGCGACGAAGCGCCACCTGGGCGGCTCAGGCGCATGCCGAGCTGGCTGATCAACCAGGCCTCCGCGCACAGCCATCGCCTGGTGGCCGAGCGGTTCGCCGCCGTCGACGCCCGCGGCTACCACTACCGGCTGCTGGCCGCGCTGCAGGACGGCGGTCCCGTCAGTCAGGCCGAACTGGGCCGCCGCACGGGGATCGACCGCAGTGACGTCGTCGCGGCGCTGAACGAGCTGGCCGACCAGCGGCTGATCGAGCGGTCACCGGACCCCGCCGACGGCCGGCGGAACATCATCACCCTCACCCCGGCGGCGGGTCGTCGCCTGGCGGGCCTCGAGGGTGTGCTGGCGCAGATCCAGGAGGACCTGTGTGCCCCGCTCTCGCCAGCTGAACGCGAGCAGCTCGTCGGGCTGCTGACCCGCATCGTCGAGCACCACGCCCAAGCGCGCTGACCGTGGCGACCGGGGATTCCGCTGTGACGCGCACAACGAATCGTTGGTAGCACCAACGATTGCGGTATCGTTGGCCAGGCCAACGATATTCGCACGCGATCCCGGGAGCGCAGACCATGATCACGCCGTTCCGCATCGACATCCCCCAGGCCGACCTCGACGACCTGACCGACCGGCTCGCCCGGACCCGCTGGCCCAACGAGGTCGCCGGCGCCGGGTCGGACTACGGCTTCCCGCTGCCGCGGCTCAAGGAACTGGCCGAATACTGGCGCACCGGCTACGACTGGCGCGAGCACGAGGCCAAGCTCAACGAGCTGCCGCACTACACCACCGAGATCGAGGGGCAGAACATCCACTTCGTCCACGTCCGGTCCCCGAAACCGGACGCGCTCGCGCTCATCCTCACCCACGGCTGGCCCGGCTCGTTCCTGGAGTTCCTCGACGTGATCGAGCCGCTGTCGCGCGACTTCCACCTCGTGATCCCGTCGATCCCGGGGTACGGCTTCTCCGGCCCGACGCACGAGCGCGGGTGGGACGTCGTCCGGATCGCACGGGCCTGGGCCGAGCTCATGCACCGCCTCGGCTACGAGCGCTACGGCGCGCAGGGTGGCGACTTCGGCGCCGGCATCTCCATGGCGCTCGGCGCGGTGGCCCCCGAACGGGTCGTCGGCGTGCACGTCAACTACCTGCCGACCCGGCCGGACCCCGACGCCGGCCTCGTCCTGTCGGCGACGGACGAGGCCCGGCTGGACAAGGTCCGGCAGCTGATGGCGAACCGCCCGCCCTACCAGGCACTGCAGGCCGCCACGCCGCAGACCATCGGCTACGCGCTGACCGACTCGCCGGTCGGCCAACTGGCCTGGATCGCCGAGCGCTTCGCGCAGTGGACCGACCCACGCGCGCCGATCAGCGACGACCGGATGCTCACCGACATCTCGCTGTACTGGCTGACCGCCACCGCGGCCTCCTCGGCCAGGCTGCACCACGACACCCCGCGCCAGGTCGCGCCGTGCCCGGTGCCGCTCGGCGTGGCGGTGTTCGCCCACGACATCACCCAGTCGGTGCGCCCGCTCGCGGAGCGGCTGTTCGACATCCGGCACTGGTCGGAGTTCGACCGCGGCGGCCATTTCGCCGCCATGGAGGTGCCGGACCTGCTCGCCGAGGACGTCCGGGACTTCTTCACCCACGACTACCGCAGCGCCGTCCGCCCCGATCGGGAGACCGCCGCCTGAGGCGGCTCCCCAGGCGGGGGCTCAGAGCGGCAGCTCGGCGTCGTGGACGAGCAGCGCGACCTGGACCCGGTTGTTCAGGTCGAGCTTGGCCAGCAGCCGCGACACGTGGCCCTTGGCGGTGGGCACGCTCATGCCGAGCGCGGCGCTGATCTCCGCGTTGGACAGGCCGCGGCCGAGGGCGAGGGCCACGTCGCGCTCGCGGTCGGTGAGCGTGGCCAGGAGAGTGCGGGCCCTGGCCCGCCGCGGGCCCGCGTGGGGGTCGGCGACGTGGTCGATGAGCTGGCGGATGACCGCCGGGGACAGGATCGCGGCGCCCGCGGCGACGGTGCGGACCGCCTCGATGATGTCGCGGGGCGGGGTGTCCTTCAGCAGGAACCCGCTGGCGCCGCCGCGGAGCGCCTCCAGGACGTACTCGTCGGCGTTGAACGTGGTCAGCACGATCACCTGCGGCGGCGACTGCCGGCACCGGATGCGTTGCGTGGCGATCAGCCCGTCCAGCCTCGGCATGCGGATGTCCATGAGGATCACGTCGGGCCAGTGGGCGTCGGCGACGGTGAGCGCCTCCACGCCGTCGCCCGCCTCCGCGACCACCTCGATGTCGGGGGAGCCGCCCATGAGGATGCGCAGCCCGGCCCGCACGAGGGGGTCGTCGTCGACGATCGCCAGCCGGATCGGCCGCGCCGCCGGGGCTACGCCGGCCACGGCAGCCACGCCTGGAGCCGGAACGTGCCGCCCTCCGCGCCGTGCTCGACCCGGCCGCCGGCGAGGGCGATCCGCTCGCGCAGCCCGATGAGGCCCAGACCCGCCCCCGGTATCGCCGGGCGGTGGCCCGTGCCCGCACACGGGTTGGTGATCGTGACGCGCAGTTCCCCGCCGGGGACGCCGTCCAGCAGCACCTGCACGGCGGCGCTCGGCGCGTGCTTGCGGGCGTTGGTCAGGCCCTCCTGCACGAACCGGTACACCGTGCGCCCGAGCATCACGGCCGGGCCGTCCGCCGGCACGTGGCAGGTGTAGCCGACCGTCATGCCCGAGGCGCGGGCGGTGCCGACCAGCTCGGGCAGGTCACCGAGGCCCGGCTGCGGCGGCTCCGGCCGGCTCGCCGCGCCCTCCCGCAGGACCCCGAAGACGGTGCGCAGCTCCTGCAGGGCCTCGTGCGCGCCGGTGCGGATCGCCCCGGCGGCGAGCGCCGTCTCCTCCGGCCGGGCGTCGGTGCGGACCTCCAGCGCGCCGGCGTGCAGGCTGATCAGCGACAGGCGGTGGGCGAGCACGTCGTGCATCTCCCGGGCGATGCGGGTCCGCTCGGTCAGCCGCGCCTGCTCGACCCGCAGGTGCTGCTCGGCCTCCAGGCGCGCCGCATGGTCCCGCAACGACTGGGTCAGCCGGCGGTACGCCCGCACGAACAGCCCCCAGCCGATCGCTGCGGCGGTGACGAACCCGCGCACCAGCAGGTCGACCCACAGCGGGAACGGCGGATCGTCCTGCAGCAGGAAGTATCCGGCGCTGGTGGCGACGTTGGCGGCGCCGAGCCACAGCACGACCGGCGCCCGGTGCCGCACCGCGACGGTGAACAACGCGACCGTGATCGCGCCGGTCGCCATCACCGACACCGCACCGAACGGCAGCAGCGCCAGCGCGACCCCGAGCGGCCGGCGCCGCCGGGCCACCAGGGCCAGGGCGCACAGCACGCCGACGGCCACGTCGAGCTGCCACGGGATCGCCGCACCGGGTTTGGTCGCGTCGCCCATCGGCACCATCAGCGCGCCGTAGCCGACGGCCAGGCCGATCGCGACCGCGTCGGCGAGCCGGTCCCGCCGCGCCGACCCAGGGATGCCCGCCGGTTCGGGCACGAGCAGGGCGAAGAGCAGCGCCGACATGTGCGAAGCGTACGAGGTACCGGCGGCGGGCGGGACCTACCAAAGTCGTGGTCGGCACACGCACATCGGCCGATGCGCCCCCGGCGCCGCACCCGCCATGCTCGGCGCCAGCACCACCACCAGCGGCAAACGGGGGCAGACACGTGCGGCGGTACACCTCACTCAACGGTCTGGGCGGCGCGCTGCGTCGATGCGTCGGGACGCGGGCCCGGCGCTGGCTGGTCGCGGGCATCCTGCTGCTGGGCGCGGCGGCCGCGGCGGCCCTGGGCGCCGCCGTGGCGCCGCCGGACCGGACGTTCGCGGTGCTGAGCGACCCGGTGCAGAGCCTGATGTCGGTGCTGGTGCCGCTGCTGGGCATCCTGCTGGTCCGGGACCTGCGTGGTGCGCCGGGCGAGGCACGGCTCGCGCCGACGCTTTCGGCAGCGGTACTGGTGGCCGCCGCCTTCGGCGCCTTCGGCGCTGCCGCCTGTGCCGTCGCGCTCGCGGTCGCCCCGGCGGACGCGGCGCAGGACCCGTGGGCGCACGCGGGCGTCGTCGCGGTGGGTGGCGTGCTGGTGCAGGTGGTCGCCCAGCTGATCGGCACCGGCCTGGGGCTGCTGCTGCGATCGGCGCCGGTGGCGTTCCTGGCCACCTTCCTGCCGTTGGCGCTGTGGCTCGGACTGGGCGCCGTCGACGCGCTGCGGCCCGCCCAGGACTGGCTGACCCCGTACGAGGCGGCCCGGCACCTGCTGTCGGGCGTGATGGGCACCGTGGCGTGGCTGCAGTGGCTCACCGTCGTGCTGATCTGGGTCGTGGGGCTCAACGCCGCCGGCGCCGCCCGCACGCGCCGGTGACGTGGTCGTCGGCGAGCCACCGCAGCAGCTCGACTTTTCCGCGCGGACCTGTCGATCGGGGTCGGCTCCGTTCGACCTGTGCATGAGACCGGCACCGCGCCGGTCACCTGCCGACCGGAGGTCACCATGTCCGCAACCGCCACCACCGCCGCCCCCAGCCGCACCGCCTCGCTCGTCGGCACCGGCCTGGTTGCCGCCGCACTGGCCAGCGGCGCCACGGCGGCCGTCGCCGCCGCCGGAAGCGCGGCAGGGATCAGCCTCGACGTCGACGGCGCGCCGATCCCGGTCCCCGGCTTCGCGATGCTGACCGCCGTCTTCTCCGTCATCGGTCTGGCGCTTGCGGTCGTCATGTCCTTCAAGGCCCGCCGCCCGCGCCGTACCTTCGTCCGCACCACCGTGGCGCTCACCGTGCTGTCCCTGGTGCCGGACCTCATCGCGGACGCGGCCTCCGCCACGAAGGCGCTGCTGATGCTGACGCACCTCGTCGCCGCCGCGATCGTGATCCCGGCGGTCGCCCGCCGCCTGGCCCGCTGACCGGACTCCTCGGGGCCTTCTCTGGCTCAGGCGGGCGGCTCCGGGTCGGCCGCCAGGCAGAACGGGTGACCGGCCGGGTCCAGCAGCACAACCCAGCGGCCCGCACCCGGCTGGTGCCGCGCGCGAGTGGCGCCCAGCTCGATCATGCGCGCCTCCGCGGCCGCCGGGTCGGCGGCGTAGAGGTCCAGGTGGAACTGCTGCGGCGCGGCCGGATCGGGCCAGCGCGGTGGCCGGTAGTCGGCGACGCGCTGGAAGCAGAGGTTGATGCCGCCGGCGTGCACCGGGGCCAGCGCGACGGCATCGTCGGAGGCGTACTCCAGGCCGGCGCCGGTCACTGCCTGGTAGAAGCTGGCCAAGGCGCGTGGGTCGGTGCAGTCGAGGGTGACCGAGCCGACGCGTGCGACAACCGTCATGGCGACGACCGTAGCCGCCGTTGCGCAGCGGGTCGGGATCAGCCCGGGGCGAGGAGACAGAACTCGTTGCCTTCCGGGTCGGCGAGGACCGTCCACGGGATGTCGCTGCGGCCCAGGTCGACGGCGGCGGCACCGAGCGCCCGCAGCCTGGCCGCCTCGGCCGCCGGGTCGTCACCCGGATACGGGCGGACGTCGAGATGGACGCGGTTCCACACCGTCTTCACGTCGGGGGTACGGCAGAACCGCAGATATGGGCCGATGCTCTTGGCGGAGCGCAGCACCGCGTCGTGGTCGGTCACGTCGTGCACGGTCCAGTCCATGGCCTCGCCCCAGAACCTGGCCATGGCCCGCGGATCCGCGCAGTCGACCACGACCGCGGCGATCGGTCCGGTGTCGCGGAGCAGCGGCCGGGGGTCCAGCACGCAGAACTCGTTGCCCTCCGGGTCGGCCAGGACCGTCCATGGGACGTCGCCCTGGCCGACGTCGGCGGGTGTTGCGCCGAGCTCCTTCAATCGCGCGACCACCTCCGCCTGATGGGCTGCGGAGGTGGTCGCGAGGTCGACGTGCACGCGGTTCTTCACCGTCTTGGGTTCCGGGGAGGCGACGAGGTCGATGCAGACGGCGACCGGGTCGGGGTAGACGAAGCCCTCGGGTTCGAGGTTGGTCACGCCTGGCCCCTCGCTGGAGATTCCCCAGCCGAGCACCGCCGCCCAGAAACCGCCCAGGGCGGCGTCGTCCCGAGCCTTCATGTTGATCTGCACCAGCCGCGTCGCCATGCCGCCGATGCTACGCAGCGCCTTCGCACCCTCCCTTGCCGCCGGGCCGGCGCAGGGTGAAGCTGAAGTCGCTGGACGACTTCCCGGTGAGCCGGTGCTTCGACGAGAGGCTGCCGTCGGCGATGAGCCGGTGCACGGCGGATCGCGACACGTCCAGCCCGACCGACAGCAGTCTCGTCAGCCTGATCGGGATGCGCTGGGCGAAGCGGACCGACGTGTCGATCACGTCGGCCTCCGGGAGGCCGGCCGGCGTCGTTTGGAGCGTCCACGCACCGTCCCAGTCGAGCGTGACACCGTTTCGCCGTAGCAGTCCCGGGTCCTGCAGCAGCGTCGCCGCGAGTGCGACGTCGTTGTCGTGGAACCGGGTCAGGGTCGGCGGGTCGATGGCGCGGACGTGGATTCGTTCCAGGACGGTCAGTTTGACGGTCTCCCCGCACCCGACGCACAGCGCCAGGAGCCAGACGTCGAGGAGCTTGTGGTTCGCGTTGACCCGGAACTTCCCGTGCGCGCGGTACCGCGCCGAGGTACAGCGCAGGCAGCGGCGACGGATCAGCGGCAGGCCCGTCGGGCGCACCAGCCACTGCGTCGCGAGTCGTCGTTCAGTTTCGTGAGAGGTCATCAAGGGGTGCCGATCTGCTGCGACATTTCCGTGCGGAGACGACGCTCCGCGGAGGGAGTCCGCGCATGACGGAGGGGCGAGTGGCGGGCCGTGTGTCACGACGGCACGCCGCACTCACCTGGTCGATGCGGGATGTCAGTGCTCGAACGAGCAGCGCCCTGCGCCGGCCGCACGCCTGCGGACATGCTCCGATGAGGCCACCGGCGGGAGTGGATTCAGCTCCCTGTGCTGGCCCCGGAACTCATGGCGTGACTGCTCGGCGCAGTGGATGTCTCAGCAGCTGTACAACGGCCTGTCCTTGTTCGGCGCCGGCGGCGCGTGCGTCCCGGCCGCGCCGCGCACGCAGCGGATGCGGCGCGGCGGCAGGCCACCCAGCTCCGGCAGATGCCGTCGGGAGCCGGGCAACGTCATCCGGCGACGCTAGCAGCGCGCCGCCGGGCAACTCCACCGGTTATCGACGCCCGGCCGGCGCCCGCACCCGCGTGCACCGGCGTGCTCCGGCACGCGGCTACGGGGTGGTGGCGCGCATCCAGGCGAGGACGGCCAGGACGCGCCGGTTGTCGTCGGCGGCCGGTTCGAGGTGCAGCTTGGCCAGCAGCGTGGCGATGTGGCTCTCGACGGTCTTCTCGGCGAGGTGCAACTGGCGGGCGATGCCGGCGTTGGAGCGACCCTCGGCCATCTGGGCGAGGACGGTGCGCTCGCGGTCGGTGAGCCGGTCGAGCCGGTCGGTGTGGCGGTGGCGGGTCAGCAGCCGGGTCACGATGTCGGGGTCGACCACGGTCTCGCCGCGCACGACGCGTTCCAGGGCGTCACGGACCGCGGCAGCGTCGTCGACACGGTCCTTGAGCAGGTAGCCGACGCCGGCGCCGATCTCCAGCAGGCGCAGCGCGTAGGCGGTCTCGGCGTAGGTCGACAGGACGAGCACGCCGAGATCCGGGTGGGAGCGGCGGAGCGTGGCCGCGGCGGTGAGGCCCTCGTCGGTGAACGTGGGCGGCATGCGGATGTCGACCACGACCGCGTCGGGGACCGCACCGGGCAGCAGCGCCTGCAGCTGCGCGACGTCGGCGGCCTCACCGGCGACGTCGACGCCGACGTCGGTGAGCAGCAGCGCCAGGCCGCGGCGGAACAGGGCGGAGTCGTCGCAGATCAGGACGCGCACGGCAGCTCCACGGTGAGGCGGGTGCCCGCACCGGCGGGACTGTCCACGTGCAGGGTGCCGCCGAGCGCGGCGACCCGGTCGGTGAGGCCGGCGAGCCCGCCGCCCGTGGCCGCGGACGCGCCGCCGGTGCCGTCGTCGGCGACGGTGAGCCGCACGGTGCCGTCGCGACGCTGGACGGTGACGTCGGCGCGGGTCGCGGCGGCGTGCTTGACGACGTTGGTGAGGGCTTCGCAGATGACGAAGTACGCGGTCGACTCCACCGCTGCGGGCAGCCGGCCGGTGTCGACCGTGACGTTGACGGGCAGCGGCATCGACTCCGCGACCGTCTCGACCGCGGCGCCGAGGCCGACCTGTTCCAGGACCGCGGGGTGGATGCCGCGGGCGAGGTCGCGCAGCTCCTTCAGCGCCTGCCGGAGCTCGCCGCGGGCCTGCTCCATGAGCGCCTGCACCGCCGGGTCCGCCGCCGCGGCGGTGCGGGCCCGGCCGATGGTGGCGGCGAGGGCGAGGAGGCGTTGCTGGGCGCCGTCGTGCAGGTCGCGTTCGACCTGCCGGCGCTGGGCGACGCCGGCCTCGACGATGCGGGTCCGGGACTGCGCGAGCTCCTGCAGCTGGGCGACGAGTTCGGCATGCAGGCGGGCGTTCTCGAGGTTGAGCGCGGCGGCGCGCACGGCGGCGTCGACGAGGTCGGCGCGCCGCTCCAGGGTCGGGTCGAGCAGCACGACGGCGAGCTGACCGCCCCGGGCGTCGGTGACGTCCCGGCGCAGCCGGCCCGCGCCGTCCAGCGTGTCCAGGACGTCGGTGCCGTCGGTGTACGTGGCACGTTCGGCCAGCCAGACGTACACCTCCAGCGACGGGTCGATGAGCACCCTGCGCAGCGCGTCGCGGACGGAGCCGACGGTGGCCGGTTGCGGGATGGCGAGGACCAGGTCGGCGACGGCGGAACGGTCCAGCCGGCGCCGCAGCGCGGTCGCGGCGAACGCGACCGGGATCATCAGCACGACCAGGTTGGAGGCCAGCTCCAGCGGCCAGCCGACGTCCTCGGTGCCGCGCATGAGCTGCAGGACGCCGCGGGCGACGTAGGCCAGGGCGACGGCGACCGCGGCGAGCAGGACCGGGAACAGCTCACGCCGGCCGAGGCCCCGGGTCAGCACGTACCGGCGGCCGACAAGGACCACGACGGCCGCGGCGGCCAGCAGCGCCGTCACGAAGTACGTCTCGATGAACCCGTGGACGACGTCGTTGGCGCTGTACACCGTCGGCCACCAGAACGTGCGGTCCCAGCCGTCCGTGTACGGGTCCCACACCAGCCCGGCGAGGTAGTACGGGGTCAGTACCGCGGCGACGGTGAGCACCACGATCCGCCGGGTGAGGCGGTCGGCGATCCGGTCCGCCGGGTATCGCATGAGGACCACGAGCAGCACCATCTCGTCCAGTGGCGTGACGGCCCAGCCGATCGCGGGCAGCGGACCGGTCACCCGCAAGTTGACCGTGTTGCCGAGCCACAGCAACCCCATCGCGATGAACAGCGTCCCGTTGCGGCGCTGCGCCGGTTCGGGTCGCATGACGAGGCCGGTGACGACGAACGCGACGGCGATGGCGATGTCGAACACGTCGACGAAACCGTCCCCGGGCAGCCACTGCCAGTGCGCCCACAGCCCGACCGCGACGGTGCCGGCGACCAGGCCGACCTGAGCGGTCGTCCTGGCCCAGCCGGGGGAGCGCGCTGCACGCATCCCGCCAGCGTGGGCGACGCGACGGCGATGCGGAAGAGGGTTACCCCCGAACGGGCCTCGGGGCGGACTCCGATGTGTCCGCACCGTCGAGCGCCCATCGTCGACAACGACACCGACGAACACCCGGAGGCCCCCATGTCCACGACTGCACCGGCGCCGACCGGCCGTTCCCTCGCCGCGCGCCGCTCCGGGCGGATCGCCGTCGCCACGCTGTTCGCCCTGATGGCGGTGCTGCTGCTGGCCGCCGCGCTGGTCCCGCTGCTGGCCGGTGCGGGCTCCGGCGGCACGCCACGGCCGGCGCCGGCGCCCGCGGTACACCCGTGACCAGCGACAACCCAGTCAGGAGCGACGCATGAACAGCACCTCGCAGGAACCGGTGAGCCCGTCCGCCCAGGCCGGCCGGCTCGCCCGCGGCATCCTGGCCGCCGCCATGATCGTCGGGCCGCTGGTGCAGGTGGCGTTCCCGCTGCTGCAACCGTGGCCGGCGGACACCGACGACTATGTCGCCGACGTCGGCGCGCACACCGCCGCCTACCGGGCGCTGGCCTGGCTGGGGCTGCTCGGCGCCGTCACCATGGCACCCGCCGTCGCGGGTCTCGCCGCGCTCGCGTGGCGCGGTGCCCCACGTCTCGCCCTCGCCGGCGCGGTCCTCGCCGTGCCGGGCATGCTCAACCCGGATGGCAACCCCGACGACCTCGTCTACGCTGCCGCGCGCGCCGGAGCCGCCGACGACGAGACGCGCGCGATGCTGGACCGGCTCGGCGAGCTGCCACCGTTCACGACCTTCGGCTTCTACGCGTTCGGCGTCGCATTCGCGGTCGGTGGCCTGCTGCTCGGCGCGGCCGTGCTGATCGGCCGGACGGCGCCGCGCTGGGCCGCGGTCGCGCTGCTTGCCGCGTCGTGCGTCGCGCTGCTGGGCTCGTACGTGCCGATCGGCGCCGCTGCCGCAACGGCCGGGTGGGCCGTGGCGAGCGCCGGTTTCATCGGCTGCGCCGTGGCCCTGCTCCGGCAGCGCGACACCCGCACGCCCGCCTCGTGACCGGTCACCTGCGCCGCGGCGGGCGGGGACCCTCAGTCTCGCGTGCCCACTGCCGGCGCGGGCGCGGGGTCGCCGTCCTGGGCGGCGTGGCCGTCGGGGTCATCGTCGCCGTCACCGTCGAGGAGGTCCATCGCGTGGACGCGCAGGCCGCGGGCGGCGACGCCGTCACCGGCCTGCTCCGCGTTCCTGGCCGCCTCGATCAGGTCCCGGGCGGTGGCGCGCCGGTCCGCCTGGGCCATGGCACCGCCGAGCAGCAGCCGCGTGTACAGCCAGCCGGTGACGAACCCGAAGCCGATGGAGAAGACGCCGAGCCCGCCGGTGAAGACGCTCGCGTCGGGGCCGTCGCCGAACGCGGGGGCGACGTTGCCGATGAGCCGGCCGGCACCCGACGCGATCGACCCGAACTGGGTGAGGCCGACCCCGACGAGGATCTTCGTGAGCCAGTCGGAGATCTGCTCGAGGTTGGTGTTGCCCGTGATGGTCGCCTGGCGGCGCGGGGTGCCGGCGCTGTCGGCGGCCAGGACCCGGGGCACCCCGAAGATGAACCCGACGACGCCGCCGGCCAGCATCGTCGCGGCGGTGACGATGAACCCGATCGCCACGGTGCTCCACCGGTCCGGTTGCGGCCCGACGTACAGCAGGACCGCCACGGCGGCGAGGACGATCCCGCCGATCAGCCAGGTGAGAAACGCCGCCCACGTCTTGCCACTCGACGGCATCGTGGCCATCAATCCTCTGGTTCGCACCCGGCCACCGTACGCATCGATCCGGCACCACACACCGGCGGACCCGCCACCGCTGTCAGGTCAGGCACGGCCAGGGTTTCCGCCAGGAACGGGCGGCGTACAGGGCGAGCGCGGCGGCGACGACGTAGCCGCCGAGCCAGCGCAGCGACGGGACGATGTCGTCGGTCCCGTCGTACAGGGCCGCGACGGCGGCACCGGCGAGCAGCGCACACGCCGGGACCACGGCGAGGACGACGCTGAGGCGGTCGAGGACGGACGGGCCGGGGCGGGCCAGGCGGTAGCCGCGCAGCGCGGCGGCGGCGAGCAGCAGGACCGCCGACAGCCGCGGCGCCGACTCCACGTAGGTGCTCGGCGGCCCGAGGACGGCGACGGCGGCGGCGACCAGGACCGTGCGGCGCAGGACCGGCTCGGCCGCGGTCTCGAACTGCCGGCGGGCGGCGGATCATGCGGGTCGCGGCCCGCTGTCGGCCGGGGGCACGATTGACGCGTGGTGAATGCTCCTGCGCCCGGCCAGGCCGAGGGCCGGCCGCGAGACGTCACCGCTGGAGCCTGGCGCGGACGTCGGCGGCGGACGGGTGGTCGAGCTCGCCGAAGATGTCCAGGGACTCCTGCCAGGCGGCCCGCGCGGCGGCGTGGTCGCCGGCCGCGGCGTGGGTGTCACCGATGTAGATGAGCGTGTCGGCCTCGTTGTAGCGGTCGCCGAGGTCGCGGCAGGCGTCCAGCGAGTGCTGGTAGCAGGTGAGGGCCTGCCGGTGGTCGCCGAGCTGGTGGTGGACGTATCCGATGCTGTGCCAGGTCGGGGCGACGCCGTGGAGGTTGCCCATCTTCTGCAGCTCGGTCAGGGCCTGGGAACAGTAGGCCAGGGCCTCGTCGTAGTTGCCGAGCATGGCGTGGCACCAGCCGACGGTGTTGAGGGCCACGGCCTGCCCGGACTCGTTGCCGGCCAGCCGGAACAGGTCCGCGGCGCGCAGCGCGAAGCTGAGCGCCTCCGCCGGTCGCTTGGCCTTCTCCGCCGTCCAGGCGAGGCCGTCGAGGATGCGGGCCTGGCTGGTGTAGTCGCCGAGGTCGCCGAACAGGTCCAGGGCGTGCAGGAAGTGCGGGCGGGCGTCGTCGAAGCGGCCGGCCCGCGCGTAGCCGAGCGCGAGGCCGAGCACGGCATTGGCATGCCCCACCGGGTCGTCGAGCCGGCGCGCGGCGGCCAGGCCGGCCTGCTGCGCCCAGGTGTGCTCGTCCCACAGCCCGCGGCGCAGCAGGTAGGTGGTCAGGGTCCAGGCCAGCTGCCAGCAGCAGGCGTCGAGGCCGGCGTCGGCGGCGAGCCGGACGGCGGCGAGGAGCGTGCCGTGTTCGGTGGTGAACCACGCCAGGGCTTCCTCGGCGGTCGCCGGCGCCGCGACGGTGACACCCGGCCGCGGCGCCGCATCGGTGATCGGCTCGAGTCGCGCGTCCAGCAGCGGCACCGCGGCCTGCCCGGAGTGCAGGTAGTGCTCGATCAGCCGGTGTACGGCGGCGTGCCGGGCGTCGGTGCCGTCGGCGTGGACGCGTTCGGCGGCGTCGGCGCGCAGCAGGTCGTGGAACGTGTACCGGCCGGGCAGGTGCTCGCTGAGCATGTGCGCCCTGGTCAGTTCGCTCAGCAGGCGGCGCGCCTGCGGCAGGGGGACGGCGGCCAGGCTGGCGGTGGCGGCCGGGTCGATGTCGTGCCCGGGGTGCAGGCCGAGCAGCCGGAACAGCCGCGCGGCGGCCGGGCTCAACGTCCGATAGGACCAGGAGAGCACCGCCCGCAGGTCGGTGGCCGAGTCGCCGCCCTGGAAGACGTCCAGGGTGCTGGTGCTGTGCCGCAGCTCGGCAGCGACCGCGGCCAACGGGAAGCCGGGTCTGGTGGCGGCGCGAGCCGCGGCGATCGCGAGGGCCAGCGGTAGCCGTACACAATGCGCGATGATCGCCTCGACGGCGTCGGGTTCGGCGGTGACCCGCTCCACGCCGAGCCGGCGGGCGAGCAACTCGTGGGCCTCCCCGGGGGACAGCCGGTCGAGCGCGACGACGTGCGCGCCCTCGGCGACGATGAGGGCGGTGAGCTGGTCGCGGCTCGTCACGACGGTCAGGCAGCCCGGTTCGCCGGGCAGCAACGGGCGCAGCTGCTCGACGTCGCGGGCGTTGTCGAGCAGCACCAGCATCCGCTTGCCGGCCAGCAGGCTGCGGTACAGGCCGGTGCGCGCCTCCAGGCCGGCCGGCATCCTGTCGGCCGGCACCCCGAGCGCGTCGAGGAACACGCGGATCGCCTCGGCCGGTTCCAGCGACTGGCCGGTGGGGTCGAAGCCGCGCAGGTTGACGTAGAGCTGCCCGTCCGGGAAGCGGTCGGCGACGCCGCGGGCCCAGTGCACCGCGAGGGTGGTCTTGCCGACGCCGCCGGAGCCGCAGATCGCGGAGATGACCGGGGCCCGGCCGCCGGCGCCGGTGCGCAGCCGGGCGTCGAGCTCGTCGAGCTCCCGGCGGCGGGCGGTGAACGCCGGGATGTCCGGCGGCAGCTGCCGGGGCAGCGGGCCCGTCACGTGACCGGCCCGTGGGCCCGGGGTCAGGTCGAGGGACGCGTCGTTGCGCAGGATGGCAAGCTCGAGCCGGACCAGCTCGGCGCCGGGGTCGAGCCCGACGTCCTCGGCGAGCCTGACCCGGGCCCGCTGATACACCGCCAGGGCCTGTTGGGCCTGGCCGCTGCGGTACAGCGCGAGCATCGACTGCCCGAGCAGCCGCTCGCGACCCGGGTGCGCGTGCGTGAGGTCGGCGAGTTCGGCGAGGACGGCGCGGTGCTGCCCGAGCCGCAGCCGCGCGTCGAACCGGTCCTCGATCGCGGTGAGCCGGGCCTCCTCCAGCCGGTAGCACAGCCGCTCACGGGTCGCCGTCAGCGCTGCGCCGGACAGCGCGGGCCCCGACCACAGCGCCAGCGCCTCGTCGAGCGCCACGATCCTGCGCTCGTCGTCGCCGATCGTGCCGGCCCGCTCCAGCAGGTCCAGGAACCGGCTCGCGTCGACCTGGTGCAGGTCGGCCCGCAGCGCGTAACCGTCGCCGCGGGTGTCGATCCCGATGTCGCCGGTGCCGTCGCGGGCGTCGGCCAGCACCGCGCGGAGGCGGGACACGCAGACCTGGACGGCGTGCTGCGCGGTCCGTGGTGCCCCGTCCGGCCAGGCCAGGTCGATCAGCCGGTCGACCGGCACGAGCCGGTTGGCCTCCAGCGCGAGCACCGCCAGGACGAACCGTTGCCGGCGCGGACCGAGGTCGACCCGGTGGCCGTGCGCCCACAACTCCACCGGGCCAAGCACCCGAACATCCAACGCCCGCCCCCGCAGCCACCGTTACCAACGTCGATCGCCCATCGTATGTCGGCAGGTGCGGCGGGTCGGTCGCAATGACGAAGGGGACGGCGATGAGCGGACTGTGACCGGACGGTGAGCGGCACCGAGCACGATCGTGGCCGGTCTGCAGAGAGGACGAGCGATGGGCGGCACCTTCGATCGGCGTGGGATGGTGGCGGTGCGGGCGAGGGCGGTGGGGACCGGCGGCGACCTGCGCATGACGGTCGCCGCCTTCGGGCGGGACGGGTCGTGGGTGCTGCTGGTGCAGGGTGATCACGTGGCGTGCGTCGCCAGGTCACCGGCGCCGACCGGCGGTCCGCCCCCGGTTTCCGAGCCGCTGATTCCCGAGCCGCCGGGGCTGGCCGCGACCTGCGTCCGCGACGGCCTGCAGTGGAGGATCGGGCTGGCCGGCCGCAGCGTGCTGGTCGGGCACTCGGTCGGCATGCTGCACCTGGCGGTGCTGCTGGCCAACCCGGGCACCGAGGTCCCCGCCGTCGACCTCGCCGCCGGGGTGGCCTCCCTCGGCGGCCGTAACGCCCGCGCCGGCGGATCCACCCAGCCCGTCCTGGACCGGGCGGCGGTGCAGGAGTACCGGCGGCGGCTGGATCACCTACGCACGCGGATCGAGGAGCTGGAGGACGTTGACCACGTCGAGCGGGCCGCCGAGCTGCGCTCGGAACGGGACTGGCTCGTGGCGGAACTCGCCGCCGCCGCGGGCCTGGGCGGGCGGACGCGCCAGTTCTCCGACGACAGGGAACGCGCCCGCCTCGCCGTCGGCAGGGCGATCCGGCGGGCCGTCGCCCGCGTCGCGCGCGCCGACCCCGTTGTCGGCGGGCACCTGCAGCGCCGCATCCACACCGGCAACCACTGCCTGTACCGGCCGGGCGGGGTCAGCGCCGTCGGTGTGCCGGTCGCGGCGCCCGGCTGATGTCCTGCGACGTGCGGTGCATGGCGCTTCCTTTCGCTCGAGCACGGCGTCACTGCCTGGGCGTTCCAGACCGTTCCAGGTCGCATCGGGCAGGGGCACGCCGCCCGCGCGGCTGTGCGACGATCGCGCGGTGACCACCGCATCGAGGTACGCCGACTTCGCCGGACGCGAGGCCCGAGGTGTGTCGCCGACCTACGAGCGGCTAGCGGCCGCGATCTCCGCCGACGAGGAGATCCTCGCCCTGCTGGAAACGGTGCCGGCGCCGAAACGGCAGCCCACCCTGCTGCTGGCCGTGGTGCGGCTGCTCGGCGGGCCGGTCGACGAGCCGGCCGCGTTCCACGACTTCACGGTGGCCAACTGGCCCGCCGTGGCGGCCGAACTGCGGACCCGGGCCACACAGACCAACGAGACCGGCCGCTGCGCGCTGCTGCTGCCGGTGCTCGCCACGCTGCCGCAGCCCCTGGCGTTGCTGGAAGTCGGCGCCGCGGCCGGCCTGGGGCTGTACCCCGACCGGTACTCGTATCGCTTCACCCATCGCGACGGCGACGTGGAGCTCGGATCGGGCGGACCCGTGCTCGACTGCGCGCTCACCGGAGCGGCGCCGCCGACCCGCGTGCCGGAGGTGACGTGGCGGGCCGGCCTGGACCTGCGTCCGCTCGACGTGACCGACCCGGCCGACCTGGCCTGGCTGGAGGCGCTGATCTGGCCCGAACACCACCACCGCCGCGACCGCCTGCGCGCCGCGGCCGCCATCGCCACCGCGGACCCGCCGGCGCTGCACCGCGGCGACCTCGTGGACGACCTGCCGAGGCTGGCGGCCCTCGCACCGGCCGGCGCGACGCTGGTCGTGTTCCACACCTCCGTGCTGTACCAGGTGCCGGCCGAGCGCCGGGCGCTGTTCGTCGACCTGGTCCGGCAGCTGCCTGGCCACTGGATCTCTGTCGAGGGGGCGGACGTCGTGCCGCATCAGGGCACGCCGCCGGCACCGGACGGGCCGCTGCACAACGTGCTGGCCCTCGACGGCACGCCGCTGGCCTGGACCCGCGGTCACGGCCAGGCCATGACATGGTTCGCCTGACGCCGCACCGCCGGCCGAGTTCGTCTTACGTCTTGGGTCTTCGTTAAGTGTGGCTTAGATCGAGGCTCGACGGTCTCCCCGGCCGTTACGTTTGGGCTGGCCTGCCGGACGTCGTCACCCCGCCGGGGTGGCCGGGCAGCCACCGCCGAGTCGTCGGTCGCGCGTCCGTGCTGCGGGCGTCGGCAGATGAGCCGGGGAACCACAGGGTTTCCATGGGGTGAATCCGCGCCGCGGCGCGGTAGGGCGCGCCTTCTTCTCGCCCGAATCCGTCAGCTAACCCGGTAGGCGGTCCGGGAAGAAGGACTGTGCCGTGTTCAACGGACGCACGACGTTACGCACCGCGATCGTCGCGCTGGCTGTGGCGGCGATCATCGCCCCGGCCTGCGCCGCGAACGCGGACCCGACGCCGGAAGAGATCCAGGCCCAGATCGACAAGGGCAACAACCAGCTCGAGCTCGTCGTCGAGCAGTACAACAAGGTCAACGGCGATCTGGAGGCCACCCAGGCGGCGATCACCAAGCTGCAGGCCGACCTGGCGCCGCTGCAGGCCACGATGGAGGCCGCCCAGGACACCGCCAGCACGCTCGCGGTCAACGCGTACAAGACCGGCGGCAACCTCGGCACCTGGTCGCTCATGCTCGGTGCGAGCTCGTCCGGCGCCTTCACCGACCGCGTCGGCACCCTCAACCAGATCTCCCACAGCCAGCAGCGCGACCTGGCCGCGTACGGCGCGGCGAAGAACGCCTTCGACACCGAACGGCGGCGGCTGGCCGACACGCAGGCGGCGCAGAGCCAGCAGAAGATCGACCTGGAGACCCGCCGCAAGAAGATCGAGGGCGACATCACCCGCCTCGACGCCCTGCAGGCCAAGGCCGAGGCGGCCGCCGCGGCCGCTGCCGCCGCGGCGAAGGTCAAGCCCAAGACGACCACCACCGCGGCGCCCCCCGGCCCACCGCCGGCGGTCTCCGGCTCGGCCGGCAAGGCGGTCAACTACGCGTGGGCCCAGCTCGGGAAGCGCTACGTCTGGGGCGCCGCCGGGCCGAACACGTTCGACTGCTCCGGGCTGACCATGATGGCGTGGAAGGCGGCCGGGGTGTCCTTGCCCCACAACGCCGCCCAGCAGTGGCAGAAGGTCCGCCACATCTCCCGCAGCCAGCTCGCCCCCGGCGACCTGGTGTTCTACAACGGCCTCGGGCACGTGGGCATCTACATCGGCAACAACCAGATCATCCACGCCCCCAACAGCCGCACCGTCGTGAAGATCGCTCCGATCGACATCGACTCGCTGTACGGCTACGGCCGCCCGGCGTAGGAACCGCCTCATCCCAGGGCCTTCGTGTCGTTCGCGCACGAAGGCCCTGAGCGCGTCAAGGCGGCCCGGCGGCGGACGCGGGACTGTCGACGTGCCGGTATGCCACGAAGGCCGGCAGCTTGGCCGCGATGAGGCCGGCCCCAACCACGGCGGCCATCCCTCCTGCCACCGCACTGATCTGGGGTGTCGACACCGTCGCCAGTACCCCGGCGCGGAAGTTGCCCACCTGCGGAAACGCCGCCCCGACGACGTATTCGGCGGAACTCGTCCGGCCGCGCATCGTGTCCGGGGTGGCAAGCTGGACGATCGTGGATCGGAAGACCACGGAGAGCATGTCGGCGGCGCCGGCCACGGCGAGCAGCGCAAGCGATGCGGCCAGCCCGTGCACGGCACCGAATCCCGCGACGGCTGCGCCCCAGATCGCGCCGGTGATCAGCATGGCCCGGCCGGGGCGGGTGACGCCCTTGACGGGGCCGGACAGTGCCGAGCCGAGCAGCCCGCCGACCGCGATCGCGGTGCTGAGCAGCCCCAGCGTGCGGGGCGAACCGCCGAACCGGTCGGCGTTGATGGCAGGGAACAAGGCAATCGGCATGGCCAGCACGGTCGCGCTCAGGTCGGCGAGCATGGCGCCGCGCAGCGCCCTGTTGCGCACGACGAACGTCAGCCCCTCGATCGCCGCCGCGAGGCTGCGCCGCGATGCCGTTCCGTCAGGCCGCATCGGTGGTAACCGGAACACGCCGTAGAGGGCGGCGCCGTAACTGATCGCGTCGATGAGATAGCAGACCTTGAGCCCTGCCGCCGCGGCGACGACACCCGCGAGCGCCGGCCCGACGATCATGGCGGAGTAGCCGGAGATCATCGTGAGGGCCGCGCCGGCGGGCACCAGCTCGCGCCGCAGCAGCCGGGGCATGAACGTGCGCCGGGCCGGCGTGTTGACCGCACTGACCGCGCCGCTCGCCGCGGCCAGCACGTAGAGCAGCCACAACGCGCTGCTGCCGGCGAACGCCTGCGCGGCGTACCCGGCGGACACCAGGGCCAGCACCGTGCTGGTGACGAGCACGAGCCGGCGACGGTCCATCGAGTCGATCAGCACACCACCGGCGAGTCCGACGACGATCGCGGGGACGGCCGAGGCCAGGCCGACCGCACCCACCGCGGCGGACGACCGGGAGATGTGGAACACCTGCAACGCCACCGCGAAGGTGGTCATCTGCCCACCGACCGAGGAGAGCGTCGAGCTCAACCACAGCCGGCGGAACTCCGGCGACTCCCGCAGCGGTCGAACGTCTGCCAGCAGGCCGTGTCCCCTCACGACCGGCCCTGGCCGCGTCGTGGCCGTCCGGCACGGATGCGGCGAGGCGCGAACGGGCCCACGGCACGATTCCTCTGCTCGCCCCGGCCGTCTACCGGCGCTGGAGCAGCCGCCGCGCGAGGGTCTCGCGCAGAGCGTCGGGCAGCCCGTCGGTGTCGACCAGCCCGGGGAGCAGTTCCGGCTCGGTCATGTACGCGCGGAACGCCTGCGCGATCGTCACCCCGTGCGCCGGGCGGTCCTCGACGGTCACCGGGTCGCCGGCCCACACCTCGCCCGGCTCCAGCACGCGCAGGTATGCGCCCGGACGGTTGGCCCGGGCGAAGGTCTTCATCCAGCGCGGCTCGCCCATCTTGTGCTGGAACGTGACGCACGGGATGCGGCCGAAGGTCGGCTGGAGGACCAGCCGTGGACCGATGCGCCACCGCTCGCCGATGACCGCGCCGTTGACGTTGAGCTCCTCGGTCGTCAGGTTCTCGCCGAAGAGCCCGTTGGCCAGCCGGCGGCTCAGCCTTGCCTGCCACCAGTCGTAGTCCTCCCGCGCGTACGCGTAGACGGCCTGGTCGTCGCCGCCGTGGTGCTTGGTGTCGAAGATCTGGTCGCCGACCAGGCCGCTGTGCGACCCGGTCGACTTCGGTCCCGGCGCGCGCACTTCGACCAGATGATCGACCGGCCGCTTGTTGATGCCCGTGACACCGACGTCCTTGACCGGGTTGGGCTCCGGCACCGCCAGGTTGACCGAGACGATCCTGCTCACGCCCGTCAATCTAACCGCGCCGGCCACTGCACGCCGCGCAATTTCCCGTCGCCTGCCGAGCTCACGCGCCGCCGGCGGGCTCGGCGGTCTCGTCGGTCGGCTCGGCGGTCTCGTCGGTCGGCTCGGCGGCCTTGTCGGTCGGCTCGGCGCGTTCGTCGGTCGGCTCGGCGCGCCAGCGGGCGATGGTCGCCCGGGTGCCGGCCGTGTCCGGATGGTCGGGGCCGGACAGCCGCACGTGGTCGGCGAGCAGTTCCTCGGCCGCGGCCAGCGCGCCGGCGCGGTGTCCCGACTCCCACCGCCACAGGGCGAGAGCGGCCCGCGTGGCGCGGATGTCGGGGTGGTCCGGGCCGAGGATCCGCAGGCGGTCGGACAGCAGCAGTTCGCAGGCAACTGCTGCGTGGGCCTTGTCGCCGGACCTCGCCGACCATTCCGTCAGCTTGGCCTGTGCGTCCAGGGTCAGTGGGTGGTCGAGCCCGAGGATCCGTGCACAATCGGCGCGGAGCTGCTCGTACGCGCCGACGGCCTTGAGCGGGTCGCCGGCCTCGCCCAACCAGTGCGCCAGGACCGACCGCGTCGTCAGGGTGACCGGGTCGTCGGGTCCGGAGATTCGCAGCAGGTCGGCGACGAGCTGTTCGCTGACTGCGGCCGCACCGGCCGCGTCGCCCGACTGCCCCCGCCAGCGCACGAGGTGCTGCCGGGTGCGCAGCGTCGCCGGGTGGTCGGGTCCGGCGATCCGCAGGCAGTCGGCGAGCAGCGCCTCGTACGTGGCGGCGGCGCCGGCGGCGTCGCCCGCTTCGCCCTGCCAGCGGGCGAGGCTGTCGCGGGCGTCCAGCGTCTCCTCATGGTCGGGGCCGAGGACCCGGAGGCGGTCGGCGAGCAGTTGCGCATACCCGGCGGCGGCGCCGGCCGCGTCGCCCGCCTCGCCGCGCCATCGGGCGAGGTTGTTGCGGCTCGCCAGCGTGAAGAGGTGATCCGGGCCGTAGACCCGCAGACAGTCGGCGAGCAGCTGTTCGCAGGTGGCGGCGGCGCCGGTCGCGTCGCCCGCGTCAGCCATTGACTGGGCCAGGTTGCCGCGGGTGCTGAGCGTCGTGAGCTGGTCGGGTCCGAGCACCCTCAGGCGGTCGGCCAGGAGCTGGGTGTACGTCGCGGCGGCGCCGGCATGGTCACCCGAGAGGCTCTGCCAGCGGCCGACGTTGTCCCGGGCGGCGTGGGTGGCGAGGTGGTCGGGTCCGAAGATCCGCAGGCAGTCGGCGAGGAGCCGCTCATGGGCGGCGACGGCGCCGCCGGCGTCTCCGGACCGGCCGTGCAGCTCGGCGATGGTGCGGCGGGCGTCCAGGCTGCGGTGGTTGTCGGGTCCGAAGATCCGCACGCAGTCCGCAAGGAGCCGCGCGTATGCGGCGGTGGCGCCGGCCAGGTCGCCCGCCTCCGCCTGCCACTGGGCGAGACGCCTGCGGGTGTCGAGCGTTTCGGGATGGTCGGGTCCGAGCACTCGCCGCGTGTCGCCGACGAGCTGTTCGTAGTCGACCACCGCGGCGCCCGGGTCGCCGGCCTCGCCCCGCCATCGGGCCAGACCGCCGCGGGCGGCCAGGGTCTGGGGGTGATCGGGGCCAAGGACCCGCAGGCGGTCGACCACGAGGTGTTCGTACGCCACGGCCGCGCCGGCCCGGTCGCCCGCCTCGCCGCGCCACCGGGCGAGGCCGGCCCGGGCGTCGAGGGTCTCGAGGTGATCAGGTCCGAGGACCCGCAGGCAGTCGGCGTAGTACTGCTCGTAGGCGATGGCCGCCCCGCTCGGGTCGCCGGCCTCGCCCCGCCATCGGGCCTGACCGCCACGGGCGGCCAGGGTCTGGGGGTGATCGGGTCCGAGCGTGCGCTGCTTGTCGGCAACCAGGTCGTCGTACGCACCGGCCGCCCCGATCAGGTCGCCCGCCTCGCCGCGCCACCGGGCCAGGCCGGACCGGACGCCGAGCGTGTCGGGGTGGTCGGGGCCGAAGGCCCGGAGGTAGTCGGCGAGCAACTGCTCGTACCCGGCCGCGGCTCCTGCCGGATCGCCCGACCGTCCCCGCCACTCGGCAAGGCTGCCGCGCGTGCGGAGCGTTTCGGGGTGATGAGGTCCGAGGATCCGCACCCTGTCGACGAGGAGCTCCTCGTAGGCGGTCACGGCGCCGGTGTCGTCTCCGGCCGCCCCGCGCACATCGGCGAGGCTGTGGCGGGTGGACAGCGTGTCCGGGTGTTCGGGACCGAGGACCCGCAGGTAGTCGGTGAGCAGCTGCTCGTACGCGGTGACGGCGGCCGTCAGCTCGCCCGCCCGCATCCGCCACGCCGCGAGGTTGTGCCGGGTGCCCAGGGTGTCCGGGTGTTCGGGTCCGAGGATCCGGAGCTCGTCGGTGAGCAGCTCGTCGTACGCGGCCGCGGCACCGGCCGGGTCGCCGGCCTCGCCCCGGATGGCCGCCAGGTTGCCACGAGCGCCCAAGGTCTCCGGATGCCGTGGCCCGTAAACCCGTAGGTATTCACCGATGAGCTCCTCGTACGTGGCCACCGCACCGGCCAGGTCGCCCATCCGCCCTTGCCAGAAGGCCAGGTTGAGGCGGGCCGCGAGCGTCCGGCGATGGTCGGCGCCGAACACCCGCAGGCAGTCGCGCAGCAGATCGGCACTGGCCGCGACGGTCCCGGCCAGGTCGCCCACCCGTCCCCGGAACGACGCGAGGTTGGCCCGGATGGTCAGGGTGTCGGGGTGGTCGGGTCCGAGGACCCGCAGGTGATCGGTGAGGAGCTGCTCGTACGCGCGGACCGCACCGGTCGGGTCGCCGGCCAGGCCCCGCCAGCCGGCGAGGTCGCCGCGGGTGTCCAGCGTGTCGGGGTGGTCGGGTCCGAGGACCCGGAGGCGGTCGGTGAGCAGCGCGGCCAGGTCCTCGGCGGCGCCGGCCGGATCACCGGCCTGCCCTCGCCACCGGGCAACGTGATGCCGGGCGGTCAAGGCGTCGCGGGCGTCCGGTCCGAGCCGCCGGGCGGCCTCGTCCCGCAGGCCGGAGAAGTACCCGGCGGCGGACCGGACCAGGCCCGCCTCGCCCAGGCTCTGCCCGTGCCGGAACAGCAGCGGGTGCGCGGCGGCGCTCCAGAGGCCGTCACCGGCGCGGGCCTCGAGCGCGGCGGCGTTGGCCCGCAGCGCCTGGCCCAGGTCGGCGTCGCGTTCGACCTCCGGCCACGCGTGCACCAGCGCGTCGGCCGCGGCCGTCACGGCGGCGGCCCGGGTCTCGGCCTGGGTCTGGTCCCGGGCGACCCGTTGGACGAGGCCGTGGACCCGGATCCGTCCGGCGGCGCCGCCGGCGGCGGGCGGGTCCTGGTCGGCGAGGTTGAGCCGGGTCAGGCAGGCCACCGCGGCCCGGGCCTGGGCCGCGGTGACCGCGGGCGCGGTGTCGTCGGGTCGCCGGGCGGACAGGAACGACGTCACGGCGGGGGAGTCGACCGCCTCGGCCGGGATGCCGTTCGCGTCCAGCAGGGCCAGCAGCGCCAGCATCGGGCGGGCCAGGCCCGCCGGGCGCAGGCCGTCGGCCGCCTCGATCGACAGGCGCAGCGTGGCGGCGACGGTGCGCGGGTAGTCGTCGGGAAGCTCCCCCTCCACCGGTACGACGTCGACCAGGTCGGCCGCCTCGGCGAGCAGCGTCCGGTACCAGGCGCAGGTCAGGTTCTGCTCCTCGATGAACGCCGCGGCCTGACCCAGCGCCAGTGGCAGCAGCTCCAGGTCCGCCGCGAGCTCGGCCGCCCCGACCAGCCGGGTCGGCGTGTCCCGGAACTTCTCGGCGAGGTACGCGGCCGCCTCCGCCGGGGTGAACAGCCCGACCGACGTCACGTGACCGTGGCTGGCGAGCGCCGGGTCGCGCCGCCGGGTCGTCACCGCCACCCGACCCGTCGACGTCCGCGGTGGCCACAACCCGGCCAGCGCCCCCGGATCGGCCACGTCGTCCAGGACGATCAGCCAGCGGGCGGTGGTGACGGCGAGGTGCGCCAGCAGCCCGGCGGCGGCGTTCGCCACGTCGAGCGGGTCGGCGCCCACCAGCGCGGCGGCGGCGCTCGCGTACACCTGCAGCACGGCGTCGCGGTCTCGCGCGGTGACCCACACCAGGACGTCGAGCTCGCCGTTGTCCCGCAGCCGGCGGGCGGCGGCCGCGGCGATCTGGGTCTTGCCCACGCCGCCCAGGCCGGACACGATCTGCGCCGGCGCGCCCGCGGCGATCGCCGGACCCACCAAGTCCAGCGCCCGGTCCAACGCGGCGGAGACCTCGCGGACCTGGAAGCAGTCCGCGGCCTCCGGCACCACCCCGACCACCGTGCGGACCAGGCGCCGCAGCGGCGCCCGGCCGCGCAGCCGCTCCACGAACGCCGGGCGGGGCATCGTCCGGTCCCGCACGTCCTCGGCCTGAACGTCGTCGAGACCGAGGATGATGGGGCCGTCCAGGTGCAGCGGGAGGACGGGCTTGCCCAGCTCCTGCGCCAGCCGCACCTCGCGCGAGACCCACGACGACGCGGCCGCGGCGGGCGACATCACCAGCAGCAGGGCCGAGCACGACGCGATCCGCGCGGACAGCACGTGCTCCCAGCGCTCGCCGGTGGGGATCTCGTCGTCGACCCAGACCAGCACACCTGAACGGGCCAGGTATCCGGCCAGCCGCTGGACGTAGTCGCGGTCGAGCCTCGCGTAGCTGATGAACAGGTGCCCGCCGCCCACTGGCATGCTGACCATCGTGGCGGACGGCCACCCCCGACCGCCATCGACGAACAGTTGTCAATGCCGGTCCTGCGGGCGGCCGCTTGACTCCCGCCGGTGGTCAGTCGAGGCCGGTGCGGCCCTCGGCCCAGTACGCCTTGCCCTTGACCTGCCGGGGTTTGCGCTCCCACCCGCGGGTGTCTCGCCGCACGGCGTGCACCGTCGCCGCGTCGCCGGTGACGACGAGGGTGTACGGCGCCTGCATGGCGTCGTCGCGTGCCTGGCGGAGCAGCTCGGCACGGTCGGCGGCCGTCGCGACCACCGCCACCCGTTCGGCGATCCCCAGCTGCGCCAGCACGTCGACGAGCCCGGCCGGATCGCGTGCCTCGAACACGTGCGAGACGTCGCGGTTCACGGTACGCAACGCGCAGGCGAGCGCCACGCTGGACTCGTCGCCGACGAAGAGCACCGGACCGGTGGCGTCGCGCAGGTCGATCGAGCGGCGCGGGCCGAAGACCTCACACGTCTGGCCCTCCGCCGCCTGCCCGAGCCACTGCGCCGCGGGACCGTCGCCGTGCGTGTACGCGATCAGCTCCGTCACGCCCCGGGCGGCGTCCCAGCTGACGGGGGTGTAGGTGCGCAGGTTCATCGAGCCGCGCCGCGGCCGGAACTGCAATTTTGCTCCGGGCACCCACGTAGCCTTCCGGAACGCCTCCGCCGACAGCTCCACCCGAATGAACTCCGGCGAGTGCCGACTGAGCCCGGTGACGCGGGCGTTGTGCAGCATTGCGCCGCTGGCAAGGTCAGCCAGGCGTTCGGCGAGTCCGGTCATCGTTCCTCACTCCATGCATGTTCTTGAACGGCCACGGGTGCGAACTGGCAGCATATGGTGATCGCATGGGCCTTTCGCATTCCGGGAGCATGGGTGCGGCGACGCCACGTCGCGCCGTCATCGAGGACGCCGGGGCGGTCGCCGACGTGCTCATCCTGTCCCGCCGAGCCGCGGGCGACGCCATCCCCGCCGGGGTCCACTCGGATGCCGAGGTACGGGAATGGATCCGCACCGTCGTCATTCCCCAGCGGGAGGTGTGGCTGATGGAGGACGCCGACAGCCGGCCGCTGGGGGTGCTGGTGCTGGACGAGGACTGGGTGGACCAGCTCTACGTCGCGCCGGCCTGCACCGGCATGGGACTGGGCTCCCGCCTCATCGAGCTCGCGAAGTCCCGCCGGCCGGCGGGACTGCAGCTGTGGACGTTCGTGACCAACACCGCGGCGCAGCGGTTCTACCTCCGCCACGGTTTCACTGTGGCCGAGACGACCGACGGGTCGGGCAACGAGGAGAAAGCACCTGACATCCGCTTCGTCTGGACGGCGCCGTAGCCGCCCTGGCACGCACGCCGCGTCGCTGCGACACCGGCGCTCATCGGGGGTACCTCGCGGTCCCGATGAGCGCCGGTGTTGCTCGGCGGTGGCGTTCGAACCGTCAGAGCAGGTCGAAGGACTCCCATCCGCCGATCGCCGTCCGGTTGGCGATCAGCGACGCCGCGCCGGCGTTCTCGGCGCACACGTAGCGGCCGTTGACGACCGCCCGCAGGGCAACGCTGCCGTCTGCGTTGCGGATCAGGTCGAACGTCTCGGCGGTGCCGATGGTGGTGCTGCTGGCGATGAGCGGCGAGGCTCCGCCGGCGGGCGCGGTGACGTAGCGGCCGTTCGCGTGGGCCTTCAGCGCGACGCGCCCGCCGCCGAGGTCGATGCGGTCGAACTGCTCCCACGGCCCGACCGCGGTGCGGTTGGCGATCAGCGCGGCGTTGCCGCCGTTCTCGGCCGTCACCAGCTTGCCGTTGGCGCGCGCCCGGAACGAGACCACCGTGGCGGGCGGCGGCGTTGTCGTCGAGCCGAACAGCGACAGGTTGACGGCGTTGGCGATCGCCTGCAGACCCGCTTCGTTCGGGTGCAAATGATCGCCGGTCTCCAGATTGGGCAGGAACCACGTCGGGCGGGCCGGGTCGTGGGTCGCGTTGTCCTGGTCGATCACGCCGTCGCAGCCCGACGCCGCGTCGCGCACGAAGGCGTTGTACGCGCCCCGCGACGTCTCCGCGGCGGCCGACCAGCCGCCCGAGCCCTGGAACGGGGTGAGCGTCGAGCACAGGAACTTGACGCCCGCCTGGTGCGCCCTGGTGATGAGCGGCTTGACCGCGTCGATCAGCTGCTGCCCGGTCGGCGGGTTCGTGCGGCTGCTGCCCAGGTCGTTGATCGGGTCGTCGGAGAAGATGACCCACTTCACGTTGGGCTGTGACAACACGTCACGCTCGAACCGGTTGGCGGCGGACTGGCCGGCGCCGTCGGCGAGCAGGCGGTTGCCGCTGATGCCCTGGTTGAGCACGCCGACGGTCCGGCCGGACTGGGCCAGGCGGACGGCGAGGTGGTTCGGCCAGCGGCGGTTGGCGTCCGTGCCGGAGCCGATGCCGTCGGTGATCGACGCACCGAGCGTGGCGACGGCACCCTGGGCCGCGGCGTTCTGCACGTCGAGGTTGGTGAGGAAGAAGTAGTTGGTGCGGGTCTGCGGGTTGCTCAGCGTCGCGTTGCCGGCCGCGTTGCCGGAGACCACGTAGTTGGTCTGGTCGCCGAAGTCGTGCACGGTGGCGTTGCCGGTCGCCTGCGGAAGGTAGAAGCTGACGGCGACGTCGGCGAGCGCGTCGACGGTGAACGCCGCGGAGTCGCTGCTGACGCTGCCGCCCACCGGGATCGTCACCGACGTCGAGCCGCCGAATGTGACGGCGCGGTCGCTGGCCGCGTCGACCGAGGGGCCGGACGTGCGTTTCGCGATGTGCACGTTGGTGATCGTGACCGGCTGGCTGCCGAACACGTTCGACAGGCGCACCCGGGCGCTGGTGCCGCCGATGCTGGTGTGCACGATCTGGCGGAGCGTCTGGTTGTTGAAGGTGGTGCCGCTGCCCTGCGGCGACGCCGCCCAGGTGCCGGTCCAGGGCACGTCGGCGGTGGCGGTGGAGTGCCCGATGATCGGGACAAGGATGGATGCGCCGGCGATCGCCAATACGGCGATGAGCTTCCTCGTGTTCATGACTCCGTGTTTCTCTGCGTCGATACCGTCAGGAAGCGCGACCCGCCGTGATCGCACCATCAGACCGTAACGCAGACTGCCTGACAGTTCGCTCGATACATAGAGGAACCTCAGCGTGACTTAAGGAATGGCACAGGTTCATCCGGGGTTGGCTGCCAGGCCCCGACCCGTCGCCGGCCGGGCCCGCTCAGCTTCCGGATCCGATACGGCGGGCTGCTTGGCGGCGCCGAGACCGATCACGACGGGCAGGCCGGCGAGCGCGATCAACCAGCAGGACAGCAGCCGGTACGTCAGGACGGCGGCCGTGGCGGCCGCGGGGTCGGCGCCGGAGGCAATCAGCGAGGCCAGGAGGCTTGCCTCGACGAGCCCGGCACCGCCGGCGACGAGCGGGATCTGCCGCACGAGCTGGCCGGTGAGGTACGCGCCGACGAGCGCCGTCGTGGCGGTGTCGAGCCGGTACGCGTTGGCGGCCGCGACGAAGCACGCAAGGTCGAACAGCCGCCGCGCGACGGCCGCGCCGCCGGCGGTGAGCCAGTATCTGGCCGGCAGCGACCAGCAGGCGCGGGACGTGTCGGCGCCGAGGCGGAGCAGGGCCCGGGCGCCGCGGTGCAGCGGCCCGGCGGGCGGCGCCGCATCGCGCGGCGGGCTGTCCGGTGGGCGCTGCTCGGTGCGCCGCCGCGCCAGGCGGTGCGTGAGGCGGTGCGTCAGGCGCCGGGCGAGGACGGCGGCCGGGCACAGCAGGGCCCCGACGGCGGCGGTGGTCAGCAGCCCGAAGCTGCTCAGGCCGGTGAGGGTGGCCGTGAGGTACCAGGCGAGGTACACCAGCACGATCGCCGCGCTCGCCTGCACGCTGGCCAGGGCCGTGGTGGCCAGGGCGTGCGCGCTGGTGAGGCCGTGCGCGCGGAACTGCCGGACGGCGAACGCGGTCGACACCGGGCCACCGGCCGGCATCGCGGTGGACAGCGCCGTGCGGGCCAGGGACACGCCGACGGCCCTGGCGTTGGACATCGTGCCGCCGTAGGCGGCCAGGAGGCGGCGCTGCTGCACGGCGTACATGAGGACCGACCCGACCTGGACGAGCAGTGCCGCGGCAAGCCACCACCACTGCGCATCGACCAGCGACCGCAGGATGGTGGATGCGTCGGGCAGCGACCGGCGCAGCAGGACGAACGCCACCGTCACCGCGGCCAGGGTGATGGCGAAACCCACCCACCGCGGCCACGCCCGCGGCCGCGTCGTGGCGGTCACCCGGATCAGGGCAATGCTCATGCGCGTACAGTGCGCCAACGAGATGATGACCGCCTGAACGCGACGAGTCGCGTCGATATCAGGGCCGCTGCCGCGATGTTGCTGGAGTGCGGGCGGATAGTGGGAACCTGGACGCCTCGCGCGGTATCGACATTTCCAAGACCTCGATCCGTCGTCTGGGGTGGGCGTTGCGCGGTCCACGTGCGGTGTGCCTGATCCTGGCGACCGGCGCACTCACCGCCGGCTGCACCATCGACAGGCTCCAGCCACCTTGGCTCCCGCCGTCACGGGTCACCACACCTGCACAGGGTGGGCCGGCGCCGGCGACCCCGTCGTCCTCCGGCCGTAGCCGACCCTCAGGTTCCCGGCGGGAAGTCGGCGGCGCGGGAGGCAGCCTCGAACCGGGCGATGTCGGCCATGGCCTCGCGGAGCGTCGACGTCACCACGTCGTAGGCGGCGCTGCCGAGTACCAGCCGATGTGGCGGTGCATCCTCGGCCATCGCGGCGATGACGGCGCGAGCACCGCGCAGCGGGTCGCCGGGCTGCTTGCCGTCCTGGTCGATCATCGCGGACCGCACGTCGTCAAGCATCCGGCGGTAGGCCGGAACGGTCTCGGTGAGCGGCTCGTCGGCGAACCCGGCGTAAGCGTGGGTGCGGAACGCCCCAGGCTCGATCGCCAGGACGCGGATGCCCAGCGGGGCGACCTCCTCGCGCAGTGCCGCCGTCACCGCCTCGACCGCGTGCTTCGCGGCGCTGTAGTAGCCGAACCCGGTCGCGTTGCGCAGGCCGGCGACCGAGGACATGTTGAGCACCCAGCCGCTGCGCCGCTCGCGCATGCCGGGCAGCACCGCACGGGTCACCGACAGCAGCGCGAAGAAGTTCAGCTCGAACGTACGGCGTACCGCATCCTCTGCCATGCCTTCGATCGAGCCGTACCATCCGCGCCCGGCGTTGTTGAGCAGCACGTCGATCCCGCCGAAGCGCTGCTCGGCCGCGGCCACCGCGTGGCGGACCTGCACCGCGTCGGTGACGTCCAGCGGCAGGAGCAGCACGCGGTCGCCGTGCGGCCGGGCCCATTCCCGCAGCTGATCGGGCCGCCGCGCGGTCAGCACCACCCGGTCACCCGTTTCGAGTGCGGCGTCGGCGTACGCCTGACCGAAGCCGCCCGGCGTCCCGCCGGTGATGAACCACGTCCTCATGGCTCGATCACCAGCCGGACAATGGCGGAGCCGCGCAGGGTGAACCGGTAGTGCAGGTCGACCACGCCGCCCGGAAAGTCGCCCTCCAGGTGCTGCACCACGTCGTAACGCTCCTGGTCCAGCTGCGTGGCGGAGATGAGTTCGGTGGTGTACGTGTACTCGGACGCCGCACCGGCCAGCCACGCGCGGATCTCATCCGGGCCGTGATAGCTGCGGCCGTCGTCGGTCACGACGGCGTCGGGCGCGTACGACGTGATCGCGCCGTCGACGTCCCGAGCGTTGTGGGCGGTCAGATATGTCGTGATTGCGGGAGGAAGGTGCATAAGTCAACGATGGAGTCTCCCGCAGGGAGAGGGTCAAGACTGGAGGCATGCGCCAAGGACTGACCATCGGGGAGTTCGCCACGCTGACCCACCTGAGCGTGCGGACGCTGCGCCGGTATCACGAGGCCGGCCTGCTCGAGCCCGCCACCGTCGACCCGTTCACCGGTTACCGCTACTACGCCGCCGAACAGATCCCGTCCGCGCAGGTCATCCACCGGTTGCGCGAGCTCGACGTGCCGCTCGCCGACGTGCGGTCCATCCTCGCCGCCGAGGACCCGCAACGGCGCGCGGACCTCATCGGCGAGCACCTGCGCCGGCTGGAGGACGAGCTCGACCGGACCCGGGCCGCGGTCGCCTCGCTGCGCCGGCTGCTGCGCCCGGACCGGCAGGACCTCCAGGTCGAGCTGCGCTCGCTGCCCGCCCGGACCGTCGCCGCCGTCCGCGGCCACGTCACGCTGGAGGACTCAACCACCTGGTACGACGCCGCGATGGCCGAGCTGGACGCGGCGTTCGGCCCGGCCGAGCGCACCGGCCCACCCGGCGGCCGCTACGACAACAAGCTGTTCACCGCCGGCGCCGGGACGATGACGGTGTACCGCCCGGTCCGCGAACCCCGCGCACGGGGGCGCGTCGAGATCGTCGAGCTGCCACCGGTCGACGTCGCCATCGCGGTGCACCCCGGCCGGCACGACGACATCGACGTGACGTACGGCCGATTGGGATCGTGGGTGGTGGAACACGCCCTGGCGGTCGACGGCCCGGTCGACGAGACCTACGTCGTCGGCCCCCGCGACACCCCGGCGCCCGCCGACTGGCGCACCGAAATCGGCTGGCCGGTGTTCCGCCTCACCCCGCAGCGCTGAGACCGTTTCATCCCGTCGGGTGAGCGTCGGTGCGACGCCGGCGGGGAACGCTGCAAGGTGGACGTGCTTCCATCCCACGCTCCGAGTCGGAACCGGAGGAGCGATGAAGTCCCTGGGCAGCAGCGAGCCGACGACGTTGCATGAGCTCAAGCTTGTCGTTCTGGCCGAGCTGGTGATTGCCGGCCAGCCGGCGCGGACCGTCGGCGTGCCGCTCCAGGAGATCCTGTTCGACGGGGTGGACGCCGACCGCTACGAACTTGGCCTGCACAGTCTCCTTGATGCGGTCGTCGCGCTCGAGCGAAGGTAGACGCTCGCAGGATGTTCGGCCCATAGCAGGACCGGCACCCCGACCCTAAGATCCATGCGGCGCACGCCGCGCCCAGGGGAGGGGCACCAGTGCCGTCGTTCGGATTCAGCCGCCGTGCCGCACTGCGCGGCGCCGTCGCCGCGGGTGTCGCCACCGCCGCCGTCACCACGGCCGCCCAGCGGGCCCACGCCACGCTGCCGGGGTCCAAGGGGAGGATCACGTACCGGATCGGCACCGACATCTGGATCGCCGAGGCCGACGGTTCCTCGCCCAGGGTGCTGGTCGCGAACTCGCCCGCCGACACCGGGGCGGGCGCCTGGGCGCCGGACGGATCCCGGTTCTTCTACGGCAACAGCCGGCGCCGCCCGGAGTCGATCCGGGCCGACGGCACCGGTCGGTACGAGTTCCCGTGGACCCGCGGCGGGGAGATCTTCGATCTCGCGGTCTCGCCCGACGGCCGGTACCTGTACCACATCGCCGGGCGGCGGCTCAGCTACGCCGGCACCGACGGCACCTGGGCGGAGGGTGCACTGGCGTACGACCGGCCGATGGACGGCCCGATCGACCGGACCCCGGCGGTGTCGGTGGACGGCGTGGTCGTGTTCGCCAGCGGCGTCTACACGCACCTGTCCGACATCTACCGCGTCGACGGCCAGAGTACCGTTACGAAGATCATCACCAGTGGGTACGCGCCGGATTTCTCGCCGGACGCGACGAAGCTCGTCTTCACCCGGTACGACGCCGACCGAGGCTCCTGGCAGATCTGGCTGGCCTCCGCCGACGGCACGAACCAGCGGCAGCTCACCACCGCCGATGTCGGTAACGTGGCACCGGTGTTCTCGCCCCATGGGGACGTCGTGCTGTTCGGCTCGACGACCGGGATCAAGCGCATCGACATCGCCACCGGGGAGGTCACGGACGTCCCCGGCACGCAGCGCGCGAGCATGCCCACGTGGCAGCCGGTCCTCACCAACTACGTGACCCGGGTCTGGGGCGCGACCGCGCTCGGCACCGCCGTGGCGACGTCGAGGTACACCTACGCGACCCACGGGGCCGGGCCGATCGACCCTCGCTGGACCGCGAAGGCCGTCGTCCTGTCCCGCGACGACACCTACCTCGACGCGCTGGGCGGGTCGGCCCTCGCCGTGCAGAAGGAAGGGCCGCTGCTCATCACGCCGACGAAGTCGCTCGACCCGCAGACGAAGGCGGAGATCGACCGCGTCCTCGGCGGATCGGGCACCGTCTACCTGCTCGGCGGCACGGTCGCGCTGTCGGCGAAGGTCGAGCAGCAGCTGACGTCGGCCGGTTATGCGACGGTACGGCTGGCGGGGCGTGACGAATACGAGACGGCCATCGCGATCGCCCGTGAGATGACCCCGAGCCCGGACACCGTCATCGTCACCACCGCCCTGAAGTACTACGACGCGCTCGCCGCCGGTGCCGCCGCCGGGGCGAGCCGGGACACCGTCATCGTGCTGAGCGCCGGCGACATCATGCCCGCCTCGACCGCCGCGTACCTCAACGGGATCGACCCGACGGAGCAGGCGGTCGTCGGCGTGGGCGGCCCCGGCTGCCGTGCCATCGAGAACGCCTACGCCCGCAAGCAGCTGCCGTCGTGGCGGTCCCGGCCCTACTGGGCGGTCTCGGGCGCGACCGAGTTCGAGACCGCGGTCGCGGTCGCCGAGTTCTTCTTCACCAGCCCGCACGTCGCGGCCGTCGCCACCGCCACCACCTGGTTCGACGCGCTGACCGGCGGCGCGATGGCGGGCTCCTTCGGCGGGCCGCTGCTGCTGAGCACCCCCGGCAGCCTCAGCCCGCAGACCGAGGCGTACCTGAACCGCTGCGCCGCGTCGATGCGCTGGCCGACGCTGCTCGGCGGCCCCCTGGCACTGAAGCAGACCCTGGCCGAGCCGCTCGGCGACGCGGTCTCGGTGCCGGGGCAGTCGGTCTACCTCGAGTCGACGGAGACCTGGGAGCCGTTCCAGGCCGCCAGGTCGTCACTGCGCCACGCGGACCTGCCGCCACGACTCCAGCACCACCCGCCCCGTCCCGCGGTCGCCGGAAGGTGCTGCGTAGGCCGGGCGTCGCGGGGTACGCCGGTGTCGACGCGCCGGAACTACTGCAGGCGTTCAAAAAGTCCGTCCGAGCGGGCAGCCGGACCGGGCCGGTCAGTGTAGGCCAGGACCCGCATAGATGATCCGCACCCGTCCTGGCGAGCCTGATGATCTTATGCCTCTCGGTGTTAGCGTCGTGGGCCGAGACATCTCCGGCCGGGAGCCTCCATGGATTTTCCTCAGCGCTGGCTTCGTCGCGATCGCCCCGACCGCCCCAACCGCCGACGCTACGCGGCATTCATCTCCTATAGCCGCGACGCGGACGGCACGCTTGCCATCGCGCTGCGCGATGAGCTGACCCGGATGGGAAGGTCATGGTGGCAACCCCGAGCCTTGCGCGTCTTCCGCGACGATTCGAGCCTCGCCGCCAACGACGGTCTGTGGCGTTCCATCACGAAGGCACTCGATGACAGCGAACGCCTGATCCTCCTGGCGTCTCCGGGGGCGGCGCAGTCGACCTGGGTTGGCCGGGAGCTGGAGTATTGGCTCGCCACCCGCGATGCCGCCTCGATCCTCATCGCCGCGACGGAGGGCGACATCGTATGGAGCGAAGAGAGCCGCGACTTCGACCCGACGGTGGTTTCCAGCGTTCCCGTCGCCCTCCACGGCTGCTTCCAGCACGAGCCCCGGTGGGTGGACCTGCGTGGCGTACGTGACGACGCCCCGGACAGCGCCACCTTCCGCGACAAGGTGGCCGAGCTTGCGGCACCGATGCACAACCTGTCCAAGGACGATCTCGTCGGTCTGGACATCAAGCAGCGGCGGAGCACGCGGCGTATCGTCCGAGCCACGATCGCCGTGCTGACCCTGCTCACGCTGATCGCGAGCGCCGCATCGGTCGCCGCTGTTGCGAACGCCCATGCGGCCGACGAACGGCGTCGGGAAGCAGAACTCCAGCGGGACAGCGCCGTCGCCGGCGAACTCGCCGCGCGGAGCCCGTCCTTCGGGGACTCCGATCCACGGCTGTCACGCGCGCTCGCCGCGATGGCCTGGGCGATCAAGCCCGGCCAGCGCTCCAGGGAGACCCTTGCGTCCGCGCTGACCAACCGGGCACGCGCCGTCCTGCTCGACGCCCAGCCCGACCCGGGGCTCACCTTTATCGCAGGCGGACAGCAGGTCATCGGCGCTACCGAGACGGCGGTTCAGGTCTGGGATGCCAGCACCGGTCTCGTGCTGAAGACGTTCCCGGTCGACGGCGGCGCCGTGTCCGCCGTCACCGTGAGCAATCACGGTGACCTGGTTGCCGCTGTGACCGACGATCATGAAGCGTACCTGTGGAGCAGCGTGACCGGCGAGCGCCTCTTGTACACGGAGTGCGCCACGGACGATCAGGACGTGTCCGAGCCGGGCGGTCCCACCGTCACCCTCTCAAGCGACGGGACGTTCGCCGCCTTCTTCGATCAGACCGGCGAACGGCTCTTCACCACCTGTGCGGCCGAGGTGATCGAGGTCTGGGACACCGCCAGCGGCGAACGGCTGACGGTTCTCGACAACCAGGCGTCGGTGAAGGCGGTCACCGTGAGCCCGGAAGGCCACGTCTTTGCGACCTCCGGTCCGCACGCCACCGTCACTTTCTGGGACACCACCACTCTGACGAAGACCTCCACCATCGGCGGCGAACCGGGCACGGCCGACGCTGCCATCACCTCGATCGCGTTCAGCCCGGACGGGCGCCGGCTGGCGGCCACACTTGACGACAAAACCGGGCGCCTGTGGGACACCCGGACCGGCGGGCAGGTCGCCCGGCTCACCAGCACATCGAGCAGACTCGATCGGATTACCTTCGACTCGTCCGGCGACTGGGTCCTCGCGGCGACCGGGACATCGGCCACCATGTGGGCCTCCGACACGGGCAAGCAGCTGCATGTCTTCACCGGCCGCGGCACACTGCTCAACGGCGACCCGGTGGAGACACAGCCGGGGCACACCTCCCTCGTTACCCAGGCGGCCTTCAGCCCCGACGGATCATTTGTCGCGACGGCGAGCCTGGACGGCACCGCCATCCTGTGGGATGCAGGGTCCGGCGCGGCCCTGCAAGTGCTCTCCGGCCACACCGGGGAGGTCTACTCCGCCACGTTCTCACCAGCTGGAACGCTGCTCGCGACCATCGCTGGAGACGGCACGGCCCGGGTCTGGAATCTCGCCGACGGGCAGATCCGCCAGCACCTCGTTCACTCGTCCGGAAGCGTTCGCAGCATTGCGGTCAGCCGCGACGGTCGCATGATCGCCTCCTTCAGCGGGCACGAGGTGCGGGTCCGTGACCTGCAGTCAGGTCGCCAGATCTCCGAACTCCCGGACCTGCCAAACTCGGTCGACTCCGGGTTCTTCAGCCCGGACGGCTCGATGCTGGCCGTTGTCGGCGAGGACAACGATGGCGGCCCTCTCGTCCGTCTGTGGGACGTAGGGCGCAAGAAGTGGAAGTGGCGCGGCGGAGTGCATGGCACGGCTCTGATAGCGACCGCGATGACCTTCAGCCCGGACAGCGCGATCCTGGCGACCGGAGACACGACCGGGAAGGTCCTTCTTTGGAACACCGAGAACGGCACGGATGTCGATATCATCGCCGCGCACCGCGAGCGCGTCGAAAGGGTCGCCTTCAGTCCGGACGGCGCCACCTTCGCTACGTCGGATACGGGTTCCTCGATCAAGGTCTGGGAGACCGGGAGCCACGCGAAGCTCGCGTCCTTCACCGGAAACCACAAGCCCCTGACCACACTGCTGTTCAGCCCGGACGGCGACCACCTGGCCGGGGGGAACAAGGAGCTTCGCGTCTGGAGCGTGAGCGCGGCGCGCGAGGTCTCCCACAATCGGACGCCGATCGGCGCCATCGACGATCTGGCGTTCAGCCCGGATGGGCGACTGCTGGCGTCGGGGGGCGACGACGGGACGGTCCGCGTCTGGGATCCGGCGACAGGAGAGCAGACGCGCCTGCTTCTGCCCGCCTCCCGCCACCACGTCGGGAGCATCGTGTTCAGCCCGGACGGCCAGCACGTTGCCGCGAGCAGGACACCGAAGTCCAACAAGCTGACGCTGACCGACTATGACGGCGTCGGGCTGCGCGCACCCGGTTCGACGTACATCTGGAGCACGAACGACGGAGCCGAGGAGGCCGAGCTGACCACGGCCGTCGGGGATGTCAAGGATGTTCAGTTCACGGCGGATGGACGGCAGGTCCTCACGGTGGGCGCCGGTTCGGTGGGGCTGATATGGGACGTCAGCTACATCTACGACCCTTACGCTGCCGTGTGCGCGAGCCTGGCCGGACCGGTCGACCGAGCGGCTTGGGAGGCTGCCGCGCCCACGGTCCCCTACCGGCCGGTGTGCCCGAGGAACAACTGATGGCTCGGTCGACCGCGCAGCGGGGAACGCCCGCGGTGCCGGCCCTGCCGGCCAAAAGATCGCCGGGAACCGGTTCGGCCGCGGCCGCGTCGGATGGGTATGACACGGTTCGGTTCCGTCCTGACGTTGATGCTGCTGGTGGTGCTGGCCGGCTGTGCGCGTGGCGGCGCGGCCGCCCCCGCGGAGGGCCTGCCCTGGGGGCACACGTACCTGTCGACGGCGGTGACCGAGCAGGGCAAGCCGCGGCAGTTGGCCGCCGGCACCAGGATCGAGCTGCGGTTCGGCGACGGCGGCAGGCTCCTCGTCCTGGCGGGGTGCAACACCATGCAAGCCAAGGCGCGGCTGGACGGCGACCGGCTGGTGCTCGGGGAGATGGCGATGACCGCCATGGGCTGCGCCGCACCATTGGGGGCGCAGGACACCTGGGTCGCGACGTTCCTGGGCGGCAAACCGGCGTGGCGCGTGACCGGCGACGAGCTGGTGCTGGACGGCGCCGGCATCAGCATGACGTTGCTGGACCGTGAGGTCGCCGACCCGGACCGGCCCCTTGCCGGCGCCGAGTGGACCGTCGACACGCTGATCTCGCCCGCGCCGCACGCCTCCGTGTCGGCCGGGGCCTCCGATGCCGGTGTTGCCGCTTCGGTGCCGGCCGGGGTCCGCGCCCACCTCACCTTCACCGCGGACGGCAAGGTCACCGGGTCCGGCGGTTGCAACGCCCTCAGCGGGGGGTACACCATGGACGGCGCGACACTCACGTTCACCGATGTGGGCAGCACCCGGATGGCTTGCCCGGACGAGCGGGCCACCGTGGAGGCCGCCGTGCTCGGCGTGCTGCGCGGCACGGCCACGTACGCCATCGACGCGAACCACCTGACCCTCACCGCCGCCGACGGCACCGGGCTGCGCCTGACCACCCCGTGACCCGCCCCGGACGCCGACGCCCTGTTGCGGTCATCGAGGCATGCCGAAGTCACGGGCCAGCGGCGCGGGGGTGTCGCACAGTACGATCTGCCGTCACTACCCCCTTTCCGGGAATGAGCCCAATGAAGCTTGCACGGGGACGGACCGCGGCGCTGCTCGTCGCGGCGTGTGTCATGTTCGGCGTGGGCGCCTGCGGCAGCGGCGGCACCGGCACCGGCAGTGCCGGCGCCAGCGGTACACCCGGCGTCGTGGCGACCAGCCCCAAACCGCCGGAGCCGAAGGAGCTGCTGCTGAGCTCGCTGGCGGTGTACGACAAGGGCGTGTACGCGGTCGACTACGCCGGGCGCGACAGCTCAGGGTCAGCCGTCGTCGACGCGGCCAGGAAACAGGCGTACATGAAGCTGGTCTCCACCGTCCAGGACTCGAAGCTCACGATGGAGGCGCTGGCGATCGAGCCGGACACCTACTTGAAGCTGAACGTGGGCGAGCTGGCCAAGCTGCCGGGGATGCAGCAGCTGAACGGCAAGTCGTGGATGCACATCGATCGTTCCAAGGTCAACGATCCCTCGACCCTGGGCGTCGCGTTCGACGACCCCGACACGCTCGGTCTCACGGCGCTGCTGAAGAGCGCGCAGTCGGTGCAGCAGGCCGGCGACCACAAGTTCAGCGGCACCCTCGACCTCGCCGAGGGCGAGGGCACGCCGGTGACCGACGAGGCTGTCGTCAAAGCGCTGGGGGCCAAGGCGGCCACCGTGCCGTTCACCGCGACCCTCGACGCCGAGGGGCGGCTCACCGAGCTGCTCATCGACGTTCCGGCCGCGGGTGCCACGAAGCCGCACCAGCTCAAGATGACCGTGACCCAGTACGGCACCGTCACGATACCGGCCAAGCCCACCGGCAAAGCGGTGATCGAGGCGCCGGCGAAGGTGTACGAATTCCTCAACGGCTGAGCCGCCCACCCGGCGGCGCCCGCGGTGTGCTCAGTGTGTCCGGGTCTCCCAGACCGGCCGCTGGGGCTCGTCGTTGTGCACGATGATGTCGGCGTGATCGGTCGGGCGGACCATGGCGAAGTAGAGCTGCTGGGAGGGGATGTAGCGCTCGCGCCAGCGCCGCTCGACCTCGGCCCGGGATGACACCTGGCGCTCCCGGATCACGGCACGATCCACGGTCTTCTCGAGCTCGGTCGACACGAAGACGCGCAGGTCCCACCGGTCAATCAGCTCCGGACGCATGAGGAAGACGCCGTCGAAGACCAGCACGGCGTCGGCCGAGGCGGTCGTGACCGGCGGGGACAGCGCAGCATCCGCGGCGCGGTCGTAGACCGCGTGTTGGAAGCGCCGATCTCCGTCGGGGCCGAGCGGATCGAGCAGCACCCGGTTCAGCGCCTCGTAGTCATGGGTGTCGAAGTAGCAGCCTTCGGCCGAGAACTCGCCGCGCGGATAGCGCTGTGCCCGGGGGAAGAGGAAGTCGTCGATCGTCGCGCGGATGACGTCGCGGCCCTGTCCGCGCAGGACGACGGCCAGCTCGTCGGCGAGGGTGGTCTTGCCGGCGGCGGGCGCTCCGTCGACAGCAACCCGCGTCGGGTGTGCGGCCGTGACGGACCCAACCGCCTCGGCCAGGCGGCCGAGCACGTCGTCGCGGGTGCCTTGGTTCATGTCCTGCCCCGTCCTGGTCTCGCAAAGGTCGCCGTGTCGAGCTGACCTTATGCGATCCTCGACGACCACACTGGAACACACCAAGCCATTCGCAGGGGCGCCACCGGAAACCCGGGCCGGCGCCGCGGCCGCCGCGACCGCCGCGATCGCGGTCGTCGCGGGGACCACGTTGCTGCCGGCACCGGCTGCCCACCGACCGATGCCGCCGGCCGACATCAAGATGACGCCCGTCGTGACAGCGACTCCGCCGGCGAGCGCCTCCGGCCCGGCCGGGTCACCAGCGCCGGTCTCCGCGGCGCGGTCACGTTGCCGCCGGCGACCGCTGGGCCGGGCCGGAGCGGGCGGCCCGGTCAGATCCGCCAGAGCGACTGGCGCAACGCTTCCATCCGGGGCCGTCGCCCTGGGCGCCGACGGCCGGAGCCTGATCGCATGGCCGGCGATCGAGGGCGACCGACCCAGCCCGGCGGGGGACAAGGCCATGACGTTCACGGCGTACCACCTCGAGCAGAACGTCGTCGTGGCCACGGTCAAGCGGTTGGACGGGACCGTGGAGACCCGGCGCTACCGCCAGAGCGGCATGTACGGTCCGTGGGAACGGTTCTGACTGCGTCGCCGGGGGTGTGCGACGGCGTCGATGTCAGCCGCAGATCTCCTTCGTCTCGCGCCCGGCGACCTGCATCTGCGGCGCGGCGAGGGCGGATTTGACCTGCTCGAAGGTCTGCAGGGTCGCGGCGGTGTCGTCCAGCGCCGCGACCTGATCGTCGATCGCTTTGCGCAGGGCGGGATTCGAGGCCTTCGGGCTCAGCGGGCGGACCGCTTTTGCCCAGGCCGTGAGGCCCTTCTTGGCGACGTTCAGGACGGTCTGCTGCTTCGCCGGGTCGGTGATGGAGTTCGCGTCGCCGTACGCCGACAGCGCGCTGAGGTAGGTGACGGTCTCGTCGAACATCACCTTCTTGAGCTCGTCGCAGACCTGCCGGGTGTTGGCCGCGACCGCCGGGTCGAGAGGTGAGGGCGACGGTGACGGTGTCGGCGACGCGGACGGGGTGGCGGAGACGGATGCCGACGCCGCGGCCAGCCCGGAGGACGAGGGGGCGGCCTGGCCGGTGGGCGTGCCGTCGTCGCTGCAGCCGGCGACGAGCAGTGTGACACCGCACAGCATGCCGAGAAGTTTTCGCACCCGATCATCCTATGGACCCGTGCGGATGCGGTGGGTCCCGCAAACCTCCCCGGGCGGTGTTTCCAGGGCTCGTTACTCGGGAGCCAGTTGCTGCGTGAGCCGCTCCAGACCGCTCCTGATCAGCTGCCCGTACTCGTCATCGCCGAGTGCGCCGATCCCGGCCCGCGCCTGTTGGAGGTGCTCCAAGGCGCGGCCGACATCACCGAGCTTCCGGTAACAGTCCGCCAGATTGAGGTGCAGCGACGGATACAGGCCGGCCACGGACAACGGCACCCCCGCCTGCGCCACCCGGTCGTCGGTGAGCAGGCCGGCCGCTGCCAAGGCCCGCTGATCCCAGATGAGCTCCTCATGGACGTCGTCCTGCACGTCGGCCATCGAATGCGCGAGCACGCAGACGTGCAGCGGATCCCCTTGCTCCCCGCCGATGTCGTCCCAGATCTCCGCGAACAGGCGCCGCGCGGCTTCGCGCTGCCCTTGACCATGGTGCAGTTGCACGGCCTCGGCGATGCGTACCATCGTCGAATCGGTGGCCATCAACAACTCCCTCGCTGCGCAACCCGTCGAGGCGACGACCTCACTCGCAAGGAAACTGGCGCACTTGGCGGTCGCCGCTGAACATGAGGACCATGATCGAACATAACCACAGACCGGGGTGACGTGAAAAGAGGCCCGGCGCCGGGCCTCTTTTCACGAACGGCGGTCAGGCGCCGGAGCGCTTCGGCTTGCGGGTCTTCGCGCCGGGGATCTGGGCCTTGGTCTGCTTGCCTCCGGCGAGCCCGCGCTGCTGGGCGTCACCGCCGGCGAGGGCCTTGGCCTTCAGGTTCGGCACCGTGAAGTTCTCGGTGTACTGCACGTACTTGAACGCGCCGGGCACCGAGATGGCGTTGCCGAGCGGGTCGATGAGGGCATCCTTGAGGGCGAGGACACCGCCGAGCAGCGTCGCGTATTTCACGGTGCCGGAGTTGCGGGAGAGGTAGGCGCGGGTCTGCGGGCTGAGGCTGCCCGGGGCGGACAGCAGCAGCGGGCCGGAGTTCGAGCCGACCATCGAGCCGCCGGTCAGGGCGTCGAACCAGGTGGTGGCGGTGGCGACGGCGGCGGTCCGGGGGCCGTTGAAGAAGAACTCGGCGACCTCGATCGCGGTCTCGTACTCCGTCGCTCCGTAGACCGGCCAGTAGTCAATGACGTCGGGCCAGTTCGGCATCTGGTTGCCGTTGTGGGCGTTGAGCAGCGCCCGGACACCGGGGCCGCCGACACCGATCATCATGGCGCCGTTGTCCGGGTCGGGGTTGAGCGTGTTGAGGTACGCGGCGGTCGCGGCGGGCATGCTGTCGCCGTTGGTGAGCACGATGACGGTGCCCGGGTTCGCACCGGCGGCCGCGCCCGCGGCGAGGGCGTCGTAGTACTTCAGCGACGTGGCGAGGATGACGGCCGACGGGTTCGGGTCGATCGCTTTCGCCACGGCGATCGCGGTGTCGTACTCGGTCGCGCCGGCCAGCCGGACCGTGGTGTAGCCGAGCGCCTTGACCTGGTTCTCGACCGCCGCTGACAGCGCGACGGTGCCGCCGAGCAGGTACACGGTGCCGCTGTCGCCGAGGATCCGCTGCATCTCGGCCTTCGTCGAGGCGTGCAGGCCGGTGCGGGGCGTGATGAGCAGCGGGCCCTGCTTGACCACGGCGAGGGCGGAGCCGCCGAGGGCATCGAGGTACATGTCGTCGCGGGACAGGACAACGGCCTGGGCCTGCGCACGGATGCCGTCCTCGACGTTGCGGTCGGCCCAGTTGTACCGGGAGGTCGCGACTGCGGTGTCCAGTGCTGTCTGCCCCCAGACCCGCTCGACGTAGTTGGGGTTGACCGGCTGCCACGCCGCTCTACGGCCGCTCTGGATGATCGTGACGACGTCTTTGGTCTCGACATGGATCCGCTTGATCTTCACGAGGTACGTGCCCGCGTCGCTGGAGAACAGGATGAACTCCCCGTCCGGTGACCACTTCGGCTCGCAGTTGTTCCTGCTGCCGGAGTTCTCCGGGGTGGTCAGCTGCACCTGGTTGCTGCCGTCCGCGTTGGCGGTCCAGATCTGGGTGCCGCTGGCGTCGCTGCGCACGAACGCGAGCTTCGTGCTGTCCGGCGAGAAGTCCGGCGCCGAACCATCGTCGATGATCTTTGTGACGCTGGTGAAACTGTCGACGCGGTAGATGTCGGAACCGAGGTCGTTCTCAATCGAGGGGTGGTGCTGGTAGACGATGGTGTTGTCGCTCGCGACCGCGGGGCTGCTGTCGAGCTTGCCGTCGTCGGGGACGCTGAACAGCTGCTCACCGTACTGCCAGTTGCCGGTGGCGCTGACGATCGACAGCTTGCCGTGGCTGCCGTAGATGACGTACCGGCCGCCGTAGGCGTACACCGGGTTGATCGCGGCGCCGGCCTGGCTGAACGGCAGGAGCTGGTAGTTGTCGGTGCCGTCCGAGCGGACGGACCAGGGCCCCTCAGCGCCGCTGTAGACGAACCGGCTGCCGTCGGGAGTCCAGTTGCCCGAGCTGTTGTGCATCGTGCCCACGCCCAGCTGGCGCTGATCAGATCCGTCGGCGTTGGCAGTCCAAACCACCCCGGCGACGAAGTACGAGATCCTGCCGACCTGACCGGCCACGGTCGCCCGGGCGGCCTTCTGCTGCCCGATTACGGCCGTGGGCACCGCCACGGCCGTCGTGGCGGCAACGGCGCCGAGCATTGCGGACCGCCGCGTAAGCGCGAACGACACGGTTCTTCCTCCCCGTAGTGGCCGGAGACGCTGCGTCCGGCCGATGATCAACGGGCAGTGTATGGGTGGCGGTCGTTCCGCGGCAGGCCCGAACAGGCCACTATGACCAGCGGATCCGATGGATTCTCACATCGACCGTCAGGTGTACAGCACCGCGAAGTAGCCCCAGGCAGCCGCGATGATCTGGCCGAGGACGGCGAGGATCCCCCATCGACGCCTGGGCACCTTCGCCGCGACAAGCAGCACGACACCGTAGAGCCCCAGCGTGATGGCGGACCAGAGCACGGCGACAGGCACCCGGCCGGAGCCGCAACCGGCGGGCGCTGGGAGCGTCATCGCGCAGATCTCGTGGCGTGGCACCGCCAACCACCAGAACCCGAGCCAGGCCCCTACCGTCACCACCGCGCCGCAGGTCACCAGAGTCCAGAAGCTCGCCCTGCCGCCCACCCCAAGCACAGACAGAACGATAGACGAGTCACGGTGTTCCGGCGGACCTGGCGTGTCACCGGCGAGGGCCGGGATACAGTGCCTGCGGTACCTCGAAGCGCGCTACCGGAGGAGTCGATGCTGCGATGACGGCAGGGCGGCCGATACCCACGCAGGATGAGGTGCTCGGATACTTCAGCACGTTGTCGAACTGGGGACGGTGGGGCGACGACGACGAACGCGGCACGCTGAACCACATCACCGACGACGTCCGGGTGGCGGCGGCGCGGGCGGTGCGCCACGGCAGGAGCGTGTCGTGCGCGTGGGAGGTTGCCGTTCCGGAGGACATGGAGCGGTCGACGACGACGTGCCCGTGCGCCGCCGACATGCCGGGTGCCGAGAACATGCCGGCACCCACGTTCCGCAACGACCGGCGCTGGGGCTATTCGTCCGAGCGGCTCGGCATCACGTTCCACGGCAACACCATCACCCACGTCGACTCGCCGTGCCACATCTTCTGGGACGGCACGATGTACAACGGGCGGTCGCATTCGTTGGTGGACGCCGCGACGGGATCGGCGTGGGGTGCGGTCACGGCGGCGGCGAACGGGATCGTCACGCGTGGCGTCCTGCTGGACATCGCGGCGGTCCGCGACGTGCCGTGGTTGGAGCCGGGGCAGGGCGTGTTCCCCGAGGATCTCGAGGAGGCCGAGCGTCGCCAGGGTGTACAGGTGCGATCCGGCGATGCGGTGCTCCTGCGGACCGGCTACGGCCGCTTCCGGCACGAGGCCGGTGCGGTCGGCGGTTTCACCCAGGCCGGCTGGCACGCGTCCTGCCTGCCGTGGCTGCAGGAACGGCAGGTCGCGCTGATCGGCGCCGACACCCCGCAGGACGTTCAGCCGTCGGGGTACGACGACATGTTGATGCCGGTGCACGCCGTGGGCCTCGTCGCGATGGGTCTGTGGCTGCTCGACAACTGCGACCTGGAGGCGTGCGTGACGACGGCCGCCGAGCTCGGCCAGTGGGACTTCCAGCTCGCCGTCGCGCCGGTCCGTTTCGCCGGTACGTCCGGCAGCCCGGTCAACCCGATCGCCACCTTCTGACCCTCGGGGTGGCGGCGGGTAGCTCACCTGCACATCACCTGGCACTGCGCCCGACCGGTGTTCATCGGCGCGGAAAGTGGGCACCTGCGGGCCTATGAAGACTGCGCTGCGCAACGTCCGCGTGTTCGACGGCAGGCAACTTCTCCCGCCCGGCACGGTGCTGCTCGACGGCGACCACATCGGGTCCGACGCCTCGGACATCAAGGCGGTCGTCGACGGCGCGGGGGCGGTGCTCCTGCCCGGGCTGATCGACGCCCACCTGCACCTCGACGGGCGGTCCGCGTTGGAACGGCTGGTGCGCTTCGGGGTGACCACCGCCCTGGACATGGCCAACGCCCCGCCGGGGTTCATCGACTCGATGCGCGGGATCCGGGGGCTCACCGACATTCGCAGCGCCGGCACGGCCGCGCTCGCCCCGGACAGCGTCCACTCGCACATCCCGGAGATCGGCGAGCGTGGCCTCATCCGTACCGCCGCCGAAGCGGAGCGGTTCGTGACCGAACGGTTCGCCGAGGGCTCCAACTTCCTGAAGATTCTCATCGACCTGCCCGGGCCCAGCCCCGACCGGGCCACCGTCGACGCGCTCGTCGCCACCGCGCACAGGCTCGGGCGGCTCGTCGTGGCGCACGCCCTGTCGTACGAGGCCGTGGAGATGGCGCAGGCGGCCGGGGTCGACGCGCTCACCCACACGCCGCTGGACCGGCCACTGGACCGCGCCGCGACGGACCGGATGGCGGCCGCGGACCGGATGCTGATCCCGACGCTGACCATGATGGAGGCGTTGACGGCGCCGTCGACGCCCCCGCAGATGGTGGCGCAGTGGGCGATGCCCGGCGCGAGCTACGACAACGCGCGGGCGAGCGTCGCCGCCGCGTACCGCGCCGGCGTACCGGTCCTGGCCGGCACCGACGCCAACACCGACACCGAGTCCGCGGGGAACTTCAGCTTCGGCGACAGCCTGCACCACGAGCTGGAACTGCTCGTCGACGCCGGCCTCAGCACCGTCGACGCGCTGCGCGCCGCGACCGTGCTGCCCGCCGCACGCTTCGGCCTCACCGACCGTGGCGTCGTCGCGCCGCACCACCGGGCGGACCTGGTGCTCGTCGACGGCGACCCGCTGCAGGACATCCGCGCCCTGCGGTCGATCAGCCGCGTCTGGTGCGGTGGCATCGAGCACACCCCGGCCCGCCTGGCCAAGCAGTCGTAGCGCGCGGCGCTCGCGCCCAAACGTTGAGGATGTACTCAGTCCTGGTGCCCGCTCAGTGGGTCGATGGTCATCGTCTTGCGCTGAGGATCCGGCGACAGCCAACCGGTCAACCGGTCGCCAGGCAACAATGCCGACCAGTCGATGTCCGTACGCGAGCGGGTGTCCAGAGCGACCAGCAGCCTGAACTCCCAGGGTTCCTGGCCGTCGGCCCCACACCAGGCGCGGCCGCGGATACACGGCTGCGGGGACAGCAGTTCATACTGCTCGGCAACGAGCCCGTCGCACCAGTTCCGGCGGAGCTGCTGGTCATCGAAGCCCTGAAACTCTGCACAGATGCGGCGTTCCAGCCGTAACCAGAAGTCGTCTTCCTCCATGTACGAGCCCTTCTGCTGGCGGCACACCACACAGGTCACCACGCACGCTTCCGAGAGGCGATGGCGGCTCCTGCCGGCGCGCGCTCATCGGCAGCACGCGCTACCAGATATCCGGCCGTGTGGTCGGCCCGACGGGATGCTGTGGCGGTTGCAGTGTGCACCGGTCGTTGGTGTGTTCGCGCAGGCGTCGGTCGAATGCGGTGAACGGATCGCCCGTCACCAGGTATGGGTTGATGGCGATGGGCGTGCCGTACATGACCAGGTGGGTCACTGCGGCGGCCTGTACGGGTGACCGCTCGTCCACGCCGTAGGCGCGAACGAGTTCGCGCCACTCGCTGCGGAGTGCGCGCTCGGCAAGGGGCCACGTCCTGGGTATGGACGTCGGCAGTGCGCCGGGACCGTCGATCACCGACGGGTACAGGCACCAGAAGAAGCCGCGGTTGTCGGGACCCCGCCGGTACGCGCACCGCATCGGCGGTCCCCATGGAACGTGGAACTCGAACTCGCCGGTGTATGCGGGGCTGTAGTCGAGACCGGAGGCGGTCAACCGCATGGCCGGCAGTGGCCGGTTGCGCCACCGCAGCCATGTCGCGACCTGCTCGAGGTGCCTGTTCAGTGCCCGAAGCAGTACGAGACCGAGCAGGCCGAGCACGAGCCAACCGACCCATCTGGCCGGTCCGGACACGTCCACGAGGCGTAACATGCCCCACCCGACCCCACCGAGGATGACGAGCAGCACTCCCGCGCTGGCAGCGTTGCCGGCCCCACGCGGCTGAGCAGTGAACAGCACAAGGTCAGCTTCGTCGGCCGAAGATCCCTGACCCGCCTCCACATCGCTATTATGCGACGAGCCCTTGAGCGTCAGGCGCGCGAGGACGTACGTGCGCGAACTGGCCAAGCGCATCGCCGCCCGGTACGGCGAGATCCACGTGCTGGTCAACAATATGGGCGTCACCCGGGCCGGCCGCGTGTTGACACCCGAGGGCATCGAGACGACCTTCGCCGCCAACGTTCTGGCGCCTCACCTGCTCGTGAACGGCTTGCTCCCGGCGCTGATCCGGGCCGCGCCGGCTCGGATCGTCAACATCACCGGCGGAGTGCCCCGCGGCCCGATCGACCTGGACAACCTGCAAGGCGAGCGGTCATACGTCGCCCTGTCCCACTACAACCAGACCAAGCTGGCACTCATGGCGATGAGCTACGCGACCGCCGAACGCCTCCGAGGTAGCGGGGTGACCCTCAACGTGGCGTATCCCGGACATGCGTACACACCGGGCCGCAGTCCGTGCCTCCCGATCCAGCGTCTACCTGGCGTCCGACCCGGACGCGGCCGAACTGCACGGCACCTACATCAACAGCGCGTGCCGAGCCGTACCCTGGCCCACCGCCGTCCTCGACCAACGCACCCGCGACGCCGTTGGCGCGATCTGCGAGAAGCTGGCCACAGGGGATGCGTCAGCGCTTCCAGGGTAGGAGGCCGCGTTTGCGCTGAGGCGGGAGCTGTGGCAGCGACGCGACTGGCGGTGGCCGGACGTGTGGTGGCAGTCGGCAGCAGGCGGAAGATGTATCGGATGAGTCGTCTCGTGCTCGCAGAACAGCTGTCGGTCGGCGACGTGGTGCTGCTGCAGATCAACACCGGCAATCGGCGTGCGCGGCTTGAGGTGGCTCAGCAGCGAGCCAGCAGCGTCAAGCTGATCGGGCGCAATCTCGACGGCGGGTATGTCGTCAGGTGTGAGTTCGGGATGAAACACGGCGAGCTGGCGACCGTCCTCGAGGATGATGAGCAGCCGCCCCACTTCACGGCGTAAGCCTGACTCCGGCCGTTCAGGACCGACGTCATCGTGGCGCTGGCTCAGGCGGTATCAGATGGTTGCGCGCGGTCAGGCTTGTCGGTAGCCGTATCCGGCCGGATTGCGAAGGTCTTCTCGCGCGCGGCAAGCCGATCGCCCGTCATCCACACCACGACCGCGGCGACAAGAAAGAACCCCATGGCGAACGATGCGAACAGCGTCTGCCCCTCCTCGACGGCCCGAAGGTACACGTCCCGCGGGACCGCCGTCAGGGAGCCGTGGTTGTTCAACACGTACTGCCCTTGCGCGATCTCCGGAGCGCCGGGCGGCAGGGCAGGAGCGCTTGGCATTCGTGCGATCAGCACCAGGACCACAACTATGCAGGCCACCGCCCCGGCGAACATGACCCGTGTCACGAAGGATTGGCGCCGCATCGAGCCATCGCCGGCTCCCATCGGCCGGCGTCTCCAGTAGTTTCGGCCGAAGGTCATTGCTGCTGCCTGGAGCAGGAAGCACCCGAGAAAGGCGCTGAGCCACACCGGCGTCGGCACCGGATGGAAGCCAGGGCGCAGGAGCCAGACCGCAACGCCGGCCGAATACATCGAACCGGCGAGCGCGACCCGCAGCAGCACGGTGTACGCGCGCCACGGCAGGAAGCTCTCGCTCATCCGACCATCATGACGATCTTCGTGTGCCCAGGGCTAGGTAGCTGTCGCTTGCGCCACAACTGGGTGCCCGGTGCCGACGCGATCCGGCAGTGCCAGCGTGCGCACCGTTTGGCACGATGACCCTGTGGGCCGGCGACCGATCAGGACACGGGCCGAACGGATGCTCGGATATCAACGGGTGCTTGAGGCCCGCGACGCTGCGACACCTGCTGATCGCCTCCGCGCCCTCGCGGACGATGACTACCGTCCGGTTCGGGTGTGGATCGCACGCAATTTCCACACGCCTGCCGATGCAACAGGCAGGCATCTGGGGTTCGGCGGGCGAGCATCGCAGATGCGGCCCACCTCGGTCCGCGACCTGCCCGCTCCGGCTTCGCCTGCGTTGCAGGCAAGCACCGCACCGGTGTCCGCGGCGCAAGATCAACCAGTCGACATCGTGGAGGTACTCTTGCTGAGGAGACCACGACATGACAGCATCGAACATCGCCAGCGGCGCGACCACGAGCGCCTCCGTGGCGCCGAGCCTGGCAGCTGCGCTGCGTGACCTGCGAGAAGCGGCCCTGCAGTACGCCACCGCGAAGGCGTCGCGGAAGGTGGAGGACTGGGCCGGCGATCTGAACGATTTTGTGGCAAGCCGAGGGCCCGCCACGCAGGCGGCCTTCGAGGGGCTGAAAGCCAAGCTCCAGGGAAAGAACCCTGTCTGGCCTGCGATCAAGGGTGCTTGGTCGGGGGCAAGCCCCAAGTTGAAAATTGCTGTGGTGTTGATCTTGATACTGGCGCTATTGCTGGCTCCTGTTGTGCTGCTCGTGCTCGTGCTCGGGCTACTGGTTGCCGCGATCGTCGCAGGCATTCGAGCCGCCACGCGGTGATCAGGTTCCGGACGCCCGTGGACGCGCTTTCCTTATGTGCAAGGTTTCCTCACCCAGACCGTTGAGCGGTTTGGGGATGGTGTTCACGCATCGGCAGCTGGCCGGCTGGCCGACGGTGGTTGCGGGGGTGTGGCCAGTGTTTGGAAGCACGGGCGAAGCAGGTCGATGATCTGCTCCGGTGCGGCATTGGCGAGTCCGCCGAGCCGAAGCAGGTAGCGCTCGATGATCACGCCATGGACGATTGCGCTGAGCAGGCTGGCGCGTATTTCGGCGTCGGCGGTGGGGATCGCGGCGGTGATCTGGCTCAGCTGAGGCTCTGCTGCCGCTCGGTACCGCTCGGCGGCGTCGGTGTTGGTGAGCATGGAGCGCAGGACGGCCAGCGACGCCACCGGTTCGCTGTCGAGGCGGTTGGCCAGCGAGGTGAGCAACGCTTCGGCCACCTGTTCGGGCGTACCCATGTGCAGTTGGTCGGCGGGCAGCTCCGCGGCGCGTGAGAAGAGCTGGTCCTTGCTGCCGAAGTAGTGCATGACCAGGCCGGCGTCGACGCCGGCGGCTGAGGCCACGGCACGGATCGTGGTGCGGTCGTAGCCGAGTTCGGCGAACATCTGGCGGGCCGCGGTGAGGATACGGGCCTCGGTCTGGTGGCGTTGCTGGGCCCGGGTCGGCCGAGGGCTCGGGTTGGTCACCTGGTCATTCTACGGTTGTTGACCGAGCGGCAAATTTCGTTCTACGCTCGTTCAATCAACCGGCGTTCAATGAAGGCGGGTGGGCGATGACCGGCACGTCACGCGAGATCGTCGAGCGGATGCTGCGGGCGGGCCGCGAGCAGGACACCGAGACGTTTGTGGGGTTGATGGCTCCCGAGGGGTACCTCGAGTGGCCGTATCGGCCGGCGGGCGTACCCGCGCGGTTGCAGGGTCACGCGGAGATCCGAAGGTTCCTGACCGAGGCGGCCAAAGGATTCATCAGGTTCGACGAGTACCGCAACGTGGTGCTGCACGAAACGACCGATCCCGAGGTGATCATCGTGGAATACGAAGCTCACGGGACCGTCATCGCGACCGGCGCGCCGTTCGAGCAGACGGTCATCGCGGTGTTCCGCGTCCGCAATGGCCAGGTCCTGTCGTACCGCGACTACATCAATCCGCTCCCCTTGGCCGAGGCGCTCGCCAGCGTCAGTGACGCCACCCACGGGAGCCGTGGCATGGCTCAGTTGGATTGATGTCGACCGGAGGTGTCGTATCCGGGCCGTGTCGTTCGTAGCTGAGGTGAGAGGGTGCCCACCAGGGCGCCGTCACGACCACAGGAGATGCCGACCGATGCCGCACCCACAGGCCAAGATCCACCGCATGTTCGAGCTCGTCGAGCCGATCGCCGCGATCACCTTCTCCGAGGTGCCCAACGAGGCGTTCCTGGCCCTCGGCATGCGCAACTATTGGGACGGGTACTTCGCGGGCCGGGCGGCGCCGCTGGGACTGGCGCCGGCCGGGGTGGTGCACGCGGTCTTCTACAACTTCGCCGACGGCGAGGTGGCGCGCCACATCCCGTGGGTCTGGGGGAAGATCACCCCGCAGGAGGCGATTGCCGTACGCGAGCGGGGCAGCGCCGCCGCGCTCCGACAGGTGATCGGGGGACTCGCCGATGCTCCCGGTCTGGTGCGGGTCGCCGACCTCGCCACCCGGGCAGCGCTCAGCGCGCCGACCGAGGGCCGGGCGCTGTACGCCGGGCTCCGGGCGATCGAGGTGCCCGAGGAACCGGTGGCCAGGCTTTGGCACGCTGCGACGCTGCTACGGGAGCATCGCGGGGACGGTCACAACGCCGCCCTGCTCGCCCACGGCATCGGCGGCACCGAGGCCCACGTCCTCCTCGCGCTCTCCCTCGGGATGAGGGCGGAGGAGTTCGGCCGGATCCACCACCTGCCCAAGGCCCGGCTGGCCGCTGTCATCGACGGGCTGCGCGGCCGCGGCCTCGTGGACGCCGACGGCGGGTTCACCGTCGCCGGCCGGGAGCTCAGGGAGCAGATCGAGGCCCTCACCGACGAGCTCGCGGCGCCGGCGTACGAGGTGCTCAGCACGGACGAACTCGCCGAACTGATCGCGGAGCTCGAGCCGATCGCCGCCGCGGCACAGGCCGTCGACGACTGAGCGGGCGCGGTGCCGGGTGACGATCACCAAGGCGCGGTGGAAGGCGCGGCTGCTCACGATCGAGGCGACAAGCACCAACCCGAACGCGATCCTGTCCGTCTACTCGCAGTCGGGCTCCTTCATGTTCAACTTGACCAACAAGGGCGGCGGAAAGTACAGCGACCAGCGCGGCTGGCTCGACAACCCGCAGGTCACCACCGTGCGCAGCAACCTCGGCGGCTCCGCGACCGCGACGCTGACCGGCTAACTGAGCGTGGCCTGCAAGGGTGTCGCCCGGGTGAGCCGGCGGGTGCCGGGGATGAACAGCTGGGACAGGGCGGCTGTGAAGAGGACCGCCGCGCTCACCGTGAGGACCCGGTCGGTGCCATATGCGTGTGCGAGCGGCCCCGCCAGCACGTTGCCGACCGGCATGGCGATGAATGAGGTCAAGAAGTCCCACGAGCCGACGCGTCCGAGGGCGCGGTGCGGCACGTTGTCCTGGATGGCGGTCTCCCAGGCGACATCGAAGTAGATCAGGCCGGCGTAGCCGATGACCGCGCCGGCCAGCACAGCGGTGAGCTGGGCGGGCCAGACATACGCCAGCGCCCACAGCGGCATCAGCATCAGGGTGAGCCAGCCGGCCCGCAGCAGGCGTTTGGGTCTGAGGCGCATCGCGACGGCCGCGCCGATCACCCCGCCGAGGCCTTCGGCGGAGGCGATGAAGCCGGCAGCCGCGGCGCCGCCGAGGCGCTCGATGGCGACCACCTGGACCAGGACGAGGATGACGCCGTTGGCGATGTGGTAGACCGTGGCGCCGAACAGGCCGCCGACCAGCCAGTCGCGGCGGCTCACCTCGCGCCATCCGTCGGCGAGCTCGCGGAGCATCGACGCGTGTGGGCCGCGCTCGGCGCGCACGCGGAGCAGCAGCGCCGCGGCCATCGAGGCGAGGAAGCTGGCCGCGTTGATGGCGAAGCCGGCCGGTGCGCCGAGGGCGGCGACAGTAAGACCGCCGAGCGCGGGGCCTGCCACCGAACTGCCGGTCTGGAGCATGCTGAGCGTCGCGTTCGCCGCTTGCCGCTTGTCGACCGGGACGAGGAGCGGCTTGAGTGCGATCATCGCCGGGCTGAAGAAGCTGCCGGCGCCCGCCGAGATCGTGGCGAGCGCGCAGAGCAGGAGCAGGTGGTAGTCACCGACGGCGAACATGACCGCCATCGCCGCCGCGCCGAGCAGGCGGACCAGGTCGGACACGACCATGACGCGCTGGGGTTGCAGCCGGTCGGCCCAGACGCCGCCGAACAGCGTGCAAGCCAGCATGGCCGCGACCGAGCAGGCCATGACCAGGCCGAGATCGCGGGCGCCGCCTCCCGCCCGGATCACGGCGACAGCGAGCGCCACGGTCTGGAAGCCGTTGCCGATCCAGGAGAGGGTTTGGCCGGTGGCGAGCAGGCGGAAGTCGGAGATCCGGGTCATGGATCGAGACGGTAGTTCACTGGTGAACTATTCACAATTTAATAATCAGCCGGTGGCAGAATGGCGGTATGGCGCAGGTAAGGGACGACGTCGACCACCACGTGACCCGCTGGGCGGCGTTCTGGAAGGACGACCCCGCGTTCGTGCCGGAGGTCGAGGGCGCGTTGGTCCGGATGGGCCAGATCCTGCGGCATGTGCGGCGGGCGGACGCCACGGCGTTCGCGGATGCCGAAGACTTCACGATGGAGGACTACCGGACGCTGCACGCGCTGATGGTCCAGCCGTACCCGACCGAGGCGAGCCCGGCGCAGCTGGCCGAGGCGACCCACGTGACCCGGGCGGCAATGACCAAACGACTCGACCGGCTGGTGGCCGCTGGGCTCGTGCATCGCGAGGTGGACGGGACCGACCGGCGGCGAGTGATCATCCGGCCGACGGCGGATGGCCGCGCGGCCTGGAACAAGTACATCTTCGAGGCCATGGCACGCGACCAGCACGTGCTCGGTGCGCTCTCGCACGACGACCTGGTGCAGCTCAACGGACTGCTACGCAAGGTGATGCTGTCACTGGACTGACGCGCGCCGCGGCGGCGCCGACCACGCCGGTGCGGCAGGGGTTCCGTGCCGGTGACGACGCTCGGCAGGCGCCGTCACCGGCGGCGGTCAGCTTGGCAGCAAGCGAACGCCGTGGACCCTCGTCACTGCGGGAAGTCGCCGGGGTTGACCGAGTCGGTGTCGGCGTTGCCGCCGATGCCGGCCTTGAGGGTGATCTCCCAGGTGGTGTACTGCCTGCTCGTGGTCTTGAATTCGAAGACGTCGGCAAATTTCTCGAACTCGCAGGAGCGGGTGAACCCGACGACGCCCGCGTCCCAGTCGACGCCGGTGGCCATGTACACCTGGTAGCTGCCGTCCTTGACCTTCTTGACCTTGAACGTCTTGCCGGCCGAGACGTAGACCGTGAAGGTCGCGACCTTGGCGCCGTTCGGGACCAGGCTCACGACGACGTCGGTCTCGCTGCCGCTGTTGTTGATCGTGAATTCGCCTGAGCCGTTGAGGGTCCCCTTCTTCACCATGGTGCCGTTCGCCAGCGTGCGGGTCTGCTGGGCGACCGGTGCCGGCAGCCACGCGCCGAACGTGAAGGTGGACCCGAAGGCCTTGACCGCCTCCCGAAGGTAGGTCGCCGACTGCGAGCCGGTCACCTGGGCGACCGCCGAGGAACCGGCGCAGATCTCGCCCGACTTCGTGGACCCGGCCAGCGTGCTGAAGTCGCTGCTCAACGAGTCGAACGCCCGCTTGATCTGCTCGTGGCCGGCGGCCGCCTCCTTCGGCGGGGTGAGGTACGCGAACCTCGGCCCGCTCGCCTTGGCCGCCTCGGCCAGCGCCTGCGCGGCCTCGGCCGTCGCCGTCTGGTTCTTCGCCGCGACGACCTTCTGCCACGCCGGCCCCATCAGCGCGTCGACCTCGGTCAGCAGCGTCTGGTACGCGGCGACGGTCAGCGGCTCCGGTGCCTTGCTCGGCGTCGGGCTCGCCGATGAGCCGCCGGCCGCACCCGCGGCGGTCGGTTTCTGCTCGGGGCCACCGCTGACGACGGCTGCGACCCCGGCGACGCCACACACCAGCACGAGCACGACGGCGACGACGCCGACGACCAGCTTGTTGCTCGACCGCGTGGGCGTGACCCGATCACCGCTCGGCCACCCTGTGCCAGGGCCGCCGATGACGGGACCGGTGGGCGGCGCCATCCAATTGGGAGCACCGGCAGGCGGCATCCCGGACGCGTCCGGCATTCCGTACGCGGGCATCCCGGAGGCGGGTAGCCCGGACGTCGGCATCCCGTACGCGGGCATCCCGGAGGCGGGTGTCGCGGAGGTAGGCATGCCGGACGTAGGCATGCCGGACGTAGGCATGCCGGACACTGGTATGCCGGAGGTCGGCATGCCCGGTGCGGGAGCGTCAGGTGCGCCCCACGCAGGGAAGTCCGGGTTCGGGCCGGGGGGAGAGGGCGGCGTCGTCACGCGAGCACCGTACAGGTTCAGATGCATGTGCATGTGCCCCTCGACCGGCATCTGGTCAGCGCCGGCGCGCGCCCACAAGCCGACCGTCCGGGTTCACCAGCCAGCCTTCGCCAGCGCCGCGATGAGCAGCGGGGCAACCACGTCCGTGGCCGCGAGCGCGCCGATGTGGTCCTGACCGTCGATCTCGATCAGCTCGAAGCCAACCTCGCTCAGTTGAGCGGCGCGCGAGCGGATATTGCGGGCAATGGCCGCGCCTCCGACAAAGTCGTACATGCGGCAGTCGGGCTCGCAGTCCCGGCTGCCGAACCAAAGGACTTTCGGCCCGCGCAGGGCGGCCAACGGTGCCGAGTCGTCCTGGATCCCAAGGTCCGCCCGCCTCCTCATCGGCCTCCATCACACCGACGACTTGGCGTGGCTTGTAACGAACGACCCGGTAGCGGCCGGCCAACGCGGCTGCCAACGCGGCGAACTCAGTCCGGAGCCGCGCCGGGAACACCAGCGCTGGGCCGTCGCCGACGACGTCGTACCACAACCTGTAACCATCAACAGTGCTGGTGATCGACACTGCGGCCCTCCGGGGTCGGCATTGACAGGGCAGCAGAATAACCAGACACCAAATCAGCACAGCCGGGAGGAAGTCGGAGGGAGGTGGCTCCCTTGACACTTTCCCGCGCGGGACATAGCGTGCCGTCAAACTAGCAGGAAACTTAACAGTTTCGCTGGAGGATGCCGTGCACCGTTCCCCGCGCAATTTGCTGCTCGCCTCCGCCGTGGCCGTCGCGACCGCCGCCGCCGGCGCCGTGTGGCTGCTGGCGGCCTCCCCGGCAAATGCCGCGGTGAGCCTCTCCGACGTCGTACCCGCGCCGGTGTCGGCGCAGCCCGCGGCCGGCGTGACCTACACGCTGCCGTCGAACGCCGCGATCCAGACCGCGGCCGGCGCCACCGACGTCGGCAACTATCTCGCCGGCATCCTCCGCCCGTCGACCGGCTACGCGCTGCCGGTCTCCACCACGACCGGCACGCCGACGAGCGGCATCGCGCTGCTGCTGTCCGGCGCCGACCCGAGCGTGGGCGCCGAGGGCTACCAGCTCGACGTGACCGCCGCCGTCGTCACGCTCCGCGCGCAGACCGCGGCCGGGCTGTTCCACGGCGTGCAGACGCTGCGGCAGCTGCTGCCGGTGACGATCGAGGCGCGGACCGTCCAGAGTGGACCGTGGACGGTCACCGGCGGCCGGATCATCGACTACCCGCGGTACGGGTACCGCGGCGCGATGCTCGACGTGTCGCGGCACTTCTTCGCCCCTGACGTGGTGAAGCGGTACATCGACGAGATCGCGCAGTACAAGATCAATACCTTGCACCTGCACCTGTCCGACGACCAGGGCTGGCGCATCGTGATCGACGCCTGGCCGCAGCTGACGACCATTGGCGGCAGCACCCAGGTGGGCGGCGGCGCGGGCGGCTACTACACCAAGGCGCAGTACTCCGACCTGGTCTCCTACGCGGCGTCGCGGCAGATCACCATTGTGCCCGAGATCGACATGCCCGGGCACACCAACGCCGCGCTCGCCTCCTACGCCCAGCTCAACTGCAACAACACGGCCCCGCCGCTCTACACCGGCACGGCCGTCGGCTTCAGCTCGCTGTGCGTGAGCAAGGAGGTCACGTACACCTTCGTGCAGCAGGTGCTCAACGAGCTCGCCGCCATCACCCCTGGCCCGTATCTGCACGTCGGCGGCGACGAGGCGTCGAGCACGCCGGCGGCGGACTACACCACGTTCATGAACCGCGTGCAGCCCTTCGTCGGCGCGGCCGGCAAGACCGTCATGGGCTGGCACCAGATCGGGCAGGCCGCCCACACGGCGAACCGGGTCGCGCAGTACTGGGGAACGTCCACATCGGACGCGGACCTGAGCGCAGCGGTGAGCAAGGGTGACAAGATCCTGCTGTCGCCGGCGAACAAGGCGTACCTCGACATGAAGTACACCAACTCGACCCCGATCGGCCAGTCATGGGCCGGCCTGATCGAGGTGCAGACCGCGTACAACTGGGACCCGGGCGCCTACCTGTCCGGCGTGCCGGCCAGCGCAATTCTCGGCGTTGAGGCTCCACTGTGGACCGAGACGATCACCAAGCTGGCCGACATCGAGTTCATGGCGTTCCCACGGCTGCCGGCGCTGGCCGAGCTGGCGTGGTCGCCGCAGTCGGCACGCAACTGGGACACGTTCAAGGTGCGGCTCGGCGCGCAGGGTCCACGGTGGACGGTGCAGGGGATCAACTTCTACAGCTCGCCGCAGGTCCCGTGGGGCACCCAGCAGACGACGCGCAGCGCGTACACCCAGATCCAGGCCGAGAGCTTCAACGCCCAGACCGGGACGCAGACCGAGGCCACCACCGACACCGGTGGCGGGCAGAGCGTCGGCTACATCACGCCCGGCGACACGCTCGCCTATGACCTCGACTTCGGCGCGGCGTCGCCGGCCTCGGTCACGACCCGGGTGGCCTCCGGCGCGTCCAGCGGCACCATCCAGTACCGGCTGGACTCCGCCACCGGCCCGGTCATCGCCAGCGTCCCGGTCACCTCCACCGGCGGCTGGCAGGTCTGGACCAGCAAAACCACCAACCTGACCGGCGCGGCGACCGGCGTGCACCGGGTGTACCTCACCTTCACCGGCACCGCGGGCACCGACTTCGTCAACCTCAACTGGCTGCAGTTCAACGCCGGCGGCGGACTGCCCAACGCTTACAGCGTGCGGCAGGCGGAGAGCTTCGGCAGCCAGTCCGGCACCCAGACCGAGACCACCACCGACACCGGCGGCGGCCAGAACGTCGGCTTCATCACGCCCGGCGACTGGCTCGGCTACGCAGGCGTGGACTTCGGCACCCCGACCGCGGTGTCGGTGACCACGCGGGTGGCCTCCGGCGCGTCCAGCGGCACCATCCAGTATCGCCTGGACTCCACCACCGGCCCGATCATCGCCAGCGTCCCGGTCACCTCGACCGGCGGCTGGCAGGTCTGGACCAGCACCACCACCAACCTGTCCGGCTCGGCCACCGGCGTCCACACGGTGTTCCTCACCTTCACCGGCACGGCGGGCGCCGACTTCGCCAACCTCAACTGGTTCCAGTTCAACCGGTAGCGCCCGCACCTCGAGGCCGGGGGGGGCGGCCCCCCCCCCCCGCCCCCCCCCCACAGTTGGGGGTGCTGTTTGCGGACCCCGCCGCAGG
>NZ_JBFAPO010000017.1:81505-203426 GCF_040676755.1 Dactylosporangium sp. NPDC049525 | reverse complement strand
GATCAGTCGATCCGGGTGGATGTGGATCTGTTGGACAAGTTGATGAATTTGGTGGGGGAGTTGGTGTTGACCCGGAATCAGTTGATCCGGGCGATTGGGTCGGTGGCGGATCCGGGGATGACGCGGACGGGTCAGCGGTTGAATCTCATCACTTCTGAGTTGCAGGAGTCGGTGATGAAGACGCGGATGCAGGCGATTGATCATTTGTGGTCGAAGTTGCCGCGGGTGGTGCGGGATCTGTCCTCGACGTTCGGTAAGCAGATCCGTCTGGCCCAGGAGGGTAAGGAGACGGAGCTGGACCGTTCGTTGCTGGAGGCGGTGAAGGATCCGTTGACGCACCTGGTCCGCAACGCGGTTGATCATGGGATTGAGCATCCGGATGAGCGGGTCGCGGCGGGCAAGAGTGCGGAGGGGACGTTGACGTTGCGGGCCTACCACGAGGGTGGGCATGTGATTGTCGAGGTGCGTGACGACGGTAGTGGGATCGATCCGGACAAGATCGCGCGGATCGCGGTGGAGAAGGGCCTCGTCTCGCGGGATCAGTTGGCGGCGATGGATCGTCGGGAGATTCTGGCGTTGGTGTTCCGGCCTGGGTTCTCGACCGCGAAGGCGGTGACGAACGTGTCGGGTCGTGGGGTGGGGATGGATGTGGTGAAGACGAACATTGAGCGCATCGGTGGTGCGGTTGATGTGGATTCGGTGGTGGGGAAGGGCACGACGTGGCGGTTGACGATCCCGTTGACGCTGGCGATCATTCAGGCGCTGACGATCGAGTGTGGTGATGAGCGGTATGTGATCCCGCAGGTCGCGGTGCATGAGCTGGTGTATCTGGACGGGCAGTCCGGCCGCGTCGTCGAACACGCCATGGGCGCGCAGGTCTACCGGCTCAGAGGGAAGCTGCTGCCACTGGTGTACCTCGACGACACCCTCGGCCTCACCCGCGACGGGGAGCACGACAAGGACGTCTACGTCGCCGTGCTGCAGGCGGAGGGCAAACGCTTCGGGCTCGTCGTCGACCGCGTCCTCAACACCGAGGAAGTCGTGGTCAAGCCGCTCACCTCCCGGTTCAAGGACATCGGGGTCTACGCCGGCGCCACGCTCCTCGGCGACGGCCGGGTCGCACTCATCCTCGACGTCGCGTCCCTCGCCCGCCGGGCGCAGCTCGCCGCCGGCGTCGAACCCAAGGACACCGACACGGCGGTCCGGCGCGGCAACGGCAACGGCGGACGGCTCCTCATCGCGGGCGTCGGCGACCGCCGGGTCGCGATCCCCCTGGACATGGTCACCCGGCTCGAGGAGTTCCCGGTCGAGCGGATCGAGCGGACCGGCAGCCGCGAGGTCGTGCAGTACCGCGACCAGATCCTGCCGGTGCTGCGCCTGTCGCACCTGCTGGGCGCGTACGAGACCGAATCCGGGCCCACGGTGCCGGTGGTGGTCTACACCGAGAACGGGCGGTCCGTGGCCCTCGCGGTGGAGAAGATCCTCGACATCGTCGAGGAAGGCCTCGACGACTCCCGCCGCGACTTCGGCGACGACGGCCTGCTCGGCTCCGCCGTCATCCAGCAGCGCGTCACCGAACTCCTTGACGTCCGCCGCGCCATCCTCGCCGCCGACCCCCTCTTCCACACCAAGATCGACACCACCACCGACCCGTACGAAACCACCACCTACCAACCTGCCGGAGTCTGAATGGACACGAAGCTCGCCATGGTCATCGACGACTCACGTGCCATGCGGGGCATCCTCAAACGGATCCTGCTGCCGCTCGGCTTCGAAGTCCGCGAGGCCACCAACGGCAAGGACGCCCTCGACCAGATCTGGGACCACGACCTGCAACCCGGGCTCGCCCTGATCGACTGGAACATGCCGGAGATGAACGGCCTCGAGTTCGTGATGGCGGTCCGCAAGCAGAAACACCTCCGGCAGATGACGCTCATGATGGTCACCACCGAGAGCGAACACGGGCAGATCGTGCGCGCCCTCGCAGCCGGCGCGCACGAGTACGTCATCAAGCCGTTCACCGCCGAGGCGATCGTCGCCAAGCTCAGCTACCTCGGCGTCCTACCGCAGATCCCCACCCTCGAGGCTGCCAACAACGGGTGACGTGAGGGGCATGACCTGAAACGCGCTCGTCTTGGTCCGATAGGCGACGGAAGAACACCAGGCGGCGTCGTACCGTGCGACACATGACGATCGACTTTCCGCGCGGCTGGTGGGGCACGGACCTGGGCAGCGCCCGGGCGAGCATGGGTACCTACGAGCTGTACCCCACCGAAAGCCTGCCGGTAGTGGACCAGTCACGCTTCGACGGCACGTTCCACTGGCTCGTCCCCGGCGCGCCGCACGACCCGCTGCGCGCCATGGACCTCGGTGCCCTCGCCGCGCACGTCGAACTGCCGGCCGCGTTCAAACGCTTCATGAGCAGCCAGGTCCTCATGGACGCCATCCCGTCCTGCACCGGCTGCGACTTCGACCTGGCGCCCCGGCCCGTGCCCAGCCCCGTCGAGCCCGAGGCGCAACTCGTGCGGTTCCTGCGCGACCAGCAGGACGCCGTCATCTGGTACCTGTACCTGCGGCCCGGCGCCGAACCGTTCGTCATCGCCTCGCCCTGGCTGCTGGAGATCGTCGGCCTCGAGGAGGTCGACGTGGACGTCCTCGTCGCCAACATGGTCCGCGTCGCCGACAGCTTCGAGCAGTTCATCCACCGCTTCTGGCTGGAGAACGCCCTCTGGTTCAGCGTCAACGAAGGCGACGAGACCACCGACGAGATGGACCTGTACCTCGCCCACTACACCGCCGCCTGAGCCGATTCCCGGCGCCGCCGGAATTAACTGGTTGCCGCGGCGGCGTCGGGGTCGTATCTTTGAATACGTCAACGAGGAACACCAAGATCCACCGGGATGCGAAGGGAGACCGCAAATGGCAGCGCACATCGAGCTAGGACTGACGGCGTCCGCGTCACGCGGTCGATCAGCTTCCCGTAGTTGGCACAACATGCTGCTCAGCGACCTGCTGGTCGGCTCGGAGCTGCCCGGACGGTGGCGAGGCTAGGGTTCCCCCCGCCTCTCCCGCCGCCCACCGCAATGGGCGGCTTTTTTGTACCTTCCTACGGGTGTAGCTCAATCTGGTAGAGCGCCGGCTTCCAACACCGACGGTTGCGGGTTCGATTCCTGCCGCCCGTGCAGCATCGTTGTTTGACAATTCCATTCGTATGTTCAAAATGCCGAGGTAGCCCAATCGGTAGAGGCGTCCCGCTCAAAATGGGATCAGTGCGGGTTCGAGTCCCGCTCACGGCACGCAAGATCGTTTGGTATCAGTTGGGGAAGTAACAAGCGAAGGGAGGCCCGGTGACCGCGGTACTCGTTCTCAACGCCGACCTCGGACCCCTGCACCGGGTCACCCTCCGCCATGCCGTGCGCATGCTGCTGCGTGAGGTGGCCGTCGTGCACGAGTCCGAGCCCGACCGGCTCATCGGCGTCTACCCGATGCCGAAGGTCGTGCGGCTCGTGTCCTACGTCGTCACCCGCTGGCGCTTCGGCGGCGGACCTGCCTGGTCCCGCGCCGGGGTGCACGCCCGTGACGGCCGCCGCTGCGGCTACTGCGGCAAGGACGCCACCACCATCGACCACATCCTGCCCCGGTCCCGGGGTGGGCGGAACACCTGGAAGAACACCGTTGCGGCCTGCACGGTGTGCAACCAGCGCAAGGGCGACCGCACCCCCGCCGAAGCGGGCATGGTGCTGCGGGTCCAGCCGTCGGTCCCGACCTGGCACGCACTGGCCCAGCGCTGACTGATGGGCCCGGCGGGGTGCTGCTACCTCCCTGCCGGGCCCACACAGGCTCGAAACCCGTGCCCGGGTAGCCCAACGGTAGAGGCGCCTGATTCAGGGTCAGGAGGTTGGAGGTTCGAATCCTCTTCCGGGTACTTGGAAGGTTGGCCGAGAGGTAAGGCTGCGGCTTGCTAAGCCGTCGACGGGGGCAACCCCGCGGGGGTTCGATCCCCTCACTTTCCGCGCACGACCATGCCCTTGTAGCTCAGCGGAACGAGAGCGCTTCGCTACGAACGAAGAGGCCGGAGGTTCGAATCCTTCCAAGGGCACTTCTGGAGAGGCCAGCCGATAGGTGCCGGCACCCGTCTCGAAAACGGCGTTGGGTTCACGCCCGTGTGGGTTCGACTCCCACCCTCTCCGCTCCACGCCGAAGGCGGCGGTGCCAGCGCGCCGCAACGCGGGCCACCCGGTGCTCCGACTCGCGCCGCAGGTCCTCGGTCATCGCGTCCGGCTGGCACAACATGCTGGTGTAGAACATCGGTGGCTCCTTCGTCGTGTTCGGCTTCATGAACATGACGAAGGACGGACCGCCGATTCGGACAGTCAGCGACCCAGTGCGTACTTTGTGAGCACGGTCACGCTGCTGCCGCTGCGCTGCTTCGCGGCCGCCGGCAGCATCGTCAGCGCGTGAATGCGGGACGACAGGTGCCAGCGCGCCGCCCGACCCGCCCGGCGCCAGCCGTGCGCGTCCATCCGCGCCGCCGCGGCCAGGAAGAAGTCGCGCGCCTCGCTGAACCGGCCACCCGTCACCGCGGACGACGACGACAGGCTCGAGCCGTGCCGCCGGTACCGGAACGACAGCTCGTCCGTAGCCACGAGCGTGCCGCCGCGGGTCACCAGCTCCAGGATCAGCGCCAGGTCCTGGATCACCTTCAGCTCCGGGTCGAACCCGACCGCCTTGATCTCCGACGTGCGCCAGCACAGCGACGGGAAATACAGCCAGTTGCCGCGCAGCAGGCTCACCGCCAGTTCCTCGCCCGACATGACCACGGTGCCGCTGATCTTCGGCGCGTACACGCGGCGCTTCGTCGAGTCCGCCAGGGTACGCACCACCTCGCCCCGCGCGTCGATGACCTCGACACCGGGCTGGAGCAGCACCGCCTCCGGATGCGCATCGACGAGCGCGTGCACCGTGGCGACGTAGTTGGGCAGCATCACGTCGTCACAGCCCATGATGACCATGAACTGTTCCGTGGCCAGGTCCACACACTGCTGGAAGTTGCCGGTGACCCCGAGGTTTGCGGGGTTTCGCCGGTACCGCACCCGCGGGTGCTCCAGTGCCGCGAACCACTCGGGGATGCCTTCCGCGGTGCTGTCGTCGAGGACGGTCAACAGCCACCGGTCGTCGGTCTGCGCGATGACGCTGTTGACGGCGAGCTTCAGCAGCTCCACGTCGCCGTAGTGCGGCAGCATGATGTCGAGCACCGTGCGATCCTAGTCGGCCCCCGGCCGCGCGACGAAAACACGACGGCCGGTCTCGGATGCGAGACCGGCCGTTCGTGTGTCCGTGATGGTTAGCGAGCCCGCCTGGGGCCGGCCGGTGGCTGGCCCGCCGCCGCGCGCCGCGCCGCCGTCTCGTCGCCCGCCGCGCCCGGCGAGTCCTCGTCCCACGCCTTCGCACGGCGGATCTCGTCGAAGAACCCGAGGAGCCGGTCGAGCTCCTGCGTGCTCGTCTTGTCGTCGGTGCGGGTCGCCTTGCCCTTCTTGCCGTGCGAACGGATCTCGCGGCCGCTGCGGATCGACGAGGTGTCCTCGATGCCACCGGTCTGGTCCTCGGCCTCGTCGTGCGCCGGCATCCGCTGGACGGGTGCCCGCTGCCCGGGGGGCGTCGGCAGATCGAAGTGGTGCTCGTCGTAGTTCGGCGCGTCGAACCGGTAGCCGTCGTTCGCCGGGCGGCCCGCCTCGTAGCCCTGCGGGTCGTACGCCGGGGGCTGCTCGCGGTGGTACGTCCGCGGCGGCGCCACGTTCAGGTCCGGGTGCGACCCGTTGCGCGGCGGCTCGGGGGCGCCGCGGTAGGTCTCGGGCGCGACGGCGGGGAACGCCGTGGTGCTCTCCGCCCGCCCGTTGGCGAATCCCTGCTGCTGCCCGCGGCCGTTGTCGACCGGCCGGCCGTGCTGGCCCGGGTGCTGCGGGCCGAAACCGCCGGGGGCGTGGTGGCCGTTGGTCCCGTTCGGGCTCAGCGGCGCGAACGCCCCGGTGGGCGGCTCAACCGGCGCGAACGCCCCGGTCCGCGGGTCGACACCGTTGCGGACGTCGTGACCGTTGCGCGGGTCGACGCCGTTACGGGCATCGTGACCGTTGCGGGCGTCAACACCGTTGCGGGGGTCGACACCGTTACGGCCGTCCACGCCGTTGCGCGCGTCTGCGCCGTTCCGTGGGTCGGCGCCGTTGCGGGGCGCGGCGAACGATGCGGTGCGCGGCTCCACCGGCGGGAACGACCCCGACCGCGGCTCGACCGGCGCGAACGATCCGGAGGTCGGCTCCACCGGCGCGAAGCCACCAGTGCGCGGCTCGGCCGGCGCGAAGCCACCCGTGCGGGGCTCGGCCCCGTTGCGGTGCTCGCTGCCGTTGCGGCGTTCCGGGCTGGTCAGCGGCTCGAACGAACCGGTGCGCTGGCCTTCGTAGCCGTTGCGGTACCCGTCCTGGGGCTCGTCGTGGTCGAACGAGCCGTGCGCCGCCGGACGGGACACCGTCGGGTGTGCGCCGGACGGGTGCCCGTTGGCCGGCCGCCCGTTGACCAGGAACGGTCCGTCGGCGCGGTGACCGTTGTGCTGCGCGGCGGGCGTCGCCGGGAACGACCCGGTCGACCCCACCGAGGGGAACGAACCCGTCGAGCCGACCGCCGGGAATGACCCGGTCGTCGATGGCGGGAACGCGGGCAGCGCCGCCGCCGGCGGGGTCGCCGACGGGCCGACGAGCTCGACCTCGCCCGGCTCCGGCAGCGAGTCGCGCAGCGCGGTCGCGAGGATGAAGACGTTCGGCGCGGCGCCCCGCGGCACGGCCAGGTAGGCCCGCTTGCGGGCGTCGACCGGGAGCTTCTCCAGTACATCGGCCATCATGTGCCCGGGCGGCGGCAGTTCGGGCGCGTGGGGGGCACCGACGATGATGGCGCAGCGGTTGACGTCGACCGGCAGCCCGCGGATCCAGTCGGCGGGGTCGGTCAGGTGCTCCGGGCGGATCCACACCCCGGCCTGGACGACCTCGAGGACCCAGCCGCTGCCGAGCGTGAACGTGGCCGCACCCGCCGGCGTGTCGAGCACGTCGGGGCACGGGTTGACCCAGTCGACCGGCCGCGGCGCGCCGGTGCGCGGCGCGTGCCACAGCTCCCGGGCGAACGTCCGCCAGCGGGGGAGGCCCTTCTGGTCGATCGTGACGACCGCGCGCTGCCCGGCCGGCGCGCACAGCGGCAGGCCCGTGCGCACGTGCACGGCCCGGCCCAGCACCTCGGCGACGACCGGCCCGACGGGCCCGTCCAGCAGCGGGCGCTGCCCATACGGCGTAAAGACGCACCGGTCGGCGGCGAGCGCCGGGATGACCGAGACGGCCCGGACGAGCTCGTCACGGTGTAACGGCTCCTCACCCGGGTGCGACAGGATCATCGACGGGTGCGAGTGGTCGGTCGGCACCGAATACGCCAGGTCGGTGACGCTGCCGACGCGGCGGCGGTGCAGCCACAGGCCGGCCGGGATCTGGTCGAGCACGAGGTCGCCCGAGAGCTCGGGCACCTCGCCGAGGTCCGCCTCCCAGTGCGGCGCCGGGAACCGCCAGCCGACCCGGGTGGGCTGCGCGCCGGCCCGGAACCGCCAGAACCCGCCAGGGCGGTGCTCGCCACGCCCGATGGGTGCGAACAGCGACCCACCCGGTACCCCAAGCAGCGGCCCAGCGGCGGCGATGACGTCGATCCCGAGCCGCATCGCGATCATGTGCGCCGCGGCGGGTCGCTCATTGGTGGCGCAGGCGCCGTCCCAGGCGACGAACCGCATCGCGGTGAACCCACGCGGGAGGCCGTTGGCGAGGACTTCAGCCAACTCCTCGACCATCGCGGGCTGGAGCTTGACGGTGTGCGAGCTGATGACCACCGCACACTCGGTGGAGCCGTGCGGCGAGACGACCAGCGCTGCCGCGCCCGGGCTGGGCTCGTCGCCCGAATGGACGACCGCACCCGCGCCGAGCCACGAGACCTTCATGCCGGGCCAGTGCCGCAGGCGGACCTGCATCGCGGTGCTCATGCGAACCTCACACAATCTGCTGCCCCGACGGGCGGCCATGCCGAGATGCGCATCGCAGCCTGCTGGTCCGGCGCGCTTGCTGCAAGCGGGCAGCAGATAGTCAAGATCGCCCTCCGTCGGGTGTGCCGCGAGCGGTGCGATGCGGAGGGGGTTCCACACCGATCACCGCATGGCGGCTCTGGCGGATCGTACCGCGCTGAGTGACGGACGCAACCATCCCGTTTGTCGTGGGACCCGGCGGATATGGCTGACAGCCGGGTGGATCCGGCCCGATTCACCCCGATTGATGACGAGTTTTCCGGAGAGTTGTGCATGTCAGCGGTCCCTACTCGACGGATACATTCTGTGATCGCCGCTGTCCTTGCGGTGATCGCGCCGCCGCTGTTCCTCACTGCCTGCAAAACCTCTCCATTCGGTCGATCCGGACGGGACCCATCGATCGGCCCCACTCCTGGATACCCGCGGATCGGGCTCCTGTCCTGTGTGCCACAGCCGGTCAACCCGCCCGACTTGACTGCGCCCAACCACTCTGACCAGCAATTACTCGTCCAGTCCAGCCCTGCGCCGGCGTCCACCCGGGTGACGAAGTACACGTCCGCCTCCCAATCTCGATCTCCACCGTCCGCCGAATCGCATTCACGCAGCGACGATCGACGATGCCGCAACCCGATCATGTGCCACTGCACCACCCGGTACGGCGGTCGACAGCACCCCCGTACCGAGGCCGCCCACCGCACCGTGCAAGATGCACGACCCGCTCGCGCCCGGCCCGCCTGAGCGGCCGTAAGGCTCCGTTCGCCGTGGGGTCGCCTGCCGTATACCCAGATACCCGGTCGTCGAATTCCACTCCGCCCGGCGTGTCCCTCTGAAACCGCGATCTTGTGCCCTTTCGTCGCCCGGTTTTCCGCCCGTACCGGCCCCTATTGCTGCGGATTCCCGCCGCTGCCGGCCCCCGAAACGGTCTCCTTCCGGACAATTCCACGCCTCGCGCGCCGTTCATCCGTCCCGGCGCTCCCGCCGTCCCCGGGCGCTCGGCGGACCCTCCCTGACGGCGCACGCTCGGTGATCCGCTCGCTCGCCCCGCGTCACGACGCCTCCACTGTCGCGTGAATCCTGCCGGAAACGTGCCAACACAAAGATTTAACGGACACGCCACGCATCCATCCCACCCCAAACGCCCACCATCCACCCCTTTCCACCCAGTCCCCTCTGCGCATTGAGCTTGGAAGATCTGACTGGTCCAGGGCAGTCAGATCTTCCAAGGTCAACGCGTGGCAACGTCACCCGTCCGCGGCGCCACCGCACTCTGTAGTCCCGAACGGCGCCGAGTTCGGCATCTCGAGCCGCGCACATGCCGCCGCCGGCTGCCCGGGTGGTTCCACGAATCGACGGCCCGTGGGTCGCGGTCGCCGAGCCAGTGCCCTCCGGCCGCAGCAGCGCCCGCATAGACGCTGTCACAAAAGCCGCAAATCCGGGCGTTGGCCAACGTCTGCCCAGATGGGCGAGACGTGGCCGCACCGGGCAAGCGCCTCAGAGGCCGGCCTTCTCGGACACCAAGCCTCGGAGGATCGGCAGCACCGACGAGGACCGCACCAGACGGTGCCTCAGAGGCAACGGCTCAGCGAACCGCGCGGCACTGACAGACGCCTCGGAGGCCGGTGCCGCGTAGTGCAGCTAGTCGCTGGACACAGCGACGATCGCAGCGCCGGAGGACGCGGCGGACGAAATAACGGACGGCACGGCAGTGGTCCCGGCGGTGGAGGACACAGCAACGGAGGGCGGGGTAGTGGAGGGCGCGGTAGTGGGCGACGCAGCGGCAGGCAGTGCGACGGTCGGGTTTGCAGTCGGCCCGGCTGTCTCGGCCTGGGCCTCGGTGGACCTGGCCGTAGTGCCCCTGGCTGCGGCGGGTCGCGTCGGCAACGGTCTGGTTTGTGGCCGCGACGGTAGTGCCGCCGACAGCGACGGTTGGTGCGGGCGCGGGCGCGGGCGCGGGCGCGGGTGCGGGTGTGGCGGTGGGCGACAAGGAGGTGGCAGACAGTGCAACGGTCTGGTTCACAGTCGGTCTGGCTGCTTCGGCCTTGGCCTCGGCGGACCTGACCGTAGTGCCCCTGGCTGCGGCAGGTCGCGTCGCAACGGTCTGAGCTGTGGCGTCGCCGGTAGCCGCGACGGGTGGTGGCGCCGGCAGCGACGGCGTGGTCGACGGTTGCTGCGGGCGCTGCTGTGGCAGCGGATGCGGCGATGGGCGCGGCGGCTGCGGGTGCGGCGGTGGGCGACGCGGCGGTGGCAGGCAGTGCAGCGGTCGGGTTCGCAGTCGGCGTGGCTGTCGCGGTCGTGGCCGCGGCGGATCCGGCGGCAGCAGACCTGGCTCTAGCGGCCCTGGCTGCGAGTGGTTGCGTCGCAACGGTCTGCGGTGCGACGTCGGCGGTGGTGCCGCGACGGTAGTGGCGCCGACAGCGACGGTGGCTGCGGGCGTAGCGGTGGGAGCCGTGGCAGCGGGGTGACGCGGCGGTAGGCAGTGCAGCGGTCGGGTTCGCGGTCGGCGTGGCTGCCTCGGTCGTGGCTGCGGCGGATTCGGCGGCAGCGGACCTGGCTCTAGCACCCCTGGCTGCGCCAAGCTGCGTTGCAACGGTCTGAACTGTGCCGTCGCCGGTGGCCGTGACGGTGGTAGTGCCGACAGCGACGCCGTGGTCGACGGTTGCTGCGGGCACCGCTGTGGCAGCGGATGCGGCGATGGGCGCGGCGGCTGCGAATGCGGCGATGGGCGACGCGGCGGTGACAGGCAGTGCAGCGGTCGGGTTGTAGTAGGCGTGGCTGCCTCGGCCGTGGCCGCAGCGGACCTGGCTCTAGCGCCCCTGGCTGCGGGCGATTGCGTCGCAATGGTCTGAGTTGTGGCCGCGACGGTGGTGGCGCCGACAGCGACGGTTGCTGCGGGCGTATCGGTGGGCGCCGTGGCAGCGGAGTGACGCGGCGGTAGGCAGTGCAGCGGTCGGGTTCGCAGTCGGCGTGGCTGTCGCGGTCGTGGCTGCGGCGGATTCGGCGGCAGCGGACCTGGCTCTAGCACCCTGGCTCTAGCACCCTGGCTTCGGCAAGTTGCGTTGGAACGGTCTGAGTTGTGGCGTCGACGATGGTGACCGCGACGGTGGTGGCGCCGACAGCGACGGTGGTGGTGGCGACGGTGGCTGCGGGCGTAGCGGTAGGCGCCGTGGAAGCAGGCGTGGCGGCGGTTGGCAGTGCAGTGGTCGGGTTTGCGGTCGGCGTGGCTGCCTAAGCCTCGGCCACAGCGGACCTGGCCATAGCGCCCCTTGCAGCGGCCAGGTTGCGTCGCAACGGTCTGAGCTGCGGCGTCGCGGTGGTCGCGATGGTGGTGGTGCCGACGGCGACGGCGTGGTCGACGGTTGCTGCGGGCACCGCTGTGGCAGCGGATGCGGCGATGGGCGCGCCGTCTGCGAGTGCGGTGGTGGGCGACGCGGCGGTAGTGGGCGACGCGGCGGTGGTGGCCGTGACAGTTACGGCGGGGGCAACGGCGGCGCCGGTTGTTGCGTGCGCGGCGGCAGCGGGCGTGGCGGCGGTGGGCAGTGCAGCGGTCGGGTTTGCAGTCGACGTGGCTGCCTAGGCCTCGGCCACAGCGGACCTGGCCGTAGTGCCCCTGGCTGCGGCAGGTTGCGTCGCAACAGTCTGCATTGTGGCGTCGACAGCGGTGGCCGCGACGGTGACGGCGGGGGCAACGGCGGCGACGGTGGCTGCGGGCGTAGCGGTGGGCGCCGTGGCGGCGGGCGACGCGGCGCCGGGCAGGGCAGCGGCGGCGACGGTGGCTGCGGGCATAGCGGTGGGCGCCGTAGAAGCAGGCGACGCGGCGGTGGGCAGTGCAACGGTCGGGTTCGCGGTCGGTGTGGCTGCCTCGGTCACGGCCACAGCGGACCTCCTGGCAGCAGGGACCCCGACCGCGGCAGGCTGCATCGCAACGGTCTGAGTTGTGCCCGCGATGGTGGTGGCGGCGACAGCGGTTGTGACGGCGCCAGTTGCGGTGGCGGGGCCGGCAGCGGTGGCAGCGGCGACGGAGGTAGGCGCGACCGCGACCGCGGCTGCGGTGGCGTTGGCGGGTGTGGCTGCGGTGGCAACTGCGGTGTCGGTGGCGGCGACGGCTGCAGTGGCGGGCGTTGTGATGAGGTCGAGGGCCGTGGTGGCGGCGAGGGTGTTGGTTGGGTCGAGGGGAGTGCTGCCGCGGCGCAGGACGAGGAGGACGGCGGTGATGAGGAGGCCGACGGCGCCGACGGCGGCGAAGCCCCAGCCCGGTGAGCCGTGGTCGATCGCCCAGCCGGCGAGCGGGGAGCCGATCGCCAGGCCGACCGTCAGGGAAGAGCCGTGCCAGCCCATGGCCTCGCCGCGGGCCGGGGACGGGACCAGGCGGCTCACGAGGTCGGCGCTGGCGCTGAGGGTGGGGGCGCACAGGGCGCCGGCCGGCAGCAGGGCGATGAAGAGCAGCCACCAGCGGTCGCCCACGAGGCCGACGGGGAGGGTGAAGAGGCTGAGGCCGCCGATGAGGGCGACGAGCGGCACCGCGCGGGTCAGGGCGCCATACACGAAGCCGCCGATTAGCGAGTAGACGCCCCAGGCGGCGAGCACGCCGCCAATGAGCTGGACCTTGCCGGCCTCGCGGAGCATCGCGACGATGCCGAGGTCGGTGCCGGCGAGGACCATCGTGGTGGCGGACGCGGCGGCGCAGACGGCGAGGAAGCGCGGGGTGAGCCAGTCGCGGCGGCGGACGGGTGCGGCGGTGTCCGCGGGCTGGGTGGGGTCGGCGGGGGCGTGGACGGGCGGGTTGGTCACGAACAGCGCGATGCCGGCCAGCACGAGGCAGCCGCCGATCGACCACATGGTGACCCGGCCCGACAGGCTGCTCATGAGCAGGACGGCGAGCGGCGGCCCGGCCATGAACGACAGCTCGACCGACATCGAGTCCAGCGCGTAGGCCTGGCGGCGCTGCTCGGTGGGGACGAGCGCGGCGAGGGACTGGCGCACCACGGAGAACACCGGCAGCGAGAACACGCCGGCGACCACGGCGCCGACCAGCAGGGCCGGATAGGACAGCGACGGCGCCACGGCCCAGAAGAGCGCCTCGCAGACGGTGGTGACGATCAGCATGGGGCGCAGCCCCTTACGATCGACGAAGCGGCCGTTGAGCGGGCCGCCGATGGCGGTGCCGACGGTCAGTGCGGCGCCGACCAGACCCGCGGCGCCCCAGCCGCGGTGGAGATCCTGCGCCACGTGCAGCGTCATCGTGACCCCGATGGCGGTGATCGGGATGCGGGCCAGGAGCGCCAGCACCATGAGCGATCGCACGCCGGGGAGGGCGAGGACGTGACGGTACGGGTCGAGGCGCATGGGGCAATCATGTCGTGGGGGTACGACAAGAACCGAGCGAGTTATCGGCCCCGAAGGCACCAACGTAACGAAGAACACGTCACGGGGAACCCGACGAACGACCGAGCAGTCCAAGAGAGATGGAGACACCTTCGATGAAGTCGAGGACCCCGATCGCCGTCACCGCCCTGCTCGCGCTGGCCCTCGCCGGCTGTGCGGACGGCACGACGGACAGCACCGCGGGCGCCAGCGGGGCACCGTCGAGCAGCGCCACCGCGCAGGCCCCGGCCAGCCCGGGCGCCAGCGCCAGCACCAGCGGCGGAGCGAGCCAGAACGTCGGTGACACGCTGCTGGTCTTCACCCGGACCGGTGGCCTGGCGGGCACCAACGACCGGCTCGTGGTGCGTCCGGACGGTGCGTGGACGCTGACGACGAAGAGCGGCACGAAGGAAGGCAAGCTCACCGCCGCCGAGCTCGCCGCCCTCAAGAGCACCCTGGAGCAGGTCGGGTTCTCGAAGCTGCCCAAGGTCAACAGCAACGGCAACGTCGCGGACGGGTACAAGTACAGCGTCAGCTACGGCGGCGACGAGGTCGTGGCGGAGGACGGCGCGGTGCCGGCCGCCCTCCAGCCTGTGATCACGACCTTGAACGGCCTGTTGAGCAAGTAACGCTAAGCGGCGGTCAGCAGCGAATCGATGCGGGTCAGCTCGTCCGCGGTCAGCGGAGCGGCGGACAACGCGCCGAGGTTCTGCTCCAGCTGCGCCACCGAGCTCGCCCCGATGATCAGCGAGGTGACCCGCGGGTCGCGCAACGCCCACGCCAGGGCGAGCTGCGCGAGGCTCTGCCCCCGCCCGCGGGCCACCTCGTTCAGCGCCTCGATGGTGGCCAGGCGGGACTCGCTCAGGTCACTCTCGTTGAGGAAACGGCTGGTGCGCACCCGCGAGTCGTCCGGGATACCGGAAAGGTAGCGGTCGGTCAGCAGCCCCTGCGCCAGGGGCGAGAACGGGATGCACCCGACGCCCTCGGCCGCGAGGACGTCCAGCAGCTCGTCCTCGATCCAGCGGTCGAACATCGAGTACCGCGGCTGGTGGATGAGCAACGGCGTGCCCAGCTCCCGCAGGATGCGTGCGGCCTCGGCCGTCTGGGCAGGGGTGTAGTTGGAGATACCCGCGTAGAGCGCCTTGCCGGCCCGCACGGCCCGGTCCAGCGCGCCCATCGTCTCCTCGAGCGGGGTGTCCGGGTCGGGGCGGTGGGAGTAGAAGATGTCGACGTACTCCAGGCCCATCCGCGCCAGCGACTGGTCCAGCGACGCCGTCAGGTACTTGCGGGAGCCCCACTCGCCGTAAGGTCCGGCCCACATGTCGTAGCCGGCCTTCGTGGAGATGATCAGCTCGTCGCGGTACGGGCGCAGGTCCTCGGCGAGGATCCGGCCGAAGTTGAGCTCGGCGGAGCCCGGCGGGGGCCCGTAGTTGTTGGCCAGGTCGAAGTGCGTGACCCCGAGGTCGAAGGCACGGCGGACGATCGCCTGCTGGGTCTCATATGTCCGGGCGTGCCCGAAGTTGTGCCACAGGCCGAGCGAGATCGCCGGCAGCTTCAGCCCGCTGCGACCGCTGCGCCGGTATTGCATGTCCTGGTATCGGCTTGAAGCCGCCTCATACGCCACGACCAGGATCTTAAGCTGGCGTCATGGAGGAGGATGCGGAAGCGCCCGGCGCGACGGTACTGGTGGCCGAGGACGACCCTGACATCCGTGACCTGTTCACCATGGTGCTGGAGTCCGCGGGCGCCACGGTCGTCGCCGTGAACAGCGGCGGAGAGGCCCTGGCGGCCCTGCAGGACGGCGGATTCGACCTGGTGGTCACCGACATGTGGATGCCGAACGTGTCGGGCCTGGACCTGTGCAAGGCGCTGCGGGCCGACCCGGCGACGGCGAAGCTGCCGATCCTGATGCTCAGCGCCTACGGGCGGATGCGGGGCCGGGAGGAGGCGATGCTGGTCGGTGCCACGGAGTACCTGACGAAACCGATCCGGCCGGGCGTCCTGGTGAGCAAGGTCGACGCCCTGCTCGGCGGCGGCCGCCTGGCGCCCCGCGGCACGTAGCCGCGCCCCACGAACACGGCAGAACGCGCCGTCCGGTGGCACGCAGAGCGCGCCACCGGACGGACAACGAACTAGCGGTGGTCCCACCAAGGCTTGGCGGTCACGGCCGCGTAGGCGTCGACGATGCCGAAGCCGTAGAAGCCGTTGAACTGCTCGTCACCCTCACAGAGGGCGTTGAACTCCGCGTCGCGACCTTCCTGGAGGTAGGTCTGCAGCCGCGGCGTCGGGCAGGCGTGCTCGGCGGCCGAGCTGTACAGGATGTACTCGACCTTCCACGGCTCGAGACCGAAGTCCTTGCCGTGCTTGTCGCCGTGTGCGCTCACGATGAGCGCCGCGACGCCGGCCGCGTGCGGCGAGGCCATCGAGGTGCCCTGCAGCCAGGTGTAGTAGCCACACTTGCCTGCGGCGGTGCACTCCTTGTAGACCAGGCCTTCGGCTTCCGGCACAACATTGCCGTCCGCGTCGACCGAGCCCTCCTCCTGCAGCACCTTCTTCGGGTACGTGGAGAGGATCATGTTTTCGTTGGTGCGGTAGGTGTCCGTGCCGAAGCCGTCACGGAACCAGCCGCCGGGTGCGGCGACGCCGATGCGCTCCAGACCGTAGTCGGAGAAGTCCGACTTCTTCAGCGACGGGCCGAGGGAGGAGACACCGATGACGAACGGTCCCTCGACGGGCAGGTCCCAGCAGGAACTGTTGTCGATGGGCCGGTCGTAGGCGGTGTCCACCGGGTAGTCCGGGCTGGAGATGTCGGTGCGGGGCTTGCCCTTGTCCTCGTGGTTGTTGCCGAGCGCACCGACCAGCGTGACGCCCTTGAAGTGGGCGTACGTCAGGGCCCGGAACATGCCGCGGATGATGGTGCGCTGCTCAGCCTGCGCGGCCGCGGAGTCGGCCGGGTTGGCGGTGCAGTTGAACAGCCACGGGTCCACGTAGAACGACATGTTGACCACGTCGATGCCCGACTGGCCCGCGTGGACCAGCGCGTTGACGACGGGCTCGAGGAAGAAGTACCCCGAGTCCTGGCCGCCCTTGAGCTCGACCAGCGACACGTTCGGCGCGACACCGGAGATGCCGAAGCCGTTCGCCGCCGCACCGATCGTGCCGGCAACGTGCGTGCCGTGGCCGCCGTCGTCGGTGCCGACCGGGTCGAGACAGCTGGCGACCTCGCACGGGCCGTCGATGTCGGTCTTGTCCGGCGCGAAGTTCTTCGACAGCGCCCAGTTGAAGTTCGGGGCGATGTCGGGCTGCGACGCGTCGACGCCGGTGTCCAGGATGCCGACGGTGACACGCTTGTCACCGGCGTTGACCTTGCGGGCCTTGTCCGACTTGACCGTGGTGAGACCCCACAGCTTGTCGTCCAGCGGGTCCATGCCGGCGGTTGCGGGCTTCTTGCCGCCGGGCTTCTTCGCTGCCGCTGCCGCGGCCTGTGCTTCCTTCTCGACGTCGCCCGGCTGCACCTTCTTGGGTGCCTTGCCGATGGCGGTGCGGTGTGCGGCACCGACGAGCTTCGAGGAGGCTGCCGCCTTCTCGACGAATCCGCTCTGCGGTGCCAGGACCGTGAACATCCCGACCGTGTCGTTGGTTGCGACGACCTTGCCGCCGGCCTTGGCGATGGCTGCGGCCGCGTCACTGGTCGAGACATTGTCCGCGGCCACCACGGTGTACTCCGTGTTGGCGACGGTCTCGGCGCTTGCCGGGGCAGACAAGCCTGCCGCGGTCACGGTCAACGCCGCGGTGATGACCGCAGCGCCCGTGAACCTCTTGTTGAATCCCACATGTCCTCCCGGTTCGAGGGGATGGGAATATGAGATCGAAAAACATTCGGCTGCGGAAGGCATTCAGCCAAGATTTTCAAATACTTCGAGCGATTCGCTCCACAGTTTCCTTGGCGTCCGCCAGACCGGCACCCGTCGCCTGGCGGTAGAGCTTGATCGCGGTGATGAGATCCTGGCGCCGCAACGCGGCGGTGAACTCCGGCGGCAGGCCGTCCACGGCTCCGAAGACGTCGGCGAGCGCGGGGTCAAGTCCGAAATGACGATAGAGAAATGCGACCTGACGCTCCAGTCGGGCCAGGCGAATGCTTTCGGCGGAGTTCATGGCGCAGACCGTAACAACGTCGGGGAGCCACTACTGGCGGCTCCCCGACGCAATTCGTCCGGTTATGCGATCGGCTCCGCGAACGGGTCCGTCGAGGCGGCCACCGGGATCTCCGCGGCGGCGGCCCGGGCGGCCTGCGCACCCTTGCCCGAGCGCTCCTCGTCCGTGATCGGGAAGTGGCAGGCGACCGTCTGGCCCGGCTGCAGCTCGCGCAGCGGTGGCTCCTCCTGGGCGCAGACGTCCTGGGCCTTCCAGCACCGGGTCCGGAAGCGGCAGCCCGACGGCGGGTCGATCGGGCTGGGCACGTCACCGGTCAGCAGGACCCGCTCCCGCTGCGCCTTGTCGCGCCGGTCCGGGTCCGGCACCGGCACCGCGGACAGCAGCGCGAACGTGTACGGGTGCAGCGGCGTGGCGTACAACCCGTCGCGGTGCCCGACCTCCACGACCTTGCCCAGGTACATGACGGCGACCCGGTCGGAGATGTGCTTGACCACCGACAGGTCGTGCGCGATGAACACGTAGGTCAGGTTGAACTCGCGCTGCAGGTCGTCGAGCAGGTTGACGACCTGCGCCTGGATCGACACGTCGAGCGCGGAGACCGGCTCGTCGGCGATGATGAGCTTCGGCTGCAGGGCCAGGGCCCGGGCGATGCCGATGCGCTGACGCTGGCCGCCGGAGAACTCGTGCGGGTAGCGGTTGTAGTGCTCGGGGTTGAGCCCGACCAGCTCCAGCAGCCGCTGGACCTCACGCTTCTGCCCGTGCGCCGTCTTGATGTTCTGCACCTGCAGCGGGGCGCCGACGATCGAGCCGACGGTGTGCCGCGGGTTCAGCGACGAGTACGGGTCCTGGAAGATCATCTGGATCTCGCGCCGCAGCGGGCGCATCTGGCCGACCCCGAGGTGCGAGATGTCGCGCCCCTCCAGGATGACCTTGCCGCCGGTCGGCTCCAGCAGCCGGGTCATGAGCCGGCCGGTGGTGGACTTGCCACAGCCGGACTCGCCCACCAGGCCGAGCGTCTCGCCGGCCTTGACGGCGAGGTCGATGCCGTCGACGGCGCGCACGGCGCCGACCTTGCGCTTGAAGAACGCACCCCGAAGGATCGGGAAGTGCTTCTCCAGGCCGTGGACCTCGAGGAGGTTGTCGCCGCCCCGCTGAGGAGCCGCGGCGGGCTGGGATTGGGTGCTCGTCGACACTGTCGTGCTCCTCAGAGGGATGGGGCGATGTCCGACTTGAAGATGGCCAGCCGTTCCGCGGGCGGGATGTGGCACGCGACGCCGTGATCGTGCGTGCCCTCCGCCAACGTCGGCTCGACCGTCTTGCAAGGGATGCCGTTGCGCTCGACGTACGGGCAGCGAGGGTGGAACGAGCAGCCGCTCGGCAGGTTGATCAGCGACGGCGGGTTGCCCTTGATCGGGACCAGCCGGTCGCGCACCTCCCGGTCGACGCGTGGCATCGAGGACAGCAGGCCCCAGGCGTACGGGTGCTCCGGCCGCCGGAAGATGTTCTGTGCGGTGGCGTGCTCGACGCACTTGCCGCCGTACATGACCAGGATGTCGTCGGCGACCTCGGCGACCACACCCAGGTCGTGGGTGATGATGATGACCGCGGAGTTGAACTCGGCCTGCAGGTCGCGGATCAGGTCCAGGATCTGCGCCTGCACCGTCACGTCCAGCGCGGTGGTCGGCTCGTCGGCGATGAGCAGCTGCGGGTTGTTGACCAGCGACATCGCGATCATCGCGCGCTGCCGCATACCGCCGGAGAACTGGTGCGGGTAGTCGTCGACCCGCTTCTGCGGCTGGGGGATGCCGACCCGGTCGAGCATCTCCACGGCGCGCCGCTTGGCGTCGGCCTTGCTCACCTTGTGGTGCACCCGGTAGGCCTCGATGATCTGCTTGCCGACCGTGTAGTACGGGTGCATCGCGGTCAGCGGGTCCTGGAAGATCATCGACATCTTCGCGCCGCGCAGCTCGCGGACCCGCTCCGGCGACGCCCCGATGAGCTCCTCGCCGTCCAGCCAGACCTCGCCGCTGATCTTCGCCGAGCCCCGCCGGTGCAGGCCGAGAATGCCGAGGCTGGTGACGCTCTTGCCGGAGCCGGACTCACCCACGATGCCGAGGGTCTCGCCGCGCTCCAGCTGGAACGTCAGGCCGTCCACGGCCTTGACGATGCCGTCGTCGGTCTTGAAGTGGATCCGCAGGTCGCGCACGTCGAGGAAGGACTGTGCGGACGTGCCGGCGCCGACGGGGGTCGGGTCGCCGTCCTTGAGCAGACTGGTGGACATGCTCACTCCTTTCCAGGGGTGCCGGGTCGAGCGGAACGGGGCAGCGACAGGGTCACGAGAGCCGCACCCGTGGGTCGATCACGGCGTAGAGCAGGTCCACGAGCAGGTTGGCCATGACGATGAAGAACGCGCCGAACAGCGTCACGCCGAGGATGATCGGCAGGTCCTTGACGGTCACCGCGTCGATGCTGAGCCGGCCGATGCCGGGGAGGCTGAAGACGCTCTCGGTGAGGATCGCGCCGCCGAGGAGGCCACCCAGGTCGAGCCCGAAGATCGTCACGATCGGGGTGAGCACGGAGCGCATCGCGTGCTTGCCGACGACCACGCGCTCCTTGAGGCCCTTGGCGCGCGCGGTGCGGACGTAGTCCTCGCTCATCGTCTCGAGCATCTGGGCGCGGGTGAGCCGGGTGTACTGGGCGGCGAAGAGCAGCGCGAGGGTGACCCAGGCCAGGAACAGCTTGTTGGCCCAGCCGGCGGGGTCGTCCTTGAAGTTGACGTATTCGCCACCTTCGAAGATGTGCCAGGTGTGGACGAACAGCTGCTGGGCGACCAGGCCGGTGAAGTAGATGGGCAGTGAGACGCCGGCGAGCGCGATGATCATGGCGGTGCGGTCCGCGATCGAGCCGCGTTTCAATGCCGATATGACGCCGCCGGCGACGCCGAAGAGCAGCCAGATGACGGCGGCGCCGAGGGCGAGGGAGACGGTGACCGGGAGCCGGTCGATCAGCAGCGGCCACACCTCGCGGTCGGTGCGGAAGGAGTAGCCGAAGCACGGGGCGGAGCAGTGGGTGACGCTCGGGCCGTTGTTGTAGTCCCGGCCGGCGACGATCCCCTTCAGGAAGCGTCCGTACTGGACGTAGATCGGCTTGTCGAGGCCCAGCTTGACCCGGGTCGCCTCGACGTCGCGCGGGGTCGCCGACTTACCGACGTACATCTGGGCGGGATCAGCGCCGGCGGCCTTCGGGATCGCGAAGAAGATCAGGAAGGTGACGGCCGAAACGGCCACGAGCAGCGCGACTGCCGTGACCAGGCGGCGCAGGATGTAATTGATCACGTGTGCGGCCTGACGCCGGCCGGTTCGACGGGGTTCCCGTCTCACCGGCCGGCGCCGTGGCCTTCACCTGCCTTCGTTTCCTCGGAAGGGCGGGTTACCGGCTTACTGGCATTGCGCGGTCAGGTGCGACCAGGTCAGCTGGAGACACCCAGGCTGGCGAAGTCGTACATGCCGTAGTACTCCGTGACGAACACGTTCGTCAGTCGGGGGTTGCGGTAGTTCAGGGCCTTGTCGTACGTGAACGGCACCATGACGGCCTCGTCCATGACGATCTTGTTGATCTGGCCCCAGATGTCCGCGGCGGCCTTCGGGTCGGTCGCGGCCTTCGCCTTGTCGATGAGGCTGTTGACCTCAGCGTTGTTGAGCTCGGCGTAGTTGTTGTTACCCGACTGGGAGATCGTACGGCCGTCGACAAGGATCGACAGGAAGCCGTAACCGGTCGGGAAGTCCGCGCCCCAGCCGGCCATCATCAGGCCGTAGCCCTTGGCGGCCACGTTGGACGGCGCGCCGATGGTCGAGCGGAAGTACAGCGAGGCGTCGGTCGGGTCGAGCCGGGCGTTGATGCCGACGTTCTTCAGCGCGGCCTGCAGCGCCTCAGCGGTCTTCGGCTCCTTGCCGGCGTTACGGGTGGCGATGACCGTGTCGAAGCCGTTCGGCTGGCCACACGCGGCCAGTTCTTCCTTGGCCTTGTCGATCTGCGGCTTGCCGGACTTCGTGTTGTACGGGTCCAGCGCCGGGTCGTGACCCGCGATGTTCGGCGGCAGCATGTTGGTGGCGATGTCGCCACCGGCCTCGGCGCCACCACGTGCGGTCTGCATCGTGATCTTGTCCGTGGCGTACTGCACGGCCTTGCGGCAGTGGATGTTGTCGAACGGCTTGACCTTGGTGCTGATCGAGAAGTAGCGGATGAAGCCGGTGGTCGGCGTGTCCGCGTTGGCCTTCTTGCTCGCGTCGAGCAGGATCTTCGGCTGCGCACCCTGCTGGACACCGGTCTGCGCGGTGTCGACGTCGACGTCGCCGGCCAGCAGCTGGTTGTCGATCTCCTCGACGGCCGTGCCGATGGTCAGGTCGATCTGGTCCGGCAGCGCCTTACGGATGGTGTCCGTCTTCGGGTCCCAGTTCTCGTTGCGGACCAGGACGGCCTTCTTGCCCGGGTCGAACGACTGGAACTTGTACGGGCCGGTCGAGACGGGCTTGTCACCGTACTTGTCGCCGGTGTCCTTGGCCTTCTGGACGGGGCCGGCACCGGGCATGGCGAGCAGGTAGCTGAAGTCCGAGAGCGGTTCCTTCAGCTTGAAGACGATCGTGGTGTCGTCCGGGGTCTCGACGGACTTGAGGCCCAGACCGTTGGGGTCGGTGTCCTTGTACGGGCCGGGGTACTTCTGACCCTGGTCCAGCACGTCGACGATGTAGGTGGGGCCACCGGACAGGATGTCCTGCGCGAAGACGCGCTCGATGCCGTACTTGACGTCCTTCGAGGTGATCGGCGAGCCGTCCTCGAACTTGACGCCGGCCTTCAGCTTGAAGGTGTAGGTCTTGCCGCCGTCGGTGATCTCCGGCAGCTTCTCGGCCAGGTCGGGCTCGAGCTTCAGGCCGTCCTCGCCGGGCTTCGACGCGTTGGTGAGGAGGGTCCGGACGTAGTAACCCTTCTGGAAGTTCCACACCCACGCGTAGTAGGCACGGACCGGGTCCCACGAGTCCGCGTCAGAGTGGTTGACGAGCTTGAGCGTGCCACCCTTCTTCTCGGAAGGGTTGACGACGCCCTTGGTGGCGGCGTTGAAGCCGGACACACCTGAGGTGCTCCCGCCGGTGGTGGGCGTCTTGTCGTCGCCGCCCGACCCACAGGCGGACAACACCAGGGCGACAGCAGCCGAACCGGCCACCAATGCCCCTGTCCTCATTCTCACTAGGTTTCCCTCCTTGTTTGGCACGGTCCGCCGAGGGACGGGCCGTCCGAGCTGTGCTGCTGTGCGAGCGGAGATCGGGGTGGCACGGGACGGATCCCTGGCGTGGGATGCGGTCCGGGCCGGGGTGGCGGCGCGCCGGTGACGGGTTACCGGTTGGCCTTGGGGTCGAGCGCGTCGCGCAGCCCGTCGCCGAACAGGTTGAACGCGAGGACCATGATGAAGATCGACAGGCCCGGAACGAACATGTACACCGGGTCGTAGGTGTAGAAGTTCACCGCGTCGGACAGCAGTCGGCCCCACGAGGGAGTGGGGGGCAGCACGCCGACGCCGAGGAAGGACAGCGAGGCCTCGAAGACGATGTTGGTCGGGATGACCAGCGTCGAATAGACGAGGATCGGGGCGACCAGGTTGGGCAGCAGCTCCCGGAAGAGGATCCGCACCGGTCCGGCGCCGACACTGCGGGCGGCCTCGACGAACTCGCGTTCTCGCAGGGACAGCGTCTGTCCGCGCACGATGCGGCCGATATACGGCCAGCTGAAGAACGAGATGACGCCGACGACGACGCCGATGCGCCACGCGGTCGTGACCGGCACGACGGAGATCAGCGCGATCGAGAACAGCAGGTAGGGGAACGCGAGGATCAGATCCATCAGGCGGCTGACCAGGCTGTCGATAAAGCCGCCGAAGTAGCCGGCGGTGATGCCCAGCACGACGCCCAGGATCACCGCGACGACCGTCGCGGACAGCGCGACCAGCAGGGAGACCCGCGCGCCGTAGATGATCTGCGAGAACATGTCGCGGCCGGTGACCGGCTGCACGCCGAGCAGGAAGTCCTTGCTGATGCCGCCCCAGGTCCCGGGTTCGGGGATGCCACCGAGACTGGGGTTGATCTTGTCCTGGTGGTACTCGTTGATCGGATGGCCGAACACCTTGTTGATCAGCGGCGCGAAGATCGCGATCAGCACGAGGAACACGATGACGCTGGCCCCGGTCAGCGCGATCTTGTCGCGCTTGAGACGGGTCCAGGCGATCTGACCTAGCGACCGACCCTCGATGGCCTTGGCGGGGACACCGGGTGGCGTGCTGGTCGCCTCTTCGACACTCGGCACCTGCTCGTCGCTTCTGGACGTGACGGGTCCCATAGTCATGGGCGTGGCGCCCCTCTCCCCGGCCGCTTGCCCGCCTTGCACAGCCGCCAGCAATGGCCGTCGCAGCATGGGAACGCGCGTCGGCCAGACCGGGGCCCGTGGCAGTCAGCAGCCGATCGGCTGTGTCTTCGTGGACTCCTGGTGCCCTATCCGCAGGTTCGGTCCACGGGCAGAGCGTGCACGAAGCCGACTTGGTGTGTCGCCTCCGTTGGAGGAACCCTGTCTCCCGTTCGGCCGATCGTCAAGGGTCACCCCCCGTCCTGTAACCAAGTCCACGCCGGGCCGTGATGAGGGCGTGATCCAAGCACAACGACTTTTGGATCATACACCCCCGAAAAGGGCGAATTACCGGCTCATGGTAACGGTGTGGTTACGCTCCGTCGTGGATACAGCACGCACAACCTGACGGATGGGGCCATCCATCACTTTACTTGATCGTTTCACTTTTAACAGTACCGTCCGGTCAGGCCACGCTGATCACGGAGAGTACTCAGAGATCGATGTCCACCACGACCGGGGCGTGGTCTGACGGTCCCTTGCCCTTGCGCGCCTCGCGGTCGATGTAGGCCGTCTTGACCCCATCCGCAACGGTAGGACTCGCGTAGAAAAGGTCAATCCGCATACCTTTGTCCTGGTGGAACATCCCGGCCCGGTAGTCCCAGTAGGTGAAGGGATTCGGGCCCTTCATCGGCGCGGGGACGACGTCGCGCAGACCGGCGGCCCGCAGCGCCGCCAGGGCGTCCCGCTCCGGGGCGGTGACGTGCGTCGAACCGATGAACGCCGCCGGGTCGAACACGTCGGCGTCGGTCGGCGCGACGTTGAAGTCGCCGCACACCACGAGACGGTCGGTGGCCGCGAGCTCACCGGCGACGCGGGAGCGCAGCACCTCGAGCCACTGCAGCTTGTAGGTGTAATGCGCCGAGGTCGGCGTGCGGCCGTTCGGCACGTACACGGACCATACCCGCACCCCACCGCAGGTCGCGGAGATCGCTCTGGCCTCGATGCGTGGCGATTCGAACAGGCCCTCTTCGCCGCCCGGCTCGCCCGCCCAGCCGGGATCGCCCTCGAAGCCGCGCACCACGTCGTCGAGGCCGACCCGGGACAGCAGCGCCACCCCGTTCCAGCGGCCCTCACCGTGCGCGGCGACGGCGTAACCGTGCGCGGCGACCTCCTCGGTGGGGAAGCCGTCCGCGCCGACCTTGGTCTCCTGCAGGCAGAGCACATCGGGCCCGGCCAGCTCGAGCCACTCGAGGAGCCGGGGCAGCCGGGCCTTGACCGAGTTCACGTTCCAGGTCGCGAGTCTCACCTGTCCCACCATGCCCTATTTGAGGCCGCTACATCAGGCCGACTCGCGCTTGATGAGCTCGGTGGGCAGCAGCAGGACCGGCTCGATCTGCTCACCGGCCGCCAGGCGCAGCACCTGCCGGGCCACGGTGCGCCCGATGTCGGTGATCGGCTGGCGGACCGTGGTGAGCGGCGGCTCGGTGTCGCGGGCGAACTCCATGTCGTCGAACCCGACGACCGCCACGTCGTCGGGCACCCGGCGGCCGTTCTGGCGCAGGGCCCGCAGCGCGCCGTCGGCCATCGCGTCGGACGCGGCGAACACGGCGTCGAGCTGGGGGTCGTCGGCGAGCAGCTGACTCATCGCCAGGGCGCCGGACTGCCGGGTGAAGTCGCCGACCGCGACGATCGAGCGCCGGCTTGCGTCCTGCATCGCTGAGCGGTACCCCTTGAGCCGGTCGATGCCGGCGCTCATGTCCTGCGGGCCGGCGATGGTCGCGACCCGGCGACGGCCGGTGTCCAGCAGGTGGCGCACCGCGGTGCGGGCCGCGTCCTCGTTGTCGACGTCGACATAGGGCACCTGGGACTGGGTCAGCAGCCGGCCGTTGCAGACCACTGGCACGCCGGCCCGGCTCAGGCGCTCCGGCAGCGGGTCCGCGCCGTGCATGGAGAAGATGATCGCGCCGTCGACGTGGCCGCCGGTCGCGTAGCGCTCGACCCGGTCGTGGCTGGGCCCGGACGGCCCGACCATCATCAGCACCAGCTGCTTGTCGGCGGCCTCCAGCTCGAGGCTCACGCCGCGGATGACGGCGGCGAAGAAGGGGTCGTCGGAGAACACCCGGCTGGTCGTCTCCGACGCGACGAGGGCGATCGAGTCGGTCCGCTGGGTCACCAGGCTGCGGGCCGCCTGGTTGGGGACGTAACCGAGGGCGTCGACGGCGTTGAGCACCTTGTCGCGGATGTGCGGCGCGACGGAGGTGGAGCCGTTCACCACGCGGGAAGCGGTCGCTCGTGAGACCCCGGCGCGCTGCGCGACGTTCTCCAGAGTGGGCCTGTCCCGCCCCGACATCACCATGTGCGCTTTCCCCCATATCTGTCTGCCGGACTCATCATGACTGAAGCTGCCCGATGTTATGGCGCACAAAAAGGGACGGGCGACGAAGCATGCCGCTCCGCCGCCCGTCGCACCCTCACACCGGTTACACCCTGATCACGATTCACCTGGACGATCGGCTGGTCACCCTGGCCGCCAATCGGCCTGAGAGCGCTCTCAAGACACGATTCAGAGTGGGCCATGACTAGCGCATTGTCAATCGCGAAACCCCATGAAAGCGCTCTCTGGAATATGTTGTCGGAAACGCCAAATACCTATGCGGCCTGTCGCCGGCGACAGGCTTCGACGTGTGCCGCGACGACAGCAGTGGTGTTGGAACGCACACACGCGTCGGCGCCCGCCTCGAGTACGTCGACGACCTCCTGATGGTCGCTGTACGGGCTGAGCACCACCACGATCGCCGAGGCCGGGTGACGCAGGCAGGCGGCCGTCACCGCCCTTGGGCCGGGGTCGTCGAGCACCACGATGTCCGGGTGACGCACCACGGGCTCGTGCGTCGTGCGCCGCAGGACGGTCCAGTCCTGTGGCAGATAACGGGTCAGGTCCGTGAACCGGGACCCGTCGGCGACGACCAGCACGGTGACGTGGTCAAGGTCGGAGGCGGAACGCTGCGGGAGGGTCAAGATGTCCATGCCTCATTTATCGCGCCCTGGCCTGCCATTGGGCTCGACGCCGGCTGCGAAGATCCTGGCAGGGTGTATTAGCTGGGCCACCGCTATTAGCTGGGGCCACCGCTGGCGCGGCGTCCCGGCGGGGGGTTCCCACCCCGCACCCCCCATGCTCGCTCCGCTCCCACTCAAGCTGGACCATGCGCGGGCGGGCGGGCGGTATCCGCAGGATCCGGCACGGCGTTGTTCGGCGCTGGTGGGGGTTGGGCGTGAAAGGGTTGGGGGGTGATCGTCTGGATCAATGGGCCTTTCGGTGTCGGGAAGACGACGCTGACGAAGGAACTGTGCCGTCGTGATCCGAAGGCGCGGGCGTTTGATCCGGAGCGCATCGGCTGGGTGCTCAAGCGCACGGTCGGGCTGCTGCGGCCCGGGGACTACCAGGACCTGCCGGCCTGGCGGTCGGCCACGGTCACCGCGGCCGCGTGGCAGGCCCGGGGCGCCGACCCGCTGATCGTGCCGATGACCGTGCTGCGCGGGACGGTCCTGCGCGAGATCTTCGGTGGCCTGCGCGGCCGTGGTCACGAGGTACGCCACCTGCTGCTGGACGTGTCCGCGCCGGTGCTCATCGAGCGGGTCGAGAACGATGACGACGACGGGCCGCAGGCGTGGCGGCTGGACCAGCTCGGCGCCTACCTGACCGCCCGGCACGACCTGCGCCGCGTCGACGCGGTCCTGGACACCGACGACCTGGAGCCGGACGAGGTCGCCGACGACGCCGAGGCGATCATCGCCGGCTGGCGCGCGCCGGCCTGAGCCAGCGCCGCGGCCCTGAGCCCGCGCCGCTGAGCCGGCGCAGCGCCGCTGAGCCGGTGCTACGGCGCGGAGTCGGCGATCGCCTGGCGGAACACCTTGGAGCGGTGCGCGTAGTTGTCGAAGCGGCCGTAGCTGGGCGCCGCGGGGGACATCAGGACGACGCCGCCGGCCGGGGTCACCTTCCGCGCCAGGGCGACCGCATCGACGAGGCTGTCGCTGACATACGTGGTGACCAGCGGCAGACCGTCCAGGAGCGACACCAGCCGCGCCCCGCTGTCGGGCATGCCGATCACCGTGGTCGGCTCGGTCGCGGCGGCGAAGTGCTCGCGCAGCGGCGAATAGTCCACGCCGCGGTCCTCGCCGCCGAGCAGCACGGTCAGCGGGCGGTCGCGGAACGCCTCGATCGCGTGGATCGCCGCCTGCGGGATCGTGGAGAGCGAGTCGTCGACGAAGGTGAGACCGGACGGGTCCTCGATGCGCTCGAGGCGGTGCGGCAGCCCGGCGAACATGCCGAGCGCCGCTTCGAGGGCGGGTGCGGCGTCCAGGACGTCCACGCCCGATGCCCGCAGCACGCCCAGGGCGATGCAGAGGTTGGCCTCGTTGTGCCGGCCGGGCAGCCGCAGCGCCGCGCGGGGGAACAACGGCCGCGACCCGAGATGAAAGGCGCCGCCGTGGACGTGGAAGGAGTCCGTGCCGCCGACGACGTGCAGCGGCAGGTCGGTGAAACGGCGCGACAGCTCGGCGAGGACCGCCGTGGACTCGGCGTGCACGACCACCGCCTCGGGGCCGTTGGCGACCAGGTTCAGCTTGACGCGGTAGTACTCGTCCTCGCTGCCGGTCCAGTCCAGGTGCTCCGGGAACAGCGAGGTGACCGCCGCGACCCGGGGTGAGTCGTCGAGGTCGGCGCACTGGTACGCGGACAGCTCCAGCACATAGGTCGGCGCCTGCGGCAGGTCCAGCACCGGGATGCCGATGTTGCCGCCGAGCTCGTTCGGGAAGCCGGTCGCGGCGAGCAGGTGGCTGACCAGGCTGCTGGTGGTGCTCTTGCCCTTGCTGCCGGTCACGCCGACGGTCCGGTCGCGGTGCGCCGCCATCCACAGGGCGGTCCCGCCGGTGACCCGGGTCCCCGCCGCGCGGAGCTGGATCATCCACGGGTGGGTTTGCGCGACGCCGGGGGAGCGCACGACCACGTCGGCGACGCGCAGCGCGTCGAGCCCGGCCGGCCCGTTGTGCAGCGGCGCGAGCGCGGCGAGCTGCGGTGACCAGTCCTTGGCGAGGAAGTTCTGCCGGTCGTCGACGGCGACCAGCGACGCGGGCCCGATCGGCGCGATGGCGCGGACGGCGGCGACGCCCTCCCGGCCGGTGCCCCAGACCGCGACACGCCGGTCGCGCAGGTCAGCGAGCTGCACCGAGACCCTCCAGGGCGGCGAGGTAGACCGGCGGGACCAGGTTGGGTCCGTCGCCGCGGAACGTGGCCTCGACCTCGGCGTCGGACGGCAGCTTCGCCGCTGCGGTCAGTTCAGCCGTCAGCGCCGAGACGATGAGGGTGTCCTTCCACTCGTCCTGCTCCGCGAGGAGGCGCAGCGCGACGACGGACTCCTCGATTTCGCCCACGCACTCGAACGGCTTGTGCGCGGTGAGGCCCATCAGCTCCCGGTACCCCGGCAGCTGGGTCGCGTCGGCGAAGATGTCGGTGCCGAAGATGCCGAGCAGGCGCTCGCGGCCCGTGAACGGTGCCATGGCGAGGAAGACGAATCGGCATTTCGGGCAGTGCCCGCACCACCGGTCGGTCGCGTCGCGCTGCTTGAACGCCGCGTTGCAGCTGGTGACGACGCCGTCATAGGCGGTGAACTTCGCGAACAGCGCGGCGATGTGCAGCTCCGACAGGCCGCGCAGCAGCGAGAAATACGCCCCTTGCAGGCCGGCGTGGGCGAGCAGCGCGTCGCGGAGGTGCGCCTCGGCGGGCAGGCCCTTGGACCACTGGTGGTTGATGTCGCGGCCGAGCCAGTTGAGGTTGGGCACCGACGCGGACGCCTCGTTGGACATGACGACCGGGCCGAGGCCGTGCATGAGCGAGGCGGCGACCGCGATCAGCGAGTTGATCGCGGTGACCGGGATGTGGCCGTTGTACGCGCCGCTCGCGTTCAGCTCCCGCATCCGCGGGTCGAGGGTGCGGCGCACGAAGCGGGCCGGCTGCGGCGACACGGCGCAGACGGCGCGGATGATCGGGTTGGGGTTGACCGCGAACAGCACCGGGTCGAGCCCGGCGCGCTGCAGCGCCTCCATCGTGACGATCGAGTCCTTGCCACCGCCGACCGCGGCCAGGGGCGCGCCGGACGGCTCGTGCACCGCGGCGGGCGGCGCCGCGTCCGGGCCGGGCACGATCTCCAGGTCCAGCACGTAGGCCAGCTGGTTCTGGTACGCGAACTCGCCCAGGCCCTCGCGGTACAACGCCGTGACCCACGGCAGCGCCTGCTCCGCCAAGGGGAAGCCGAGCTCCACCTGCTTCGGCGCGGCGATCTTGTAGTAGGAGGTCGACGCCGCCACGTACAACAGGTCCAGCACCCGGTCGAGCGCCGGATGGATCACCGACGGCGGGCCGAAGTCGACGGTCTCGGTGAGCACGAGGTCACCGAGCGCATAGTGGAAGCGGGCGACGCCGGTCGACGGGTCGAACTCCCGACCGGGGAAGCGCAGCGCTTCGACGTTCACGCAGGATCTCCTAGCTTTCGCGACGCAGACCGGGCAATGGTAGCCGCCGCGCAGGTGCCGCCGGCCGCCGCACGCGGTCGGGTTCCCGCCTGCCCTGCGTCGCTTTGATCGTTACCGAAAGTGATCGGGATCGCCGTCAATGGCGAATGGCCGTACGCTCGCGCCATGCGTGTCCGGCGTCAGGTGGCGAATGCGCCGGCGTCGACGATGACGCTGCGTGAGTTCCGAGGGTGGCAAGACGAGTCGCGGCTGCCACGCCGCGCTGCGGCCGGACCCACAGACATGGGGGCGACAAGACGTGGAACAGATGCACTACGGCGAGCCGAGCAACCCCGTATCGGGCAGGGCGAGCGTGCCTGGATCCCCGGGTGGCGCGGGCGCCACGGGACGCGCCAGCATCGGCAGGGCGGACGAGCCGGCGACCGGCCGGGCATCGGTGCGCGGTGCGGCGCCGGCACCGGTGCGCGCGTCGGCGCGGGTCGGCGGGCCGCCGGTGGACACCCCGCCCGAGTCCGGCGGGGGCAGACCGGCGCCTGGCACCCGGGCGAAGCGACGACGACGGCGGAACATCGTCATCGCCTCACTGGCCGCGTTCATCATGCTCGCCGGCCTCGGCCTGGTGGCCGGCACGTACTACTTCGACCAGGTGGGGCTGCCCGAGGACCTCACCCTCGAGCAGTCCACGTCGATCTACTACGCCGACGGCCCGCTGATGGCGCGGATCGGCAGCAAGAACCGCACCCTCGTCACGTTCGAGGAAATCCCGCTGCACGTCCAGCACGCGGTCGTCGCGGCGGAGGACAACACGTTCTACACCAATGACGGCGTCGACTACTGGGGCGTCGCCCGGGCCGCGTGGAACAACGTCACCGGCGGCGACCGGCAGGGCGCCTCGACGATCAGCCAGCAGTACGCCCGGAAATGGGCCGAGCTGGAGGGCGTGACCTACGCCCGGAAAGTGCGCGAGGCGGTCATCGCGCTGAAGCTCAACCAGTCGTACAGCAAAGACCAGATCATGACGATGTACCTGAACATCATCTACTTCGGCCGCGGCGCGCACGGCATCCAGGCGGCGTCGTTCGCCTACTTCAACAAGCCCGTCAAGGACCTGTCGATCGCCGAGGGCATGGTGCTCGCCGGGATCATCAAGAACCCCTCGGGCGACAACGAGAAGGGCAGCCCGTCCGACCCGACGGTCGACCCGGTCAAGGCGGAGGCCCGCTTCGACTACATCCGCAAGCAGATGGTGGCGCTGAAGTTCGTCTCCGAGGCGGAGGCGAAGGAGAAGCTCACGATGCCGACCACGGTCATCACCCAGGCGCAGAACCGGGCCAACAACCTCACCGCCAACACCGCCCTGGACAAGCCCGAAGGCCATGCGGTGCACCACGTGCTGCAGGAGGTCGCGGCGCTGACCGACCCGAAGACCGGGCTGCCGCTGTATGAGAGCGTCGACCCCCAGGGCAAGAAGAACTTCGACAAGGTCCGCGACGGCGGCCTGAAGATCGTCAGCACCCTCGACTCCAGGATCCAGCAGGTGGCCGTGCAGGAGGCGAGCGCCAGCAGCAAGGACTCCAACATGTACGGCCAAAAGCCGAACCTGCAGGCCGCGCTGGTGGCGGTCGAGCCGGGCACCGGCGGGGTCAAGGCCTACTACGGCGGCGACAACGGCTCCGGCAGCGACTACGCCGGCTACTCCACGGATCCGGTGCTCAGCGACGGCAACCCGAGCTGCTGCGGCGGCCATCCGCCGGGCTCGACGTTCAAGGTCTACACCCTCGCGACGGCACTGATGGCCGGGTACTCCATCAACTCCCACTGGAACGGCATGCCGCAGGACTTCCCGGGTCGCACGGCGGCGCTGAAGAACCAGATCAAGAACGCGACCGAGGGCACCGACCCGAACTGCAAGTCGGGTTCCGGCACCTGGTGCACGCTCGAGGAGATCACGGTCAAGTCGTTGAACATCCCGTTCTACGCGATCGCGCTCGACCAGACCCCGGCGAAGGTGATCGACACGGCCCGGGCCGCGGGCATCACCAGCATGTGGGCGACCATCGAAGGAGAGCCGCTGCCGCAGCGGCAGGACCTGATCAAGTACTCCGGCAAGGACGTCGCGAAGTACTTCGGTGCCGAGGTCGGGTTCGGCCAGTACCCGATCACGGTCCTGGACCACGCCGGCGGCCTGGCGACCTTCGCGGCCCGCGGCATGGCCACCAAGACCCACTTCCTGAAAGAGGTGTGGGAGGGGGAGAAGCGGGTCTTCGGCGAGGTCATCAAGCCGCAACGGATCCCCGGCTTCTCCGAGCAGATGGCCGACGACCTCACCGCCGTCCTGCGCGGGGTGCCGGACCACTACCAGCTGAAGGCCGCGCACGGCTACCAGCTCGCCGGCAAGACCGGCACCTGGCAGCTCGGCAACACCACGTCGCAGGGCAACGCCCACGCCTGGATGGGTGGCTACGTCCCCTCCGACAAGGCGAAGAACTCGCCCGGCCTGGCGGCCGCGGTCTGGGTCGGCAACAAGGACAAGGAAGTCGCCATCAAGTTCAACAATGGCAAGAACATCATCGGCGGCGAGCTGCCGGGCCCGATCTGGCGCGACTTCATGGACGGCGCGCTGACGAAGGTGAAGATGCCGAAGGTGTCGTTCCTGCCCTCGAAGGGCGTCGGCGACAGGGACGTCGGCACCGGCGTCTCGCCCGGACCGAGCACGCCGGCGGAGAACCCGACCCCCGGCCCCAACCCGACCCCCGGCCCGAGCCAGCAGAGCCCCAGCCCGAAGCCGAGCGTCAGCCCGAAACCCAGCGTCAGCCCCAGTAAGCGCGACTGAACCGGGCGGCGGCCACGGCACCCCGCCGTGGCCGCCCCTACGGCAGCTTCTTGGTGCCGAGGTTGCGGATCGAGGCGTGCAGCGGCGTCTTCGACGACACGTTGAGGAAGCAGTGCGCGGTGCGCTCGCCGAGGGCCCACTGGCTGGCGGTGAGTCCGGTCCAGAACGTGTAGATGTCGGCGCGCTGATACAGCTGGGTCTGCGAGATCCCGAGGAACTCCGCGATCTTCAGGTAGCACGCGTCGCTGGCGAGCTCCTTGAGGCGTTGCTGGGGCGGGTACTCGCCGGCGGGGGCGGTCCACGCGCCGACGAACTCGGTGTCGTGGGGGACGTCGCAGGTGACGGGCTTGACGGCGTCGACGGAGCCGTAGAAGCCCTTGGCGTCCAGGTCGCCGCCGACGAGCTGCACGCAGGTCAGCGCGAGGGGGCGGTCCTGGGCGAGGCCGCCCTTGACGCTGCCGGTGCGGTCCAGCGGCGCGAACAGGTCGTCGGACGCCTCGGCGATCCCGCACAGGTACTGCCGGCCGCCTGCCTGCCAGACCGCGGGCAGCGGCATGCGGAAGACGGGGAAGAGCCGGCCGGTGCGCCAGTCGCCGCCGAGGTACGCGGCGGCGGCCTTGTCGCACTCCGCGAACGCGGCGCGGCTCGGGTCACTGTCCCAGGCCGGCGGGGCCGCCGCGTCGGGGACGGTGCCGGCGCCGACGACCTCGACGGCGTGCGGCTCGGCGCAGTCGACGGCCAGCAGCGGCGCCACCGACGGCTCGAACGCGCTGACCCCGCCCTTCAGGCAGGTGCCGGCCGGTGATGGGGCATAGGTGGCGGCGGGAACCGCCGGCCAGCCGTTGATCAGGTCACCGTCGGTGCCGGCCGGGTCGCCGCAGCCGGCGAGCGCCCCCGCCAGGCCGAGGGACAGGCCCAGCAGCGCCGCCGTCACGCCCCGGCGCACCGTCAGCCGCCTGCGGGACGGTGGTCGACGACCTCGGAGCTCTTGTCGTCGCCGGGCTCCTCCCGCAGGAAATACACCGAACCGGCGGCCATGGCCAGGCACAGCACGACCACCGTGGCGATGATCGCGATGAGGACGACGACCATCCTGTCCTGCGGCGGCCGGCCCGGGCGCGGCGCGTGCGGGGGCGCGAACTGCGGCGGGAGCTGGGGCTGGGACTGGGACTGGGACGCGAACTGCGGCGGTGTGCCGGGAGGCGGCCCGTAGTGCGCCGGATCCGGCTGCTGCGGCGGGTACGGACCGGTCATGTCGCGACCCTACCGGTACCAGCCTCGCAGCGCCGTCAGCAGGTCCCGGCCGCCCAGGGACGGCGGCGGGGTGGGCAGCTGGCGCAGCAGGAGGTCCCGGCCGGTGACCGCGGCGGGTTCGGGATCGGCGAGCGGCACCGGCGGATACCAGAAGCGCTCCAGCTCGACGTCCGGCTCGTCCATGTCGGTCAGTATCCTGGCCGCACCCGTCGGCACGGGGACCTCGGTGAGCGCCGCCGGGGTGGTGGCCGTGCCGGTGCGCAGGGTCCGCAGCGTGGCCAGGAGCGCGTCGCGGGTCCGGCCGCGCCACAGCAGGATCTGGAACGGGTCGGCGTCGAACCGCTCCGCGAGCAGGTAGAACGTGGCCGCGAGGTGCTTGCACGGCACGGCGGCGTCCGGGCAGGAGCAGCGCATCGCGAGGTCGTGCACGCGGGCGGGGAACAGCGGCGCGTCGGCGGCGGCGAACACGTCCTCCACGTGCGGGGGCAGTTCGCCGGCGAGGAGCTTCGCGGCGCCGAGGGCCTCCGCTGCGAGGGCCGTCTCGACCCGCCGCCACACGTCGTCGTCGAAGACGTGCAGGGCGATGCTCACCCGGTACGGCGTGGGCCGCGACCCCTGCACGACGGCGGTGACGACGCCGGGCTCGACGTCCAGCGACAGGACCTGCCCGGCGCGGGCGTAGTTGCGGCCGCGGGTCAGGCGGGTGCCGAGGGCGAAGGACTCGAGCACGCCGAGGAAGCGTTTGCTCCACCAGCTCTCGCCGATGGCGCCGCGCGCGCTGCGGGCCCGGATCCCGCCCTCGACCTTGACCGTCCGGGAACCCCAGAACTCCGGAGCGGCCCCGCCGCCGCGCTGCGGACCGGTCATGCCTGGAGGGCCTCCAGGCCAGGGGCGACCACGCGCGGGACGAACTCGACGACCTCATAGGAGGCAAGGTTCTTCTGCTTGAACGGGTCGAGGGACAGCCGCGCCTCCAGCTCCAGCCGGGGCAGGCCCGCGGCGAGGATGACGCCGCCCTTGCGGGGCACCTGCGCGCCGGAGGCGAGGAAGATCCCGTCCTCGTATTGCGCGTCGAGCCACTCCTTGTGCGCGGGCATCGCCTCGTCGATCTGCTCGACGGGGGCCAGGTAGCTCAGCGTGATCACGAACATCGCCGCAGTCTAGTCCTGTTCGAAGAGGGCTACTCGACGACGGCGCCGGACTCGAGCGCCAGCAGCGAGCGCAGCTCCGTGGTGGACAGTTCGGTCAGCCACTGCTCGCCGGTACCGACGATCTTCGCGGCCAGGCCGCGCTTCTCGTTGATCATCGCGGCGATCTTCTCCTCGACGGTGCCGGCGGTGACGAACTTGCGGACCTGCACGGCGCGGCGCTGGCCGATCCGGAACGCGCGGTCGGTGGCCTGGTCCTCGACGGCCGGGTTCCACCACCGGTCGACGTGCACGACGTGGTTGGCGGCGGTGAGGGTCAGGCCGGTCCCGCCGGCCTTGAGCGACAGCACGAACACCGGCGGCGAGGACGGCGCCGCGGCCTGGAAGCGGGCCACGAGCGCGTCCCGGGCGGCCTTGTCGAGGCCGCCGTGCAGGTAGGCGACCTCGCGGCCGAGGCGGGCGGAGAGATGGCCGCGCAGCATGCCGCCGAATTCCGCGTACTGGGTGAAGACCAGCGCGCGCTCGCCGGCGGCGAGGACCTCGTCGAGGATCTCCTCCAGGCGCAGCAGCTTTCCGCTGCGCCCGGACAGGCGGCTGCCGTCGCGCATCGCGTGCGCCGGGTGGTTGCAGATCTGCTTCAGGCGGGTCATGGTCGCCAGGACGAGACCGCGGCGGGCGACGCCCTCGCTGCGTTCGATCTTGCCGAGCATCTCGTCGACGACGGCCTGGTAGAGCGACGCCTGCTCGCGGGTGAGGTTGCACAGCACCTCCATCTCCAGCTTCTCCGGCAGGTCGGAGATGATGCTGCGGTCCGTCTTGAGGCGGCGCAGCACGAAGGGCTGGGTGATGCGGCGCAGTCGCGCGGCCGCGTCGGCGTCGCCGTGCCGCTCGACCGGCTCGGCGAAGCGTTCCTTGAACTTCCGGGCGGTGCCGAGCAGGCCGGGGTTGGCGAAGTCCATGATCGACCACAGGTCGGCGAGCCGGTTCTCCACCGGGGTGCCGGTGACCGCGATGCGGTGCCGGGCCGGCAGCCCGCGCACCGCGACCGCCTGTTTGGTGGCGGCGTTCTTGACCGCCTGCGCCTCGTCGAGGACGAGCCGGTGCCACGACAGCGACTTCAACGCGGTCGCGTCGCGGGCCGCGATCGCGTAGGTGGTGATGATCAGGTCCGACGCGGCGACCGCGGCCCGGAAGTCGGCGCCGCGGGCGCGTTCGGCGCCGTGGTGGACGTGCACGCGCAGCGCCGGCGCGAACTTGGCCGCCTCCCGCTGCCAGTTGCCGACCAGCGACATCGGGCAGATCAGCAGCGTCGGGCCGGGCGCGTCGCCGGCGAGCAGTGCCAGCAGCTGCACGGTCTTGCCCAGGCCCATGTCGTCGGCGAGGATGCCGCCGAGCCCCGCCGCTTCGAGGAAGACCAGCCAGCTCAGGCCGCGCAGCTGGTACGGGCGGAGGCTGCCGTGGAACCGCTCCGGTGGCTCGGCGGCCGGGACGCGCACCTCGGTGTCGCCGGACAGCAGGTCCCCGAGCCACCCGTCGGCGGCGACCTCGACCACCGGCAGCCCGCCCGGGCCTTCGGTGTCGCCTCCGGCGAGGTGCAGCAGGTCCGCGACGGTCATGGTGGCCTCGTCGGCCTGCCGGCGCATGATCTCCAGGCCGGCGGCGAGGCGGCGCGGGTCGAGCTCGACCCATTGCCCGCGCAGCTGGACGAGGGGCGCCTTGAGGTCGCTGAGGCGGCGCAGCTCCTCCTCGGTGAGCGGCTCGTCGCCGATGGCGAGCTCCCACCGGTAGTCGATGACGGAGCCGAGGCCGACGGCGCTGGTGGTGGCGACGGTGCCGGGCTGGGTCGCGGACGGGCTGCGGGCGGTGAGCCGGGCACCGAGCCGGGCCTGGGGCTTGCGCCACCAGCCGGGCAGCAGCATCCCGAACCCGGCGCCCGCCAGCAGCGGCGCGTGCTCGCTGAGCAGCTGGTGCGCGCCGGCGGTGTCGAGGGTGAGCCCGGCCGGCCGGGCCGAGCGCAGCGAGTCCTCGAGGGCCGGGTACAGGCGGCTGGCCCGGCCGAGCTCCGCGAGAAGGGTTTCCTGCGGCGCCGGGACCTGCCACTGGGACAGTTCGAGGGGGCCGGGCGCCTGCCAGACGGTGCCGGCGTCGACGACGAGGCTCGGCTCGTCGGCGGCCTGCAGCGCGAACTCCAGACGCCACACCGGCTCGTCGTCGCCGGCCAGGGCTTCCTCGAGGGTGCCGGGCTCGGGCGGCTCGGTCAGCCGGAAGCAGGCGCGGACGGTGCCGCCGACCGCGTCGGCCTGCCAGGTGAGGAGGTCGGCGCGCAGCTGATCGAGCTCGGCGGCCGGCCCGTGGATCGCGCGGTCGGTGCCGGTCAGCGCGGTGAGCCAGGCGCCGGCGAGCCCGGGCACGCGGTGGGTGGCGGCGGGCAGCACGGCGCGGGCGGCGGCGTCGACGAGGGTGTCGAGGACCTCGGTGAGCAGCGCCGCCCGGGACGGCGCGCCGCCGAGCGCGGCCTGTGGCAGCGACAGCGCCAGGGACCGGGTGTACGCGGCGTCCTTGCCCGTCAGCACCGGCACCCACCGGGCCTCACCGGCCCCGCCGGTGCCGTTGGCGCCGCCGGCGCCGGCCTCGCTGGGGAGTTCGGCCAGGCCGGGGAGCATCCGGCCGCGGCGGACGAGTGAGGCGGCGAACGCCGCGACGGTCGCCAGGGCCCGCACGGTGTCGCCGAACACGAAGTCGTCGGCGTCGTCTGCTCTGTCGGCCGCGGTGATCGCGACCAGGGTCGAGCGCAGCAGCGCGTAGGCGTCGTCCGGCCCGTACTCGACCGTGTCGACCGCCCACTCGCTGAGTTGGAGCGGGGTGTCGGTGGGCTCCAGCCGTCCCAGCGCGGCGGGCGACGGCTCCGGCCGGTCGCCGCGGGTCGGCAGGGTGAGCGTCCGGGTCGCCGGCAGGCCGGTGTCCTCGTCCAGGCGCAGCCCGCGGACGGCGAACGGGTGCGGGGGGACCTTGGGGCGGCGGCCGCGGCGCTGGGCCGGCGGCAGGTCGGGATCCTCGGCCCAGAGGCAGAGGCGACCGTCGAGCCAGACAGCGTGCACGACGATCACCCGCGCGAGCCTAGCCGAGGACCGCCGACACGAGCGGCTGAACCTCTGTTCAGCGATGAGTGTCGTTGTTACCATCCGGTAATCCGAGTCATTTTCATATTGGCTCGCAGCCCCCGGAAGGGATCCGCCATGTCCCTGTCCCTGCTGAAACGCGCCTCCGCGGCGCTCCTCCTCCTGGCTGGCGTGCTCGTCGCAACGCCCGTGCAGGCCCCCGCCGCGGTGCTCATCCCCACGGACTACTGCCTCGACGAGTGCGACGACATCGTGCCGCCGGGCCAGAACGGCAACGCCACGCTCGCCGACATCCTCGCCCACCAGGCACTCGGCTACCGGCCGCCGCACTCGGCGGACCAGCTGGGCAAGTACGCGAACCTCGTCTCGGCGTACACCGGGCTCACCGGCGAGCAGATCGACCGCTTCTACAACAGCGCCTCCTTCGGTGTCCCCGCGGGGCAGGCCGAGCGCACCTACAGCCCGCGCGGCGACGTGACGATCGTGCGGGACAAGACCGCGGGGGTGCCGCACGTGACCGGCACGACCCGCGCCGGCACCATGTTCGGCGCCGGCTACGCGGGTGCCGAGGACCGGCTGTTCGTCATGGACCTGCTGCGCCGGGTCGGGCGCGGGCAGCTGACCCCGTTCGCCGGCGGCTCGCCCGGCAACCGCGAGCTGGAGCAGAGCATCTGGCGCAACGCGCCCTACACCGAGGCCGACCTGCAGGCCCAGGTGGACCAGCTGCGGACGAAGGGCCCGCGCGGCGCGCAGCTCTACACCGACGTGCAGGACTACATCGCCGGGGTCAACGCCTACATCGCGGCGTGCATGTCCGGGCGCAACTGCCCCGGCGAGTACGTGCTGACCGGGCACCTCGACGCGATCACCAACGCCGGCGGCCCCGAACAGTTCAAGATGACCGACCTCATCGCGATCGCCGGGGTCGTCGGCGGCCTGTTCGGCGGCGGTGGCGGCGGCGAGGTCGAGTCCGCGCTGGTCCGGGTGACCGCCCGGGCCCGCTACGGCACCGCCGAGGGCGACCGGCTCTGGGCGGCGTTCCGCTCCCAGAACGACCCCGAGGCCGTCCTCACCCTCCACAACGGACAGTCGTTCCCCTACGGCGCCGCCGACCCGGACGCCCCCGGCGTCGCGCTGCCGGACGCGGGCAGCGTCACCGCACAGCCGGTCGTGTTCGACCCGACCGGCTCCGGCACCACCGGCGTCCAGGTCGGCCCGGCCTCGGCGAAACGGCAGGGCATGTCCAACGCGGTCGTCGTGGACGCCGCGCACTCCGCCACCGGCAACCCGATCGCCGTGTTCGGCCCGCAGACCGGCTACTTCTCCCCGCAGCTGCTGATGCTGCAGGAGCTGCAGGGTCCCGGGATCAGCGCGCACGGCGTCGCGTTCGCCGGGCTCAACCTGTACGTGCTGCTCGGCCGCGGCCAGGACTACGCGTGGAGCGCCACCTCCGCCGAGCAGGACATCACCGACACCTACTCGGTGCCGCTGTGCAACACCGACGGCTCCGCGCCGACCGTGCAGTCCTCCGGGTATCGCTTCCACGGCGTCTGCACGCCGATGGAGGCGCTGACTCGCACCAACGCGTGGACGCCGACCCTGGCCGACACCACACCCGCGGGCTCCTACCGGCTGACCACCTACCGCACGAAGTACGGCCTGGTGGCGTGGCGGGGCAAGGTCGCCGGCGTGCCGGTCGCGTTCACCCGGCTGCGCTCCACCTACCGGCACGAGGCGGACTCCGCGATCGGGTTCCAGGCGTTCAACGACCCGGCCGCGATGGGCTCGCCGGCCGCGTTCATCGCCTCCGCGTCCGACGTCGGCTACGCGTTCAACTGGTTCTACGTGAACGCGACCGACACTGCGTACTACAACTCGGGCGCGAACCCGGTGCGCAAGGCCGGCGCGAACCCGAACCTGCCGACCCGCGCCGAGGCCGCCTACGAGTGGCAGAACTGGAACGCCGACACCAACACCGCCGACTACGCGACCACCGCGCAGCACCCGCAGTCGGCCGGCCAGGACTACTTCGTCAGCTGGAACAACAAGCAGGCCGCCGACTTCAGCGCCGCGGACGGCAACTTCAGCTTCGGCGCCGTGCACCGGGCCGACCTGCTCGACCGGCGGGTCAAGGCAGCACTCGCCGGCGGCGCCAAGCTCGACCGGGCCGCCGTGGTGCGCCTGGTGCAGGACGCCGCCGTCACCGACCTGCGCGCCGAGAACCTCCTGCCGGAGCTGCTGCGCATCCTCGGCACCGACCCGAACGCCGCGAAGCTGGCGGCGTGGCAGGCGGCCGGCGCGAAGCGGGTCGAGACCAGCCCCGGCTCGCACGTCTACCAGCACGCCGACGCGATCCGCCTGTTCGACGCCTGGTGGCCGAAGCTGGTCGCCGGCGCGTTCCAGCCTGGGCTCGGCGACGACGTGTACGCCGCGCTCACCGGCGCCCTGCAGATCGACGAGTCACCGTCCGGGTTCACCGGCTCCGGCGGCGGCGGGTCGCTGAACCAGTCGCAGAGCCACAAGGGCTCGGCGTTCCAGTACGGCTGGTGGGGCTACCTCGACAAGGACCTCCGCAGCGTCCTCGGCGACCCGGTCCGCGGCGGCCTCGGCCGGACCTACTGCGGCGGCGGCGCCCTGGCCACCTGCCGCCAGGTCCTCGCCTCGACCCTGGCCACGGCCGCGGCGGAACCGGCCACGACCACGTACCCCGGCGACGCGTCCTGCGGCGCCGGCGACCAGTGGTGCGCGGACAGCATCATCCAGTCGCCGCTCGGCGGCATCACCCACGACAAGATCTCCTGGCAGAACCGGCCCACCTACCAGCAGGTGGTGTCGTTCCCGGCGAAACGCGGCGACGACATCACGAACCTCGCCCTCGGCCGCAAGGCGACCGGCAACGGCACCTTCATCGGCTTCAGCGCCGGCGCCGCCGTCGACGGCGACCCGACGACCCGCTGGTCGAGCTGGTGGAGCGACAACCAGTCGCTGACCGTCGACCTCGGCTCGGCCCGTACCCTGCGGCGGGTGATCCTGCGGTGGGAGGCGGCGTACGGCGCCCGCTACCGGATCGAGGTGTCGGCCAACGGCAGCTCGTGGACCGCGGTCAGCACGGTCGACGCGGGCAACGGCGGCACCGACAGCGTCGTGTTCGCCCCGGTCACCGCCCGGTACGTGCGGATGGCCGGGGTCGACCGGGCCACGGACTACGGCTATTCGCTGTGGGAGCTCGAGGCGTACTCGCGTTAACGCATCGCCCGGTGGCGGCCGATCTCGTAGAAATGCGGGTCGGCCGCCGCCCAGGTGATGTGCTCGCCGGCCCGGCTCAGCACGCAGGTCTCGACGTGCAGCTCGACGAGCACGTTCTGGCCGAAGCCGGGCGGCGGGCTCGACAGCGACCGCTCGGCCAGGAACGCCGCGGCGACGCTGCGCCGCAGCGCCTGGTCGCGCGGGAACCTGGCCCGGCCGGTCAGGTAGAACGCGTCCTCGCCGTCGTACATCGGGAACGTGTGCAGCGCGAACCGGTCGTCGCGCAGTAGGTCCTCGAGCTTCGGGGAGACCATCAGCAGGGCGAACAGCCCGTCCTCGACGAGCAGCGGGCTGACCGGGTGGACCCGCGGGCCGCCGTCGGCGCGCACGGTGCCCAGATAGGCCAGGCCGACGCCGTCGCGGTAGAGCAGCGCGCGACCCGACGAGGCCAGGTCCGGCGCCGAGCGCCGGAATCGCCCCCACGAAAGCATGGCTGCCAGACTGGCGTACCCCCGCCCCCAGGTCAACGTCCGACCGGTCGACACCTTTTCGCGTTTCCGGCCGCCCTGACCAGCGACGATCACGGCCAGACACCAAGAGGTGCGGCAGAACTGCTGCGTGCGGCAGTCCGGCTCAGCGGAAGGCGGCCATCACCTCCGCCATCGGCTCCACGCACGAAGGGTCGGGCAGGCGGACCATCGCCTCGCGTACCCCCGCGTCCGCCAGCTGCCGGAAGCGCCCGATGTGGTCGGCGACCGTGCCGGCGTTGACCTCCTTCGCGTAGGCCTCCCGGGACCGCCGGCCGCGGCCGGCCTCGACCAGCGAAGCGAGGTGCCGGTCGTCGGCGGCCACCAGCGCGGTCCCCAGGTGCGTGAGCCGGGTCGCCGGGTTGTAGCCGCGCAGGACCTCGGCCTTGCGCCGCACCGTGGCGAGGTCGCCCATGACGTTGGCGGCGTCGGCGTAGGTCGCGGCGAGCTTCAAGGTCCGCCGCTCGCCGTTGCCGCCGACGATGATCGGCACCCGTTCCTGCACCGGCCTCGGGTAGCACAGCGCCTCCGGCACCGTCAGGGCGCGACCCTCGAACCGCGGGCTGCCCTTGCCCCACAGCAGCGGCAGCACCTGCAGTGCGTCCTCCAGCAGCGCGTAACGGTCGCTGACGCCGGGGAACGGCCAGCCGTAGGCGACGTGCTCCTCCTTGAACCAGGCCAGGCCGAGCCCGCAGACCGCTCGGCCGCCGCTGAGCACGTCGAGCGTCGCCACGATCTTCCCGAGGTGCGCGACGTTGCGGTAGGTCACCCCGGTGACCAGCGCGCCGAGCCGCACCTTCGTCGTGCACGCCGCGAGATACGCCAGGGTCGTGTAGCTCTCCAGGAAGTCCTCCCAGGCCCGCCCGAGCTGCGGGATCTGCCGGAAGTGGTCCATCACGTAGATGGCGTCGAACCCGGCCTCCTCGGCCTGCACCGCGCTCGCCCGCACGTCGACGCCCTGGAACCGGCCGATGTGCAGCCCGAACCGCAGCCGCGCCGGGTCGTCCTGCTGGCGGAGCCGGGCCTCGGCGGCCTCGACGAACGCCTCGGGCACCGTGCGCGCCGGGGTTTCCAGGTGTACCGCGTCGAACCCCTCCGATGCGAGGAGCTCACGCGTCTTCGCCCAGGCCCGCAACTGTTGCGTGAGCGCGTCGGCGGGGATCCGTTTCGTGGTCCTGGCCCGGTTCCGCGCCCGGCACTGCTCCGCCGGGGTGTCGAACGCGATCGCGACGCACGGCAGCCCGTGTGCCTTCGCGGCCGCGACCCACGCCGCCCGGCGCTGGGCGTCCAGGCCGAGGGTGTCGATGACGGTCGTCAGCCGCCGCCGCATCCGCTGCGCCACGACCGTGTCCAGCAGTGCGAACGCGTCGGCGCTCGCGGTGATGTCGTCCTCGCCGGCGCCGACGAGGGCGCGCAGCCGGTCGCTGCTGACGATCCGGTCGGCCGCGAAATGCGTCTCAGCCCAGGTGGACTTGCCGGCCGCGCCGGGCCCGACCAGCACGACCACACAGGGCTCAGGAAGGGTGAGCACCTGGACAGCTTCCCACCGTCGCGCTCAGCGCGGCGCGGGCCGGCGCGGGGGCGTCACGCTTTCGCGGTGGCGGTCAGGAGGCGGCGCAGGGCCTGGGCGATGAGGGGGACGGCGCGCGCCTCGAGTTCGGCGCCGGCGTCGCGGACCAGGGTCGCGCCGAGCTCGGTGACGCGGCAGCGGGCGACGGCCTGCCGGAACGACGCGACCGGGTAGCCGCCGCGGGGCTCGGCGAGCAGGGCGGTGTTCCACTCGCGGGTCTCGGCGACGCCGTCGACGGGCTGCGTCCACTCGAACCGGCCGGCGACCCACAGGGTGCCGACCTCGATCTCGTCGATCTCGACCCGTTCGCCGCCGAAGCGCAGCTTCACTGTGCGGCGCCGCTGCTCGATCACCGGGCGGCCCGGGACGCCCCGCGCGACCAGGTCGCGGACGGCCTGGCCGGACATGATCCAGCGCTGCTCGTCGCCGAGGCGCTGCACGGGGGCGACGTTGCGGGTCTCGCCGGCGGCGGTCGCGGCGGCGTGCCGGCGGGCGGCGCACGGCTCGCACAGCGCCGCGTAGCCGTCGCCGGTCGCCGGGTTGCGGCCCTGGTGCGACATGCAGAACGCGGTCCCGCAGTCCCGGCACCGGCCGATCGCCAGCACACCACAGTCGTCGATTCCGCACTCGGCAGCCATTCGAGCGACGATACCGCCAGCTCGCCGCTGACGCCGATTGATGGGTGCGGCCATGCGGGGCGGGTGGTGCCGGCATCACCGCGGAGTCTCGTGGCCACGCCATCGATCCGCGGCCCGCGCCGGCCGAACCTTGACGGCATGACACTCGACACCACGTATCAACCAGATATCGCGACCGATCGGCCCGGTCCGGCCGGCCGCACCGGTGCGGTCCTCGCCCGGGTCGCGGTCACCGGCGTCGCCGGGTTCTTCGCCGCCCTCATCGTCTCGACCTTGCTGCAGCCGCCGGCGTACGACAGCGTCCGCGACTACGTCAGCGGCCTGGCCGGAGTGGGGGCGAGGTTCCCGTACCTCATGGTGACCGGCTTCGAGTTCGCCGCCGTCGGCCTGCTCGCCACGGCGATCGGGCTCGTCGTGCGGTTCCGGTCGGTCTCCTCGGGGATCGCCGGGTTCCTGTTGGCCGTGTCGGCGGGGGCGACCGCGGTCGCGGGCCTGGCCCGCTTCGACTGCACGTTCAACGACGCGGCCTGCGCCGCCAAGCTCGAGGTCGCCATCAGCCAGCACGCCGTGATCCACGGGCGGGCCGCGCTGCTGGTCTTCGTGCCCGCGATCCTGTGCACGGTGTTCATGGCCGTCGCGGCGCGGGGCTGGAAGGCGACGACCGTGCTCGCGGTCATCGCGCCGGTCGAGCTGGCGCTGATGGTCATGACGGAGGAGGCCGGGACCTCCTACACCGGGCTCTTCCAGCGCGTCGTGCTGCTGTTCCTGCTGTGGACGCCGCCGCTCGTGGCGTTCCACCCGAGGTTCGCCCCGCGGCGTTGACCCGTCGCACCGGATCGCGCCGAGGACCCCGTTCTGACGAGCGGGGTCCTCGTGGTTGTGCGGACAGCAGCGGATGGGGTCGTCGTGGCTATGCGGGCAGCAGCGAACGGTCGGACTCGGTCAGGGCCAGGATGTCGCTGGTGAGCGGGGCGTACACGCGGCGCAGCAGGGCCGGGTCGCCGACGCTGGCGACCGCCGCGAAGACGGCCCTGGCGAGGCGCTCGGCCAGCTCCGGCGGCACCGCGGCCCGGGCCGCGACGTCAGCGAGGAAGTCCAGATGCACCTCCTGGTCGTACAGATGTTGATAGGACCACAGCGGTTCCGCGAGCGTCGGTGGCAGCTCCGCGGCCAGGTGATGCACCCAGCCGTCCGGCAGGCGGGTGGCCAGGGCGTGCAGCACACCTCGGACGGCGCGCCGGGTCTCCTCCGCGGTGGCGATGCCGGTCTTCTCGCGGACCTCCGCGATGAACACGTCTTCATACATGCGGTGAACGCTCCCCATCGCGCAGGTGAAGCACCATCACCAGCGGGGAGCGAACGACGCGCCGGCAGGCACTCATCCGCCGTGGGTGGGACGGGGTCACCCGAGGGGCGCCCAGCATGGCCGCGTACATCCCCTCATCGTTGGGAGACACCCTGATGGCATTCCTGGTGACCCGACCCGGCCGAGCGTTCACGTTCCCGGCGGCGGCGATGCCGCGCATCGGCGGCGTGCCGGTCGACATCGAGGAGACCACCGACGCCTACCAGGTCGACCTGGACCTGCCCGACGTCGACGCCGCCGACGTGCGGATCGACCTGCGGGACAACGAGATCCGGGTGGCGGGCAACTACCGTGCCCGGGTCCGGGCCGGCACGATGCACCACCACGCGCGGCAGGAAGGCGAGTTCGAGTACCTCATCGCGCTGCCGGGCGACATCGACGACGACCGGGTCGAGGCGAACCTCGACAGCGGCGTCCTGACCATCATCGCGCCGAAGGCGCGCGGGGAGCAGACCCGGCGCATCACCGTCCAGGCGACGCAGGGCCAGCTGGGCCAGCAGGCCGCACAGGGCCAGCCGGGCGAGAAGGGCCAGCTGGGCTCGAAGGGCCAGCCGGGCGGGCAGGCGCAGCAGGGCAAGCCGGGCCAGCCGGGTCAGTCGGGTGGCCGGGGCGAGCAGCAGCAGTCGCAGGGGCGGCCGCAGCCGGAGGTCCGGCCCGACGACACCCCGGCCGCGCAGGCGAAGCAGATGCGTGAGGGCCAGTCCCGGCCGGGACCGGCGAGTCAGCAGGCCGGCGGCACCGGCACCGGCAGCACGGGCCAGGTCGGTCGCAGCGGCATGAGCTGAGACCGGGGCGGCCCAGCACCGTGGAGGCGCGCGACGAGGCGGTGCCGGCCCCCCTGGGGCCGCCCGCCCGTCGACGCGGTCGGCGCACCAGTTGGGGGGACCGATGCCGGTTGACACCCGCGACTACTACGCAGACCTCGGCGTGCCGAGGACCGCCCGCCGGGAGGAGATCCGGCGCGCCTACCGGACTCTCGCCCGCCGGCACCACCCGGACGTGAACCGCGAACCCGGCGCGGAGGAACGCTTCAAGGCGATCGCCGAGGCGTACCAGGTGCTGTCCGACCCGCGGCGGCGCCGCGACTACGACGCGAGCCAGGCGACCGCGGACGACTGGCTCGGCAGCCTGTTCCAGGGCGGCGCCGGCGCGCCGGCGGCACCGGGCCGCCAGGCCGGCCCGCAACGCCGCCGGCCCCCGTACAACCAGCCCGGACCGCGCGATCAGGCACCGCCGCGTGACCAGGCACCACCGCGTGACCAGGCACCGCCGCGTGACCAGGCACCGCCGCAGGGGCGGGCCGGCGCGGACAGCCAGGCCGGGTTCGCCGTCGCCGTCGAGGACGCGTACCACGGCGGCCGGCGCACCGTGACGCTGCCCGGTCCGGCCGGGCGGCCCCGCCAGTACACCGTCGACGTCCCGGCGGGCGTCGCCGAAGGGCAGCGCATCCGGCTCGCCGGCCAGGGCGCGCCAGGCACCGACGGCGGGCCGTCCGGGGACCTCTACCTCATCGTCCACCTGTCACCGCACCCCCGGTACAGGGTCCACGGCCGCGACATCATGGTCGATCTGCCGGTGACCCCGTGGGAGGCGGCACTCGGCGCGCCCGTGCAGGTGCAGACCCCGGCCGGGCCGGTGCGCCTCGACCTGCCGGCGGGCTCGTCGTCGGGGCGCCGGCTGCGGCTGCCCGAGCGGGGCCTGCCCAACCCTCGTGGCGTCGCCGGCGACCTGCACGCCAAGGTGCGCATCGTCGTGCCGCCGAACCTGTCCAGGCGCGAACGGCGGCTCTACGCGGAGCTCGCCGCGGCGTCCACGACCGACCCCCGGAGCCCGGCATGACGTTTCCCCTCGTACTGGCCGCGCGGCTGCCCCGTGACCTGCCCCGTGACCTGCCGCTCAACGCCTTCGCCGACGCGGCCGGGCTGCACCCGGACCTGGTGGCGCGTCTCGTCGCGCTGGGCCTGGTGGAGGTCACCGTCGGACCGACCGGCGCGCCCGGGTTCCCGGTCCGGGAACTGGCCACCGTCGCCCGGATCCGCAGGCTGCACGACGACCTGACGCTCAACTACGCCGCCGTCGGGGTGGTCCTGGACCTCCTCGACCGGATCGACGAACTCGAAGACCGACTCGCTAGGAGGGCATGATGCTCAGAAGAGAAGCGTGGCTGCTCGGGGTGCGCGGGGTCATCGCCATCGTGTTCGGTGTCCTCGCGGTCATCTGGCCCGGGGTGACGGTGATCGCGATGGCGCTGCTGTTCGGGATCTTCGCGATCGCGACCGGTTTCGAGCAGATCGTGCACGCGGTGCGCCCGTCCGCGGGCGCGACGAACCCGGTCACGGGTTTCGCCGACGGCACCGGGCCGCGGGTGGCCCGGGTGGTCGCCGGGCTGTTCGGGCTCGCCGCCGGCCTCCTGGCCCTCGTGTGGCCGGGGATCACCGCGGTGGTCCTCGCGGTCCTGGTCGGCGCGTGGGCGATCGTGACCGGCGTCGCCGACCTGTGGCTCGCCACCCGCCAGCACGGCGGCTGGACCCTGGCGCTGGTCGGCGCGATCTCCGTGGTCGCCGGGCTGTTCATCGTGGTCCGCCCGGCCGCGGGCGCCGTCGCGATCGCGTGGGCGATCGGCCTGTACGCGATCGTCAGCGGGGCGCTGCTGCTGTTCGCCGCCTACCAGCTGACGCACCAGGGGCGGGGGCGGCTCTCAGCCGCCCACTGACTCCTGCGACACGTGGGCGTGCACGATGCGCCAGCCCTCCGGGAGGCGGACCCAGGTCTGGGACTGCCTTCCGGGGCGGTCCTCGCCGCCGGGGTAGTCGAACATCGTGGTCACCGTCGCCAGTTCGGACCCGAACGTGCTGATCCGGGTGTCGTACAGGCGCCGGCCGGGCGGCAGCTGCGCCTGGGCGGCCCGCCACGCCCGCAGTTCCTCGGCGCCGGCCTGCCGGTCCGCGATGCCGAAACGCACCACGGCCGGGGAGTCCCAGAACGCCTCGGCGAGCGCGGCCGTGTCGTTGGCGACGAGCGCCTTCTCGTACGCCACGAAGGCCGCCGTCACCTCGGCGACGACGTCGTCCCGGTCGATCCGCACGGTTGAGCCCTCCATTGCAAGCGGCTTGCACGACGATCCACGCGTGGTGGTCCCGACGGTCCACGGGCGGTGGTCCCCAGGGAGGAGGGGGACCACCGCGTCGTGGGGTGAACCTATGCCGCCGGCGCCGGGGCGGTGACCGCCGGCTCGGCCGTGGCCGGGGTCGGTTCAGCGGTGGCGGGTGCCGGTCCCTCGCCGTGCAGGCGGTCCAGCTCGATCTCGTCGGGCTCCTTGGCCCGCGGTTCGGGCCGGCCCAGCGCGAACAGCCCGCAGACGACCGCGATGAACAGATAGCCGAGCGCGACCTGACCGTTGGCGTTCCACGCGACCTTCTCGCCGTGGATCAGCCCGATGAAGGCCAGCACCGACCCGGACAGCGCGAAGATCCCGGCGTGGATGAAGCGTTTGTCGATGATGAACGCGACGATCGAGCCGAACACCAGGCCGGCGAGGATCGCGCCCTGGCCGAGGGTCAGCAGGCCGCTGTAGATGACGCCGTTGCCCTCCAAGGCCGCGTCGCCGACCTTCGCGGCATTGGTGCCGGCCGCCGCCAGGGAGTTGTCGATCTGGCTGGTGGCCCATTGTGCGATGTTGGGTATCAGCGCCGCGATCACCGCCGCGGCGTGCGCCTTGGGGGAGAACTGGAACGCCTGCGCCCCGATCAGCAGCCCGATGTAGAGCAGGATCGGCACGATCGCCGGTAGCGGGAAGATCGCCCCGAGGAAGCCGAACAGGCCGAGGAAACACAGGATCGCGATGACGATGCCGGTCGCCATCGAGTAGCCGCTGCCGCCGCCGGCCTTCTTCCAGCCGGGGTGCCCCACGTACACGGCCGGGGGGAACGGCGAGCCGAGCGCCGCGCCGATGATCGCGCCGGCGCCGTCGGCCAGCAGCACGCTGCGCAGGTTGTAGTTGTCGCCGGCGGCCGCGGCGCTCTCCACGTTGGACATGCCCTCGGTGAAGTTGTAGACCCCGAGCGGGATCGCGGTGGCCAGCAGCGGCGCCACGTCGGACAGGCCCGAGGTGAGCAGGTTCAGGTGCAGGCCGGGCAGCGCGAAGCCGATGTCCTTGACGGCGGCGCTGACCGCGTTGCCGTCCATGGCGCCGCCGGCCCAGCCGATCGCGGTGCCGACCAGCAGCGCCGCGAGGCCGATCGGGAAGTTGCCGGGCAGCTTCGTGTCGGTGAGCAGGCCGATCAGCAGCAGCGCGAACACCGGCAGCGCGACCCAGGCGAGGTCCCACATCCGGGCCGCGGGCAGCATCGAGATGAAGGTGATGGAGATGCCGGCCAGGGTGCCCAGCAGTGCCGCCCGCGGGGCGTACTTGCGGATGTACGGGCCGACGAACGCGCCGATGAGCACGATGATGCCGATGATGAACGCCCACGCCACGCCGGCCTTCCAGGCCGTGGTCGGGTTGTTCGTCTTCAGGTACACCGGCAGCATGATGACGAAGATGACGATGAACATGTGCGGCACGCTCGGCCCGTAGGGCAGCGCCGTGACGTCGGTGCGGTTCTCCTTGCGGGCCAGGCGCCGGGCCAGGAACGTGTAGTAGACGTTGCCGGCGACCAGCGCGATGCCGAGCGCCGGCAGGATCGCCTGGAAGACGTCACCCTTGCTGAGCTTCACCACGAACAGGCACAGCGAGGTCAGGGTCAGTACGTTGACGAGCACGTTGACGCCGAAGCCGAAGAAGGCGTTGGTGTCACCGCGGACCCACCACGGGATCTTCAGCGATGGGGTGTCAGTGGTGGTCGTGGCCATGGAGTCACGTCCTCTGCAGAGACGGTTGAAGAGCGGCGATGAACGCGGTGGAAGGCGCGACCCAGCCGAAGATGCCGCCCTGCGCGGCGATCATCTTCAGGCCGGCCTCCTGGAACTCCGGGAAGTAGGAGCCGACGCAGTCCGACAGCACGAGACACTCGTAGCCGCGGTCGTTGGCCTCCCGGACGGTGGTGTGCACGCAGACCTCGGTCGTCACGCCGGTGACGATCAGGCTGCGGATCCCGGCTGCGGCGAGGACGTCGCCGAGCGCGGTGTTGTAGAAGGCGCCCTTGCCGGGCTTGTCGATGACGAGTTCGCCGTCTGCCGGTGCGAGCTCGTCGATGATGTCGTGGCCGTGCTCGCCGCGGATCAGGATGCGTCCCATCGGGCCCGGCGCGCCGATGCGCTGGCTGGGCTCGCCGCGGTTGAGCTTCGCGGGCGGGCAGTCCGACAGGTCGGGCAGGTGCCCCTCGCGGGTGTGGATGATGGTGAGCCCGAACGCGCGGCAGGCGCGCAGCAGCGCCTCGGTCGGTTCGATGACGCGGCGCAGCTGGGAGACGTCGTTGCCGAGCGTCTCGCCGAAGCCGCCGGGCTCCATGAAGTCGCGCTGCATGTCGATGACGACCAGCGCGGTCGTCGCCGGGTCGAAGGTGAAGGGTCCGGGTGTGGCGTCGAGGGTGGCCATGGTGGACGCTCCCAAGTGGACTAGTGGACGGTCGCCGCGATGACGTCGGAGGACGTGGCGACGCAGCCGAAGACCCCGCCCTGCATGGTGACCATGTGCAGGGCGGCGGCGTGGTTGGACGGGTCGGTGGCGCCGGTGCAGTCCGACAGGATCAGGCACTCGTAGCCGCGGTCGTTCGCCTCACGCATCGTCGTGTGCACGCACACGTCGGTGGTGATGCCGGTCAGGATGATGTGCGTGATGCCGTGCGTGCGCAGGACCAGGTCGAGGTTGGTGGCGTAGAACGCGCCCTTGCCGGGCTTGTCGACCACGACCTCGCCGGGCGCCGGCGCCACCTCCGGCACGATCTGCCAGCCGGGCTCGCCCTTGATGAGGATCCGCCCGCACGGCCCGGCCGAGCCGATCTCGGCCCCGATCTGCGCGGACCGCCAGCGCTTGTTGGGCGGCAGGTCCGACAGGTCCGCGTCGTGGCCCTCCCTGGTGTGCACGACCAGCATGCCGAGTCCCCGCACGTGGTCGAGCAGCTTCGCGGTCGCGGGCAGCCCCGCCCGGGTCAGGCCGATGTCGTAGCCCATGCTGTCGACGTAGCCGCCCGGGCCGCAGAAGTCCGTCTGCCAGTCGATGCACAGCAGCGCCGTGCGCTCGACCGGGACCGACCCGTCATACGGCCAGGCATAGGGCCTGGCGCCCACAACCGGACCGATTGTTGCGCTCATGCCGCCACCTCCGGCGTCGGCCTGAGCCAAACCTGCGACGCTGATTCGCTCCGTTTCACTCCGCTCATTGCCCCTCCTCTTGCCGGTGGGCCCGGAAGCCCCCACTGGCGGTGATGTCCTGTGCCTCGGCGGCCGCGTACGCCTCGCAGAGGAACCCCTGCACCGTCTGGCCGTCCACTGTGGACAGATAGCCGATCGACAGTGGCGCCTTGACGCTGCTGAGCAGCGCACCCACCGCGCTGCTCGGCAGCCGCCAGATCTCCACCTCGATCTGCGCGCCCTGCCCGGCGCCGACCCGGACCAGGCCCGGCACCCCCGTCGGCAGCCGGTACAGCCGGTAGCACGCCTCGGTCCGCGTCGTGCGCGCGAACCGCCCTCCCAGCGCGACCAGCTCGGCGTTGCGCGACTCGCCCCGCAGGTGGTGCCCGACCACCGCCAGTTCCACAGCCGGCGCCTGCGGAGGTGATACGGGTACCGCCTCGCCCTTGAACGCCGCGGCGAGCCCGAGCAGGGTGCTTTCGGTGAACGCCGGCCCGATCAGCGACAGGCTCGCGGGTCGCCCCTCCGGCGTCATCCCGTTGGGCACCGTGACCACGGCGAGGTCGAGCAGGTTCGCGAACTGGGTGTAGCGGCCCAGGATCAGGTTGCGCCGCAGCGGCTCCTCGGCGATCTCGTCGAGGGTGAACGTGGTCGGCACCGTCGGCAGCGCGAGCACGTCGACCTCGGTGAACAGCCGCGCCGCGGCCGCCTTGAGCTCCTGCAGCCGGTGCTGGGCACGGAACGCGTCGGCGGCGCTGAAGCGGTGGCCGCCCTGCAGGATGCCCAGCGTCAGCGGCAGCACCGCGTCGGCGTGCCCGGCCAGGAAGTCCTCGAGGTCGGCGAGGCGTTCGGCGACCCATGGCCCCTGGTAGAGCAGGTCACCCGCCTCCAGCAGCGGCGCCGGGTCGACCTGGGTGACGGCCGCAGTCAGCCGCGCCGCGGTGAGGCAGCCGGCGACGTACCGCTCGGCCTGCCCGTGGTCGCCGTCGAACTCGAGCACGTCGGGCCTTGCCACGCCGAGGCGGACGGCCGCGGGTGGGAGGCTTTCACCGGCGGCCGCCCGCGACCAGGGGTCCTCCGCGGTCGTTCCCCGGGCCACGTCCAGGACCGTGCCGGCGTCGGCGACGTCGAGCGCGAAGATCGAGACGCAGTCCAGGGACCGGCAGGCGGGGACCACGCCGGCGGTGCTGAGCAGGCCGCGGGTCGGTTTGAGCCCGACGATGCCGTTGAGCGCCGCCGGCACCCGCCCGGATCCCGCGGTGTCGGTGCCGAGGGAGAACGCGACGACGCCCGCCGCGACGGCGACCGCCGAGCCGGAGCTCGACCCGCCGGCGATGAGCCCGCCGCCGAAGACGCTCTCGACGGCGCCGTACGGCGAGCGCGACCCGGTGAGCCCGGTCGCGAACTGGTCGAGGTTGGTCTTGCCGACGAGCATCGCGCCCGCCGCGAGGAGCTTCTCGACGACGGGCGCGCTGCGGGCCGGGGTGTACGCGAAGGCCGGGCAGCCCGCGGTCGTCGGCATCCCGGCCACGTCGATGTTGTCCTTGACGGCGAACGGGATCCCGTACAGGGGAAGCGTCGGGTCCTGGAGTTCGCTTGCGCGGGCCCGGAGCGCCTCGGGCGACACTCTGCTGATCCAGACGCCAGGTGCGGACGGTGCGGCGATGACCTGCTCGGCGACATCGCCCGGCGTGAGCGTGCCCCGCAGGTACGCGTCGCGGAGGGCGGCGATCCCTGTGAGGGTGGCGAGTGCGGTCATGCTGTCGATTGTCGACAGTTCTGTTTCGAGCAACCGCGGCTCATGTAACGCGTCGATGTCCTGTTCCTGGCTCCGAGGCTGTCGCCTGCGGTTCCGTGGGGGGTTCCCACCCCACACCCCCCATGCGACGCTCTGCGCCGCACTCAGGCCCTAGGACAGTATCCGACAGTTACGGGATTGTGATCACGGTCACTGCGACCCTGCCGCGATGAGACGACTGTCCCGGCTCGGACTCGCGGTCATGCTCGGCGGTGCGTTCACCGTCTTCGCCGTGAGTCCCGCACACGCTGAACCACTGGTCGCCACCCTCACCATGAGCGGTGAGATGCACTACGACGCGGCGCTCAACCAGGCCAACCGGCTCACCATCAGCAACCCGTCCCCAGGCGTGGTCGCCTTCACCGACGTCTACCCGATCACCTACAGCACGCCGGACGGGAGCACCTGCTCCTACCCGTACGCCACCATGACCACCGTGCACTGCGTGCATGGCTCGACGTTCCTGGACGTCAAGGTCTCCGACCTCGACGACGTCATCGACAACCGGTCCAGCTCGAACATGCACGCGTCCGGCGGCGACGGCAACGACATCATCAAGATGGGCGGCCACGCCGCAGCGGCAGCCGCGGGGGACGCCGCCGGCGGCGAGGGCGACGACATCTTCTACTCAGGTCCCGGCGACGACTGGCTCTCCGGTGGCAACGGCATCGACACCGTCACCTACCAGGGCCGCACCGCGAAGATCACGGCCACCCTCGTCGTGCCCCAGAACGGCGGCGACCCGCTGACCGACGAGGAGGACGTGTACTTCAACGTCGAGAACCTCACCGGCGGCGGCGCGGCCGACACCCTGACGGGGAACTCGTCGGCCAACGTCATCGACGGCGGCACGTACACCACGCCGTGCAACCCGTTCCCGACGGCCGCCGTGGTGCTCACCCCCACCGCGATCCAGGCTCCGCCGCCGTGCACGACCTACTCCGGTGACGACGTCATCAACGGCGGCGGGGGCCCCGACACCCTCCGAGGCCGCCAGGGCGCCGACACCATCAACGGCGGCTCCGGCAACGACGTCCTGTACGGCGACGCCGGCTACGACAACCTCAACGGCGGCCTCGACTCCGACCTCTGCTACCCGGGTGCCGACAGCGCCGTCATCACCAGCTGCTCCGTGCTCGTCCCACTGCCCTGACGGCCGGTGGCATGGCACAATCCCGCCAGTCCTCTGAGCTGGAGCCTGCCATGCCACCTGTCCGGATCCCTGTCGCGGCAGGTGCCGTCCCGCCGCGCGTCTGCCTGCGCCACGGCCGTCCCGCCCGGACGATGACCCCGATGGTCTTCCTGTCGCGGCCACCGTTCTGGCTGCTGGTGGTGCTGATCCTCGTCGGCTGGCTGGTCTACAGCCTCATCGCCGCGAGGGCACGCCGGTCGGTCGCCGTGCCCGCCTGGCCGTGGTGCGGCCGGTGCGACCTGACCCGCCTGGGACGGGCCGCCCTCGGCGTGCTCGTGCTCCTCGCCGGTCTGCTCACGGCGGTGCGCCTGGGCGACTCCTTCCAGGGCCGGACCGCACTGCTGGTCCTCGCCGGCACCCTGCTCACCATGATCGCCGGGCTGGTCCTCCTCGTCCGCAGCACCAGGGGAGCGACCTGCGGCGTGCGCGTCAGCCGCGACGGCGAGTGGCTGGAGCTGCGCCGCCCGCACGAGCGGTTCCTCGCCGCGCTTCGGGAGCAGCCCGCACCGCGGTACCCCATGCCCGCCGGATGGACGGTCCCGGCCACGGCGGCACCGTCCGCGGTCTGGGCGCCCGCACCGGCGGCCGCCGTCGCCGACCGCACCCCGCCGGTGGCGTCCCCGATGCCGACCGCGCCGGGCGGCTGGACCCCGCCCAGCGCGTGACGGCTGGTCAGGGGAGGTAGGAGCGGGCGCCGTGGTCGTCCAGGGCGGCGAGCACGGCGGCGGTGTCGCGGGCCGAGACCGCCTCGAAGAGGCGCTCGTGGCGGTGGACGCCGTCGTGCGGGCGGGCGACCTCGGCCTCGCGCCGCAGGTTGAGCGCCATGTACAGCTGGATCTTCACCAGGACCGACTCGTAGACCTGGGTGAGCTGGCGGTTGCCGGCGAGGGCGACCACGGCGACGTGGAACTCGCGGTGGGCGGTCGCCACGTCGAACTGGTCGCCGCGGGCGTCGGCCTCCTGCATGGCCTTCACCGCGGTGGCGACGCCGGCGAGGTCGGCGTCCGCGGGGGTGGCGGTGACGGCGTGCCGCTCCAGGACGTCGCGGACCGCGTAGAGCTCCTGGATGTCGTCGGCGGACAGGGTGGCGACGCGGACGCCGCGGCGCGGCACGTGCTCGACCAGGCCCTGCTGGGCGAGGAGCCGCAGGGCCTCGCGCAGCGGGGCGCGGCTGATGCCGAACCGGCGGGTCAGCTGCTCCTCGACGAGGCGCTCGCCGGGGTCGGTGGCGCCGCTGAGGATCTCCCGGCTCAGCCGTGACACGGCGAGCTCGACCAGGCTCGCACTGGCCAGCTCGTCGGACGCACCGGGCGGCTTCACCCGCCCAGTGTGGCAGACCCGCACAGGTCAGACTTTCTGGAGCCGGTGCAGTCTGGCAAACAGCCCGCCGGCGGCGAGGAGCTCGTCGTGGGTGCCGAGCTCGGCGAGCCGGCCCGCGGACAGGACGGCGACCCGGTCGGCGCCGCGGACGGTGGCGAGGCGGTGCGCGACGACGAACGTCGTGCGGCCCCGCATCAGCCGGGTGAGGGCCTCCTGCACGAGGGCCTCGGACTCGCTGTCCAGCGCCGAGGTGGCCTCGTCGAGCAGCAGGACCCGCGGGTCGCGGACCAGGGCGCGGGCGATCGCGAGCCGCTGCCGCTGGCCGCCGGAGAGCAGGGCGCCGCGCTCGCCGACGACGGTGTCCCAGCCGTGGGGGAGCCGCTCGACGAACTCCAGGGCGTTGGCGTCGCGCAGGGCCCGGGTCACGGTGTCCTCGGTCATGCCGCGCAGCCCGTAGGTGACGTTGTCGAGGATCGTGCCGTCGAACAGGACGGACTCCTGCGGCACGACCGAGACGCTCCTGCGGTAGCTGCGCAGGTCGATGCGCTCCATGTCGATGCCGTCGAGGAGGATCCGGCCCTCGGTCGGGCGGATGAACCCGATGAGCAGGTTGAGCATCGTGGACTTGCCGGAGCCGGAAGGCCCGACGAAGGCGATGGTCTCGCCGGGCCGCACGTCGAGGTCGACACCGCGCACCGCGGGTGCCGCGCCGTCGGTGTACCGGTAACCGACGCCCTGCAGGGTGACCGCGCCCGCGACGGCGGTGACGGTCTGCTTGCCCTCGTTGCGCTCCAGGTCGGGGGCGGCGAGGACCTCACCGATGGAGCGGACCGACTCGAGGCCCCTGGTGATGATCGGGGCCAGGCCGAACAGGCCGATGACGGAGGACGTGAGCACGGCGAAGTAGGTGCTGAGCAGCACGACGTCGCCGGCGCTCACCGGCGCGAACCCGCTCCAGGCGGCCCAGCCGGCGGCGATCAGGCAGGCGGCGCCGAGCAGCTGGTAGGTCACCCAGGAGAACGCGCCGAACCTGCCGTTGACCAGGTCGAGGCGGCGGCCGGCGGCGCGGACCTCGTCGACGGTGCCGCGGACCCGGTGCAGCGCCTCGGTCTCCAGGGCGTGGGCGCGGGTGATCGGCATGAGGTGCGCCATCTCGTCGACGCGGGCGGAGAGGTCCTCGACCCGGCGACGGAACTCCTCGTTGCGGGCGCCGGAGCGGCGGCGCACCATCGCGACGAGCCCGGCGGTCGCCGGGACCACCAGCAGGAACAGCGGCACGAACTGCGGCACCCGCACCGCGGTCAGGCTCAGCGCGCCGACCAGGGTCAGGACCGCCGACGTGCCCGACGCCGCGACCTGCTGCAGCATCATCTCGACGTTCTCGACGTCGCGGACGACCTTCGTCTGCAGCAGGCTGGCGCCGGCCTTGGTGTGGAAGCTGATCGACAGCTGCTGCAGCCGGCCGGCGAGCGCGGAGCGCAGGTCGGTGCCGAGATCGCGCACGATGAGACTCATCTGCCGGACCCAGAACATGTGCACGGGGATGTTCTGCAGCAGGATGACGGCGAGGACGGCCGCGTTGAGCCACAGCTGCGGCAGCGGCCGGTGCTCCACGACGACGTCGATGATGTTGGCGGTGAGCAGCGGCAACAGCCAGATGGGGCTGTCCTTCACGGCGAACGCGACGGTGGCCAGGGCGAGGCGCCATTTACGCGGTGCGAGGAGCCGGACGATGGTGCGCAGCGGCCTGCGGCCGTCGAAGTCCATCCGTCCATCCGATCGCATGGCGCGAAAACGCTCAACGTCACCATGGTCACAGGGGCCTGCCAGGTGGATGGGTGACGGTAGCCTGCTCCCATGACGCAGCCACCCTACGGGCAACAGGACCCATATCAGCCGAACCCGTATGGCCAGAGCCCGTATGGGCAGCAGCCCTCCGACCCCTATGCGCTGCCGGCCGGGCCGCAGCAGCCGATGTCGGGTCCGCCGTCCTCGTCGCCGCCCGGATCGAGCCCGCCGTATTCGCCGACCTATCAGCTGCCGGTCTCCGGCGCGCCGACGTCCGGCGGCTACGACCCGTATGGGCAGCAGGCCGGCTATGCCCAGCAGCCCGGCTACGGCCAGCAGCCCGGCTATGGCGTGCCGGTGCTCGGCGTGGCCAACGCGGGCTACGACCCGGTGACGGGTCAGCCGTATTCGGACAAGTCGAAGCTCGCCGCGGGTCTGCTGCAGCTGCTGCCGGGCCTGTTCCTCGCGCTCGGCGGCATCGGCCGGCTCTACGCCGGCAACACCGCGATGGGCATCACGCAGCTCATCCTCAGCGTGGTCGTCGGCTGGACGTCGTTCTGGTGCGGGTGGTTCGTTCTCGGCCTGACCTGGTTCGTCCTGTTCGGACTGTGGGTGTGGTTCGTCGTCGACGGCATCGTCATGCTGGCCGGGCGCCCGGTCGACGGCCAGGGCCGCCCGCTGCGCCCGAACTGATCGCTCAGCCGGCCCGGAGCGGGCGGAGCAGCGTCTCGGCCGGCCCGAAGAAGCGATGGCCGAGCACGCAGTGCAGCCGGATGTGCTCGACCGGGCCGCCGGTGCTCCACAGCCGGCCTTCGCCGCGGGCGGTCGCCGGCAGCCCGCACTCGGGGCAGTCCACAAGGTTCGTCGTCGTCATGTCAGGGGACACGCGGGGCCGGGCCGTCAGGCTCGGCCCCGTCGCCTACCCGACGGCAAGCGCTCAGCGTCCCCGGGACAGGCGGACGCCGCGGATCGAGGCGTCCAGGACCTCTGCGGTGTGTGCGGTGCGGATGGTACCGCCGGCCGCGCGCACCCCCGCACCGATCTGCATGAGGCAGCCCGGGTTGGCGGTCACGAGCCAGTCGGCGCCCGTGGCGAGGACGTCGCGGGCCTTGCGGGCGCCGAGCTCCGCGGCCGGCCCCGGGTTCAGGACGTTCCACACGCCCGCCGAGCCGCAGCAGATCTCCGGGTCGGCGATCTCCCGCAGTGCCAGGCCCGGGATCCCGCGGAGCAGGTCGCGTGGCTGCGACCGGATGCCCTGGGCGTGGGCGAGGTGGCACGCGTCGTGGTAGGCCACGGTGACGGGCAGCGGATGCCGCGGCGCGACCGGGCCGAGCCGCCCGAGCAGCTCGGAGAAGTCGGTGATGCGTTCGGCGAGCCAGGCGGCGCGGGCGGCGTACACCGGATCGTCGGCGAGCAGGGCGCCGATCTCCTTCAACGACGACCCGCAACCGGCGGCGTTGACCACGAGCGCGTCGATGCCCGCGTCGGTGAACGTGTCCACGATCCCGCGGGCGAACCGGGCCGCCTCGTCCTGCCGTCCACTGTGGACGCTGAGCGCGCCGCAGCAGCCCTGCCCGGGCGGGATCACCACGTCGCAGCCCTCTGCGGCCAGGACGCGCGCCGTGGCCGCGTTCACGTCGGGGAAGAACGCCCGCTGCACGCAGCCGGTCAGCATCCCGACCACGGCCCGGCGCGGCCCCAGTGCCGTCAGCCGGGCCGGCAGGGGCACCGCCCGGCGCACCGGCGGGGCGAGGGCGGCGAGCGTCGACAGCCGGCCCGGCAGCCGGTCCAGCAGCGGCGAGCCGAGCCGCTGGTACAGCCGCAGCGGCTGCTTCAGCGCGGCGAGCCGGCGCGGGTGCGGGAAGAGCCCGAAGACGAGCCCGCGCAGCGCCCGCTCGGGCAACGGCCGCGGGTGCTCCTCCTCGACCACCACGCGGGTCTGCTCGATGAGCGTGTCGTAGCGGACCCCGGACGGGCACGCGGTCACGCAGGCCATGCAGCCCAGGCACGCGTCGAAGTGGCCCGCCGCGGTCGGGGTCAGCGGCTCGCCCTCGAGGTGCTGCAGCATCAGCTGGATCCGGCCGCGTGGGGAGTCCATCTCCTCGCCCCACAGGACATACGTCGGGCAGGTCGGCAGGCAGAATCCACAGTGGACGCAGTCGGAGACGAGATCGGGGTCCATCAGATCCCTCCCACGAAGCGGCCCGGCGCGAGGATGCCGAGCGGGTCGAACTGTTCCTTGACCCGGCGCATGAGGTCCAGGCCGTCGACGTGCCCCCACACGTCGACGCGGGACCGGATCAACGGCGGCGCGGTCAGCACCACGCAGTGCCCGGCGCCGGCCCGGGTCGCCGCCCGCAGGTCGCTGACGACGCCGACGACGGAGCCGGGGTCGGTGTCGCCGGGCAGCCCCGCGTAGAGCACGCCGGTGCCGGCCGAGCCCCGCAGGTGCAGCGCCACGTCGTGCAGCTGGGCGGTCACGCCGGCGGCGGTCAGCAGGTAGGGCACCCGCGACAACGCCGACGTGAGCTTGATGCCGACGTCGCCGGGCCGCCACGGGTAGCTGCCCCAGCCGGGCGGCGGGGTCTCCGAGGAGGTGGTGCCGTCGCCGAGCAGCTTCTCCAGGTCGGCGGCCCGTTGGGCGACGCCGGCCGGCACGCCCTCCACGAGCGCGGTCACGGTGAGCGGATCGGTGTCGATCTCCAGGGCGCTCGGCACGACCTGCGCGCCGAGGACCGCCGACAGCGCCCGCGCGGCGTCGTCGGGGCCTTCGAGGCGCACCGAGACGAACCGGCGCGCGGCGGGCAGCGGGTGCAGCCGGAACGCGCACTCGGTGATGACGCCGAGCGTGCCGTACGACCCGGCGACCAGCTTGCCCAGGTCGTAGCCGGCGACGTTCTTCACGACCTTGCCGCCGGCCTTCGCCACGACGCCGTCCGCGCGCACCACGGTGACGCCGATGAGCAGGTCGCGGACCGTGCCGTACAGCATCCGCCGGGGGCCGGAGGCGTTGACCGCGACGGTCCCGCCGATGGTCGTGCCCGGCAGCGGCTCGTCGATGGCCAGCTGCTGCCCGGCGGGGCGCAGCGCCTCCTGGAGCTGTCGCAGCGGGGTGCCGGCCCGCACCACCGCGACGAGGTCGCCGGCGGCGTGCTCGACCAGCCCGCACAGCCGCGACGTCTCCAGGATCACGTCGAGCCGCTGCGGTGGCAGCGCCCAGTCCTGCCGGGTGCCGCCCCCGCGCACGACCAGCGCGCGGCCCTCACCGGCGGCGCCGCGGACCACGTCGGCGACCTCCGCGGTCGACGCGGGCGTGGCGACGGCGGCGGCCGGCGTTCCCGCGATCTCGGCTGTCATGTTCTAGAAGACCTCCGCGATGCCTGGCTGATGCAGCGGATGGGTGCCCTTGTGCCGTCCCGGCACCTCGCCGCACAGGCGGGGCGTCGGGAACACCTTGCCGGGGTTGGACAGTCCCCGCGGGTCGAACGCGCACCGCACCAGTTGCATCGTGTCGAGGTCGGCGGCGTTGTACATGCTGGGCAGGTGCTTGGCCTTGTCGATGCCGACGCCGTGCTCCCCGGTGATCGACCCGCCGTGCTCGACGCAGATGTCCAGGATCGCGCCGGACACCGTCTCGGCCCGTTCGGCCTGCCCGGGGACGGTCTCGTCGAACAGGACGAGGGGGTGCAGGTTGCCGTCGCCGGCGTGGAAGACGTTGGCGACCCTGACCCCGTGCTCGCTGGCGAGCTCGGCGATGCGGGTCAGGACCCGCGGCAGCGCGGTGCGCGGGATGACGCCGTCCTGGACGATGTAGTCGGGGCTGATCCGGCCGACGGCGGCGAACGCGGACTTGCGCCCCTTCCAGAACAGGGCCCGCTCCGCGTCGTCGGCGGCGATGCGGATCTCGAACGCGCCGTGCTCCTGGCAGAACGCCTCGACCGCGGTGAACTGCGCCTCCACCTCGGCCTGCGGCCCGTCCAGCTCGACGATGAGCACCGCGCCGGCGCCGGCCGGGTAGCCGCAGTGCACCGCCGCCTCGGCGGCCTCGATCGCCAGGGCGTCCATCATCTCCACCGCCGCCGGCACCACCCCGGCCGCGATGATCGCGGAGGTGGCGGCGCCGGCCTGGTCGGTGCCGGGGAACGCGGCGAGCAGCGTCCGCACCGTCTCCGGCAGCCGGACCAGGCGCACCGTCACCTCCGTGGCGATGCCGAGGGTGCCTTCGGAGCCGACGAACGCGCCGAGCAGGTCGTAGCCGGGCGTGTCCGGTGCCCGCCCGCCGAGGCGGACCAGGTCGCCGTCGGGCGTGACGATCTCGACGCCGGTGACGTGGTTGGTGGTGAACCCGTACTTGAGGCAGTGCGCGCCGCCGGAGTTCTCCGCGACGTTGCCGCCGATCGAGCAGATCTGCTGGCTGGACGGGTCCGGCGCGTAGTAGTAGCCGTGCGGGGACGCGGCCCGGGTCACCTGCAAGTTGATCACGCCGGGCTCGACCACGGCCCGCTCGTCCTGCGGGGCGACCTCGCGGATCGCGCGCAGCTGCGAGGTGACGATGAGCGCGCCGTCGGCGTGCGGAAGCGCCCCGCCGGACAGGCCGGTGCCGGAGCCGCGCGCGACGAACGGCACCCCGGCGTCCGCGCAGGCCCGCACCGTGTCGGCGCACTCCTGCGCGGTGCGCGGCAGCACCACGATCGCCGGCACGACCCGGTAGTGGGTCAGGCCGTCGCACTCGTAGGTGCGCAGCTGCTGACGATCCGTGAGCACCTGATCGGGTTTCAGGAACCCCCGGAGGTTCGCCGCCAGCGCCTCAATGCTCATGACGTCACCTCCGCTGCGCTCCGGCGCGGCCCTGAGCCAAGACCGCGCCCCTGGTGAGCGGCCCCTCCGCTGCGCTCCGGCCCGCTCACGGCATCCGGTCGTACGCCGGCAAGGTCAGGAAGTCCACGAACTCGTCGGCCACCGCCACCTCCATGAACAATGCCCGCGCCTCGCCCAGGTCCCGGCCCAGCAGGGCCAGCTCCTCGTCGGCGATCCGCTCGACCAGTGCGACCGTGACCAGCTCACCCGTGTCGGCCAGCGTGACACCGTTGTGCAGCCACTGCCAGACCTGCGACCGGGAGATCTCCGCGGTCGCCGCGTCCTCCATCATGTTGTTGATCGCGACGGCGCCGTTGCCCTTGAGCCACGCGTCCAGATACTGCACGCCGACGCTCACCGCGTTGCGCAGCCCGGCCTCCGTCTGCTGGCCGGGGGTGTCGCCGACGGCCAGGAGGTCGGCCGCGGACACCGACACCTCGTCGCGGGTGCGGTCCAGCTGGTTGGGCCGGTCGCCGAGCACGCCGTCGAACACCTCCCGGCAGACGCCGACGAGGTCGGGGTGCGCCACCCAGGAGCCGTCGAAGCCGTCGCCGGCCTCCCGCGTCTTGTCGGCGGTCACCTTCTCCAGCGCGACCCGGTTGACCTCCGGGTCCCGCCGGCTCGGGATGAACGCCGCCATGCCGCCGATCGCGTGCGCCCCCCGCTTGTGGCACGTCTGGACCAGCAGCTCGGTGTAGGCCCGCATGAACGGCACCGTCATCGTCACCGTGTTGCGGTCCGGCAGCAGGAAGTCCTTGCCGCGGGTGCGGAACTTCTTGATCACGCTGAACATGAAGTCCCACCGCCCGGCGTTCAGCCCGGCGGAGTGCTCGCGCAGCTCATAGAGGATCTCGTCCATCTCGAACGCGGCCGGGAACGTCTCGATGAGCACCGTCGCCCGGATCGTGCCCGCCGGCCGGCCGAAGCGCTCCTCCGCGAATGCGAACACCTCGTTCCACAGCCGCGCCTCCAGGTGCGACTCCATCTTCGGCAGGTAGAAATATGGCCGCGTGACGAGATGGTTGTGGAAGAAGTAGAGCCCGAAGTCGGTCAGCGAGCCGGACGTCGGCGCACCGTCGACCAGGATGTGCTTCTCCGGCAGGTGCCAGCCTCGCGGGCGCACGACGACGGTCGGACGCGCACCGTCGGTCAGCTCGTAGTGCTTTTCGCCGGAGGTGTACGACAGTGTGCCGGCATTCGCGTCGCGCAGGTTGAGCTGCCCACCGATCACGTTGTCCCACAGTGGCGTGTTGGCGTCCTCGTGGTCGGCGAGCCACACCTTCGCGCCCGAGTTGAGCGCGTTGATGGTCATCTTCGCGTCGGTCGGCCCGGTGATCTCGACCCGCCGATCGATCAGTCCGGGTGCCGGCTCGGCCACCCGCCAGTCGCCCTCGCGGATGTTTCGCGTCTCGGGGAGGAACCCGAGGGTCCCGCCGGCGGCGAGCTCCGCCTCGCGTTCCTTGCGGGCCGCGAGCAGCTCGAGCCGGCGGGCGTCGAACGCCCGGTGCAGGTCTGCCAGGAAACTCTGAGCTTCATCTGTGAGGATCTCGGCGAATCGGTCGTCAACCGGTCCGGTAATCTCGACGCCCTGAACAGTGCCCATGTCATGACCCTATCGGCTGCGGTGCCACCCGGGGCGTGTCGCGGCGTGTGTGATATGGGAAGCTCTGGCGAACAAAACTCAGGTCCGCCAGTATCGGGTCCGTCCAGCAGGGGAGTCTTCCAACTGTGAGCGATCGGGGCAGAAGCCGCCGCACTGCGAGGTCGACCAAGGCCACCGCGCCGAAGGCGACCCCGGACACCGAGGTCGAACCCGGCGACGAGCCGGCCGCCACCGCGGGTGCGGAAAGCGACAAAACGCCGTCGGGAGCGGCCGCTGCGGCCGAGACCCCGGCGGAGGACACCACCGGCGCGGACGAGACCGTCTCGCTGGACAAGCCGGGCGACGCCGAGGACACGGCAGCGGACACAGCCGAGGACACGGCGCAGGACGCGGCCGACGCATCGGCCGATGCCGACGCTGAGGACGCGGCCGACGCCTCGGACGCCGACGCCGATCCCGACGCGACCGCCGACGACGACGCGGAGGACGACGCCGAGGACGGGAAGGCGGCGTCCGGCAAGACGGCGTCGAGGTCCAAGGCGCCGACCCCGATGACGAAGGCGGAGAAGCGCGCCGCCGCCCGCATCGCCGCCGCGAAGGCGGCCCGCCGTCGCCGCACCGGCCAGGCGATCGTCGGCACGATCATCGTCCTGCTGGTCGTCGGCGGCGCGTTCGCCGGCGTCTGGTATTTCGGCGACCGGGCCGAGAAGAACCGGGTCAAGTGCAAGCCGGCCGCCGAGGCCGCGTTCCCGCCGTTGCTCGGCGGCATGAACAAGGGCCTGGCCACGGAGCCCACGATCACCGCCAGCTCCGATGAGATCAAGACCGTCAGGTCGACCATCCTCATCAAGGGCGAGTGCAAGGCCGTCAAGGCCGGCCAGACCGTCTCGGTGAACTACGTCGGCGCCACGATGAAGGACGGCAAGGTCTTCGACGCGTCCTGGCCGCGGAAGAAGACCATCGAGATCCCGGTCGGGCAGAAGCAGCTCGGCAAGCAGCCGCAGGTCATCGAGGGCTGGGACGAGGGCCTCGTCGGCCTGAAGATCGGCACCCGGGTCCAGCTCGACATCCCCGGCAACAAGGCATATGGCGACGACGCTCCCGAGGGCTACCCGAAGGGCACGCTGCGCTTCATCGTCGACATCCTCGACGCGAAGGACGCCGACAGCAGCGGCCTGCCCGCCGGCCTCGGCGGCTGACCGCAGCACATCCGAGCTCCACCACGACGGCCCCACCGGTGCACACCGGCGGGGCCGTCGCCGTTGCATGGAGGACGTTACGGAGTGGCGGCGGCCGCGCGCAGGCGGGCGACCACGCCCGGGTGGGGCCAGGTGCGCAGGCGGAACCGTTCCGGGGCCAGGCCCGGCTCCGGGTCCAGGTCGACCTCGCGGGTCAGGCTGTCCCAGGTGACCAGGAACGACCCGAACGACACGTAGTCGGCCTGCGGCAGCAGCGTGTCGACGCCCTCGACCCAGGTGGCGACGGAGAAGACTGAGCGGTCCGGGCGTTCGGCGACGGTGAGCGTCGCGGCGAACGCGTCCGTGTCCAGGTGCGAGGCCTGGGTGCCGTATTCGGCGGCGGCCATGAGGATCTCCGAGCGGTGCACCACGGCGTGCAGCGGATGTCCCTCCGGCGCGGGGTACGGCACGACCGCGCCGGCCGCGTCGACCGTGTACGCCATCGTCGAGATCGGCCGGGCCGCGTCGCGGTACTCCTCCTCGACCGCGGCGAACAGGGGGCCGATGCCGGCGTCGGAGGTCAGGAGCAGGCCCGTGGTGTCGGGCACGAACGCGACCGGGGTGCCGCCGACCCGCCCCGCCTGCGCGGCCAGCCAGCCGTCCAGGAGCAGGTGGGAGGCGCAGTACGCGTCGCCGTCGTCGACCATCCGGATCACCGCCGTGCGTCCGTCCGCCGCCGCCTCTGCCGCTGACGACGGCGACGGTGACGGCGACCAGGGCAGGTTGCGGTGCGCCCGGTCGAAGACCAGCGACGCGGGCACCCCCCATTGTTCGAGCTGCCGGGTCGTCACGTACATCATCGACGTCGGCTGGTCGACCGCGACGACCTCGTCGAGCATCGGCAGCGCCGGGCGCCGCAGCAGCGCCGGTGCCCCCGCCGGCACCCCCAGCCCGAACGTCACCGCGCGCAGCAGGGGCCGCAGCAGCGGCGCGGCCTCGTCCCAGGTCTCCGGCGCACCGGGCTGGAAGACCACGGCGGACAGGTACCGGGCGATGCGCTCCCGCCGCTCCTCCCGGCCGGCGTCGCGGCACTCGCGGAAGATGTTGCCGAGGTACGCGATCGCGGGGGAGCGGTCGGTGGGGTCCCGCCAGACGTGGATGGCGAACTGTTCCGCGTCGTACCAGGCGTGGCCGACCCCGGCGTCGCGCACCGCGTTCAGCACCTGCCGGGCGAAACGGTCCTCCCTGCTGCGGAAGATCCCCATGCGCAGGCACGCTACCCGTCCGCCGGTTGTTTGTTTCGCCGTGTACCGGCAAAGCACAAGCGTATGAGCAAATCGACTGTCGGAGAGGCGTTGATCGCCCGGCTGGCCGACTGGGGCGTCGACACCGTGTTCGGCCTCCCCGGCGACGGGGTCAACGGGCTCATGGAGGGGCTGCGGCGCAACGCCGACCGGGTCAGGTTCGTGCTGGTGCACCACGAGGAGGCGGCCGCGTTCATGGCGGTCGCGCACGCCAAGGCCACCGGCCGGCTCGGCGTCTGCCTCGCCACGTCCGGCCCCGGCGGCATCCACCTCGCCAACGGGCTCTACGACGCGAAGCTCGACCACGCGCCCGTCCTGGCGATCACCGGCATGCAGGAGTCCAGCGTCATCGGCACCGGGTACCAGCAGGAGGTGCACCTGGACCGGCTGTTCGAGGACGTCGCGGAGTACAACGAGACGATCGCCAACCCGGCGCAGGTGCCGGCGTTGCTGGACATCGCCGTCCGCACCGCCCTGGCCCGCCGCGGCGTGGCACACCTGACGGTGCCGAACGACGTACAGGTGGCGCCCGCCGGTGACAACCCGTTCGACGAGGTCGGTCCGGTCCGCGAACCGGCGACGGCACCGGTGTGGGTCGCGCCGCCGGTCCGGCCCGCCGACGACGACCTGCAGGCCGCCGCGGACCTGCTCAACAACGCCACGAAACCGGCGATCCTGGCCGGGGTCGGCGCCCGCGGCGCCGGTCCGCTGGTCGAACTCGTCGCCGACGTGCTCGGCGCGCCGATCGTGAAGTCGCTGATGGGCAAGATGGTGGTGCCGGACGACTCGCCGTTCGCGCTCGGTGGGCTCGGGCTGCTCGGCACCGCGCCCAGCGAGGACCTGATGCAGGAGTGCGACGCGCTGCTGATGGTGGGCACGAACTTCCCGTACACGAAGTTCCTGCCGGCACCCGGCCAGGCGCACGTTGTGCAGATCGACGTCGAGCCGGCGCGGGTCGGCACCCGCATCCCGACCGACGTGCCGCTCGTCGGGGACGCCGCGGCGACCCTGGAGGCGCTGCTGCCGCGGCTGCGCCGGCGCACCGATCAGCGTTTCCTGCAGCGGTACCAGGAGAAGATGCGCGACTGGCGGGAACGCCTCGCGGCCACGGAACGACCCGACCGGGACCCCATCGCGCCGCAGTTCCTGGCCCGCACCCTCGACCGGGTCGCGGCGCCGGACGCGATCCTCACCTGCGACTCGGGCACCGTCACCACCTGGGCGGCCCGGCACTGGCAGGCGACGGGCGGGCGCGAGTTCTACCTCTCCGGCACGCTCGCCTCGATGGCGCCCGGCCTGCCGTACGCGATCGCGCTGCAGCACGAGTACCCGCGCCGGCAGGTCATCGCGTTCGTCGGCGACGGCGGCTTCGGCATGCTCATGGCCGAGTTCCACACCGCGGCCCGCTACGGCCTGCCGATCAAGGTCGTGATCAACGACAACAACGCCCTCGGCATGATCGTCTGGGAGCAGATGGTCAACGGCTTCCCCGAGTACGGCGTCCGCTACGGCGACCCGCAACCCGACTACGCGGCGTGGGCGCGTGGCTGCGGTGGGTACGGCGCCCGTGTCACCGACCCCATCGCCCTGGAGCGCATCCTCGGCGAGGCCCTGGCCTACGACGGGCCGGCGCTCGTCGACGTCGCGGTCGACGCCGACGAGCCCCCGATGCCGGCGAAGGTCACCTACCAGCAGGCGGTGAAGTTCGCGGAGGCGTTCGTGCGCGGCCAGCCGCACAAGGCCGCGATCGCCACCACCCTGTTGAAGGACCGCATCACCCGCCTGTGAGGCGCCGGTGCCGCCCCTGCGTCCGCAGGGACCGCACCCACAGCCGGCTCCGCCCGACGGTCATCGTGATGCCGCCGGGGATGTCCAGGCCGCCGAGCCCGGCCAGCCCCCCGACCAGCACGACCCCGCCGATCGCGACCAGACCGGTCCCGGTCAGCAGGTACAGCACGGCGTCCTGCTCCTGCTCGATGCTCTGCTGTCCGGTGGTCTGCGCGGTCCGGACCATCGGCGGGTCCGGTCTTCGTGCCTGCGCGGCGCTCAGCGACCCGACCGCGATGGCGGCGCCGGCGACGCACACCCATGCCCGAGTTCTCATAATCGCGCACGCTAGGTCGCAAACGGGTGACTCGTCGCTCCCCACTTCTCACCTGCGACAGGTGAAGGAACCTCTCACCCGTGGCATTGTGTGCTCGTGCTGATCTACAAGATCCTGCTGCCGGCCGAGTGGGCCGCGTTCCAGGCGAACGGCCGCTTCGACGGCTCGCCGCTGGACCTGCGCGACGGCTACATCCACTGCTCGTCCCGGGCCCAGGTCGCCGGCACCGCGCAGCGTTACTTCGGCACCGAACCCGAGCTCGTCGTCGTCGCCATCGACGTGCAGACCATGGGCATGTGGCTGCGCTGGGAGACGTCCAGCAACGGCGGCCCTTTCCCGCACGTCTACGCCCCGCTGCCGCGCGCCGCGGTCGTCGCCGTCCACCGCATCGCCGGCGCGTCCTCGGTCGACGAGGTCGTGCCCGCCTGACCTTGGGCGGCTATGGTTCTTGACCATGGACGAGGGGCAATCCCGGAAGCGGTATCCGGCCGACGCGGTGGCGGTGGCCGGCTACCTCGCGGGCGCCGTCGTCCTGTGCGGGCGGCTGCTGGCGCATCCGGGGCAGCGGCTGCCGTATACGCCGGGTGACCGGATCCTCGCCGAGTACTACCTGGCGTGGGCGGCCCGGTGCGTCCGGCACGCCTCGAACCCGTTCTTCCTGGACCGGCTCAACGCCCCGGCCGGCGTGAACGGGATGGCGAACACGACGATGCTGGGCCTGGCCCTGCCGATGTCGCCGGTGACGCTGCTGTCCGGGCCCGGGGTCGCGTTCGACGTGCTGGTGGTGCTGACGCTCGCCGGCACCGCCGCCACCTGGTACTGGCTGCTGTCCCGGCACGTGGTCGACTCCCGGGTCGCGGCCTGGGTCGGTGGCCTGGTCGCCGCGTTCGCGCCGAGCGTGGCCAACCACGCCACGTTCCATCCGAACCTGACGGCGCAGTTCCTGGTGCCGATCATCGTGTGGCGGGTGGTGAAGCTGCGCGACGCGCCGGTGCGCGGCGGGCTGATCCTCGCGGCGCTGGTCGTGTGGCAGGTCTTCATCAACGAGGAGACGCTGTTCATCACCGCCCTGGCGGTCGGGTTGTTCGGCCTGCTGTGGCTGGTGCAGCGGCCGGGCGAGGTGCGGCTGCCCAGCGTGCTGGCCGGGCTCGGGGTGACGCTGCTGGTCACGGCGGTGCTGCTGGCGTACCCGCTGTGGTGGCAGTTCTTCGGCGCCGGCGCCTACCAGGGCGGCGAGAAGCAGATGACCGCGTTCCACACCGACCTGCTGGGGCTGACGTCGTTCTCGCGCAACTCGGTGGCCGTGCGGTTCAGCGAGTTCCAGCCGGCCCCGGGGTTCTCCGCCGAGCAGCACGGGTACTTCGGCTGGCCGCTGGTCATCGCGGTCCTCGCCGTCGTGATCTGGCGGTGGCGGGAGGTGCTGGTGCGCTCGATCGCGGTCACCGGGGCCGTCTTCGCCGTGCTGTCGTTCGGCAACGACCTGACGCTGTACGGCCGCGACACCGGCGTCCCGGGCCCTTATGCGCTGCTCAGCGGCCTGCCGCTGTTCGACACGCTGCTCCCGACGCGGCTCGGCGAGGCGGCCACGTGGGCGGTGGCGCCGCTGGTCGCGATCGGCATCGACCGGTTGCCGGCGGTGGCGGGCCTGCGGGTGCTGAAGCTCGGTCTCGTCGCGGCGGTGCTGGTGCCGGCCGCGCCGGTGCCGATCAAGGTGATCGACCGGCCGGCGATCCCGTCGTTCCTCGCGTCCGGCGAGTGGCGCTCCTACGTCAAGGCGCAGGAGTCGGTCATGATCGTGCCCCTCGCCACCTTCGAACACTGGACGGCGATGAGCTGGGCGACCGCGACCGGGGCCGACCTGCGCATGTCGCACGGTTACTTCCTCGGCCCGGCCAACGGGGTCAAGGGCAGCCACGCCACGGTGGGTCCCGCGGTGCGCCCGACCGACCGGCTGATCAACACCGCCACCGGCACCCACCAGGTCACGACCGTCACCGACGCCGACCGGGAACAGGCCAGGCTCGACCTCGCGTACTGGCGGACGTCGATCATCCTGGCCCCGACCGGGGACGGTGCGGCCGCCGAGCGGGGCACCCTGGACGCGCTGTTCGGCCCGGGCCGCCAGGTCGGCGGCCTCTGGCTGTGGGACGTCAGGAACCTCTGACCCGTGCGGACGTCACGAGTCCCTGACCCGGCGGCGTGCGCGTGAAGGACCGGCCCAGCGCTGCGAGCTGTTCATGTGATGCCCCCTTGTCGAGTGCCGCGCCACCGCGGCGACTGGAGGAATCCTCCCGCCCGCGGGCCGGGCGCGGCAGGGCGCCCGCACCAACGTCCGGCGCGTCCTGCGCCGAACCCCGGCTGTGGTGGCAGCACCACATCAGATCGGGATCCGCGCGCGGACGGTGGTGCCCGCGCCGAGGGGGCTGTCGACGGTGAGGGTGCCGTCGAGCAGCGCGATACGGTCCGCGAGGCCGCGCAGGCCCGAGCCGAGCTCCGCGTCGGCGCCGCCGCGCCCGCCGTCGGTGACGGTCACGGTCAGCTCGTCACCGGACACGGCGACGTCGACCTGGGCGGTGCCGGTCCCGGCGTACCGTGCGACGTTCGTGACCGCCTCGCTGACCACGAAGTAGGCGGTGGCCTCGACCGCCGGCGCGAACCGGTCCGTGGGCAGGTCGCCGAGGCGCAGCTCGACCGGGCCGCGGCGGGCCATGTCGGCGAGGGCGGCGCTCAGCCCGTACCGGGTGAGGCTGGCCGGATGGACGCCCCGGGCGAAGTCGCGCAGCTCGATCGCGGACTCCTCCAGGGCGGCGATGGCGTCGTCGAGGATCGACGCGGCGCGGGCCGGCTGGTCGGGCAGGGCGGTGCGGGCCCGGGCGAGGGTCATCCCGAGGCCGACGAGGCGCTGCTGCGCGCCGTCGTGCAGGTCCCGTTCGAGGCGCTGGCGTTCACCGACGGTGGCGTCCAGCACCCGGCGCCGGGACGCCTTGAGCTCCTCGGCGACCCGATGCTGGTCGCTGAGGTCGCGCAGGTACCCGCTGAACACCGGCCTGCCCTCGACCGCGACCCGGGTGATGGTCAGCTCGACCGGGAACTCGGTCCCGTCGGCGCGCATGCCGGTGATCTCGACGCGCCGGTCCAGCACCCGCGGCTCGCCGGAGGCCAGGAAGCGGCGCAGGCCCTCGCGGTGCGCCGCCCGCAGCGACGGCGGCACGATGAGCTCGGCGAGCTCCCGGCCGACCGCGTCGTCGCGGCGGTAGCCGAAGGTCCGGCACGCGGCCGGGTTGAACTCCAGGATCACCCCGTCGGCGTCGGCGATGACGACACAGTCCAGCGCGGAGTCCAGCACCGCGCGGAGGCGGGCCTCGCTGCGGCGTACCGCATCCGACGCCCGGGCCCGGTGCAGCGCGTCGCCGATGCGCCGGCCCAGGCTCGTCGCCGTCGACACCAGCTCCGGCGGCGGGTCGGCGAGGGCGCTGGTGAAGAACTCGACGATGCCCTCGATCCCGTCAGCACCGTGCAGCGGGAAGCAGAACGCGGCGGACAGGCCCGCGCGCGCGGCGGCGACCGCCCGCGGGAACGACGTCTGCTGCCCGAACTCGCGCACCCACGCCGGCTCGCCGCGCTGCCACACCGCGCCCGGGAGCCCCTCGCCGCGGGCGAGGACCAGGTCGCGGGTCGCCGACTCGAACGACTCGAACCGCGGCGACGTCGACCACGTCGCCACGCAGCGCAGCCCGCCGGGCGTCACCTGCCACATCGCGCCCGCGGACCAGCCCAGCGCCCGGCCGATCGCGTCGAGGACCGGCCCGCCCGCGGGTTCCGGCGCGGCGAGGATGTCGGAGACGGCGTGCTCCAGGCGGAGCAGGAGGGCGAAGTCGACGCTCACGGATCCCCCGGGACAGGCGGTAGGTTACCGACCCATGGGTATCCGGGTCGTCGTTGCGGATGACAGTCTCCTGGTCCGGGAGGGTGTCAGAGCACTGCTCAGTGACCAAGCCGACCTGTCGGTGATCGGACTCGCCGCCGACCACGACGAGCTGCTGTCCACTGTGGAACGGCTGGCACCGGACGTCGTGGTCACCGACATCTGCATGCCGCCGACCAACACCGACGAGGGGGTCCGGGCCGCGATCGCGCTGCGGGGCACCCATCCGGGGATCGGCGTGGTGGTGCTCAGCCAGTACGACGACCCGGCGCACTCGACCGCGCTGCTGCAGGACGGCGTGGCCGGCCGGGCCTACCTGCTCAAGGAGCGCCTCGCCCAGCCGGGCCAGCTCGCCGACGCGGTCCGGGCGGTGGCCGGCGGTGGCTCCGTCATCGACCCGCGGATCGTGGAGACGATGCTCACCGCCCGCAGCCGGCCGGCGGGCAGCGCGCTGCGCCACCTCACCGCCCGTGAGCGGCAGGTGCTGTCGGAGATGGCGACCGGCGCCAACAACACCACGATCGCGGAGCGGCTGTTCGTCACCGTCCGGGCCGTCGAGCGCCACATCAACTCGATCTTCGCCAAGCTCGGCCTGGTCGAGGAGGGCGAGACGCACCGCCGGGTCGGCGCCGTCCTGCTGTACCTCGCCGACCGCGACTGACGCCTGTGGTGCCTGCACCACAGGCGGTGGTGGTGCGACCGTCGTCGCTGCCCAGCGGGGTTGCGGGCAAGCTGAGCGGGTGGACACGCACCTGAGCGACGGCGACGATGTCGTCCCCTGCGGACTGCACCGCGTCGAGGACGGTGCGCGGGTGCATCTGAGCGGGACGCGCGGCGGTTTCCACGTCGAGATCCGCTTCGACGGCGGCGCGATGGTCACGTCCGTGCGCGCGGCGGTGCCGCGGCTGCAGGCCCTCGGCAACACCGCGGGCGCGTTCGTCCCCGACACCGGGACCCCACCGGCGGCCGTCGCGGTGCTGCGGCGGGCCGGCGAGGCCGGCGCGATCTGGCGGGACGTGCGCGTCGAGGGCGGGCCGGACGGGCTCGTCGCGGTGCGCCGGTCCGGGTTGTCCCGGTATCCGCATGACCTGTGGCTGCTGGAGCGGCTCGCCGCGGCGCTCGGCTAGAGGCGTTGCTCCAGGACCTGGCCGGGCCAGTCGACGCCGGTCGACAGCCGGACCGTGAAGGTTTCCGTGGGGGTGAAGCCCTGCCGCCGGTACCAGTCGACGAGGGCCTGGTCGTCGCCGGCGTAGCAGTCGACCCGCAGCAGGCCGATCCCGCGCCGCACGGCGAGCACCCGGGCGTGGTCCAGCAGCAGCGCGCCCAGCCGCCGGCCCTGCCGCGCCCGGTCGGTGACGAGCAGGTTCACGTACAGTTCGGGCTCGTAGACGACCGGGATGTTCTCCGGCGCCTCGCCGACGACGAGCGCACCGACCACGGCGCCGTCGAGCTCGGCGACGTGCAGGTGGCCCTGCGGGACCCAGCGCATCATCGTGGTGAGCCGGCGCGGGTTGGTCGAGTGCGGCTCGGTGCCCCACTGCCCGGTCCGCCCCAGCCCGACCAGCCACCGGGTCGCGCCGTCCAGCAGCCCCAGGACGGGCTTCACGTCGGCGAGGCCGCCCGGCCGGACGTGCGCGTCCGCGGCCGTCAGGGGCAGCTCCAGCTCCAGCTCGTCGTGCGGCGCGATGCCGAACCCACCGACCTCGGGGATCTGCGGCTTGCGGCGCCGGGCCCGCTGGACCGCGCCGGGGTGCACGGCCCGGATCCGCAGCCCGCGGCGCTGGTAGAAGCGCAGCGCGTCGAGGTTGTCGTTGGTGGTGATCAGCCACAGCCGGGTGCAGCCGGCGTCGGCCGCGACCGCCTTCGCCGCGTCGAGCAGGGCCGTGCCGATCCCGCGATGCGGACGCACGGCGTCGATCGTGACGATTTCCAGGCCGGTCGCGGCAATCTCGTAGGTGAGAAGTCCCACCCGTTCGCCGGCGCCGTCCTCGGCGACCAATGCCGGCAGCCGATCCGCGTCACGACCGTTTTCTCCCGTGATGACGTGGACCGCACCGTACAAATTCGTGAGCAATTCTTGCAACCAGGGCAGGTCGTCATCGACACTGGCTCGCACAAGCACCTGTGCACACTATCCGGGAATCGATTTTCGCGGATGCTGCCAAATTCGCGACACTCCAATGTGCGCACCGTTGGTCCATGATGACGGTGAGGTATCACCGGGGAGAGGGCGGACTTGGACGGACGCACGTGGGCACGCAAGCCCCGCTGGGCCGTCGGCGTCCTCGCCCTCGTGCTGGCCTTGCTGTTCGGCGCGACCATCGGCGCACCGACGGCGCATGCCGGGGCCGGCCACCAGCTGCTCACGCCCGACCACCACGAGTGCGGCTCGCGGTCCGGCGGTGACGGAGGCGGGCAGCAACCCCTCATGCTGCACGCCGAGGGTGAGCAGGTGGAGACCCCGGAGGCCACCGGCCACGCGCTCGCGCAGCTCACCACCGGCAGCGCCGCGCAGCTGATGCTTGCCTCGCTCACCGAACCGTCGGCGGGTGCCCGCACGGACCACGCACCCGTCCGCTCCGCGCTGCAGGTCTGGCGCACGTAGATCGAACTCCCACCCCCCGTCGTTGTTGTTGGGCAGCTCGACACGGTTGGAGTGATGTCATGTCCGCGATCGCGGACGGTTCCCGTATGCGTTCGGTCTTCGTCACCGGCGCTTCCCGAGGGCTCGGCGCGGCCCTGTTCCACGCGCTGCAATCCGACGGTGCCAGGGTCTTCGGCCTGGCCCGTACCTTCCCCTCCGAACAGCAGGTGCTCGCGGCGCGGCACCCGGCGTCGGTGCGGCTGCGCACCACGGACCTCACGGAGGCCGTCAGCCTGCCGACGGAGGCCGAGATGACCGCGTTCGTCGGCGAGGCACATGCCGAGGACGAGGTGGTGCTGCTGCACAACGCCGCGACCGTCGAGCCGATCGGGCTCGTCGGCGAACTGGCACCCGAGGAGGTGTTCGCCGCGGTCCAGGTCAACCTGGTCGCGCCGATCCTCCTGACGAACGTCTTCCTGGCCGCCTTCGCCCGCGACCCGGCGCCGCGGCTGCGGATCGTCTACGTCGCCTCCTCGGCGGCGCACCGCAGCTACCCCGGCTGGGCCACGTACTGCGCGACGAAGGCGGGCGCGGAGGCGTTCATGCGCTGCGTCAGCGAGGCGGCGAGCCGCACCTGCACGGTGGAGATCGTCGACCCCGGCGCCATCGAGACGCGGATGCAGCAGACCCTCCGCGAGCGGGGCGCCGGCCTGCCCGGGCACGCCCGGCTGGTCGAGCGGCACCGCACCGGCGACATCGCCGACCCTGAGACGGTCGCGAAGCAGCTCGTCGCCCGGCACTTCCCGCCGCTGGTGGCCATGGCCCCGTCCTGACCGATTTGGGGCGGGGACGCGAACGCGTGGGCCGGTCGGTGCGAGCACCGACCGGCCCACGGCCACCGGGAGGAACGGCTCAGAGACGGGTCGCGACCAGCGCCGCGGTCTTGGTGATCGCGTCGACCCGGGCGGTCGGGTCGCCGTCGTCGACGGTGACGTCGATCGTGACCCGCCGGCCCTTGACCGCGTAGTTGACCCCGACGGTCGTCTTCCCGGACCGGGTCAGGAACGCGGTGCCGGGCGCCCCGGCGATCGTCACGTCGCCGATGATCTCGCCCGGCTTGTACGCGTCGCGCGGCAGGTACCGCTCCGAGCGGTACACCGAGAACTGGATCAGGGCCAGGCGGAAGTTGTCCTCGTCCGCCTTCTGCCAGTCGCAGCCGGCCTCATCGGCGCCGATCACGTCGAGCGCCGGCTGCGGCGGCTTGACGGCCTTGCCGAGCAGCGCCCCGGCCTCCTCGAGGCTGAGCAGCGCGCACGCGTCGGGCAGGTCGCCCTGCGCGACCGTGGTCCGCACCGCCGGTGGCGCGGCGGCGCCGGGTGTGTCCCGGGTACTGGACGGTGCCGGGTCGCCGCCGCAACCGGTCGCGGCGGCCAGGACGATCAGACCGGCGGCGACGCCGGCCGCGAGCTTGCGCATCGGGGCTCTCCTTCGAAGGACTTCAGTCCCTCAAGGCTCGCCGCCGGCGCCCCGGAACACAGTCGCGCCAGCACGTGGATCCGGCCGGTGCGGCGGCGAACGCCGTGGTCGTGCTGGCACCACCATCGACGGGGAATCGACAGCGATTACCGCCGTGTGTAGTGAACCGGTCGCCTGGGTACGGTGTCGCCATGCCGGACACCCCACCTCCAGTGATCATCGTGATGGGTGTTGCCGGCACCGGCAAGACCACCATCGGGGCACTGCTCGCCGGCCGGCTCGGCTGGCTGTATGCGGAGGCCGACGACTTCCACCCGGCCGCGAACGTGACGAAGATGGCGGCCGGTGAGCCGCTCACCGACGAGGACCGGGCGCCCTGGCTCGCCGCCATCGGCCAGTGGATCGACGACCGCGCCGCCGAGGGCATCCCCGGCGTCGTGTCGTGCTCAGGGCTGCGCCGGACGTACCGCGACCAGCTGCGCGACGGCCGCCCGCAGGTGCGGCTCGTCTTCCTCGAAGGCTCCCGCGAGCTGATCACGCGCCGGCTCGCGGCCCGCCACGGCCACTTCATGCGCGTGGAGATGCTCGACAGTCAGTTCGCCGCCCTGGAGCCACCCCAGCCGGACGAGGACGTCACGGAGGTGTCGATCGACGCCACCCCCGAGCAGATCGTCGCCGAGATCATGCTGAGGTCGCGCCTGCACTGAGTTTGGCGCATCGCGCCGGAAGGACGTCACCGCCATGGACTGGACGTCGCACGACACCTGGCTGGTCACCTGGACCCTCGTCGCGATCGCGGTCGTGGTCGTGCTGATCACGCGGTACAAGATCCATCCGTTTCTGGCCCTGATCCTCGGCAGTGCCGTGGTCGGCCTCGGCGCCGGGCTCGCCGCCGCGAACGTCATCTCCGAGTTCGAGAAGGGCTTCGGCAGCACGCTCGGTGGCGTCGGCATCCTCGTGGCCCTCGGCACCATCCTGGGCAAGCTCCTCGCCGACTCCGGCGGCGCCGACCGGGTGGTCGACACGATCGTCGGCCGCGCCGGCGAACGCCGCCTGCCGTGGGCCATGGCCCTCATCGCCATGATCATCGGCATTCCGCTGTTCTTCGAGGTCGGCGTCGTCCTGCTGATCCCGGTCATCTTCCTGGTGGCCCGCCGGGCCGGCACGTCGATCGTCCGGGTCGGCATCCCCGCCCTGGCCGGCCTGTCGGTCATGCACGGCCTGGTCCCGCCGCACCCCGGCCCGCTGATCGCGATCGACGCCCTGCACGCCGACCTCGGCCAGACGCTCGCGTTCGGCCTGCTCGTCGCCATTCCGACGGTGATCATCGCCGGTCCGCTGTACGGGATCTGGATCGGCAGGTTCGTCAATCCCACCCCGCCGGCCCGCCTGGTGGCCGCGTTCGGCATCCGCGCCTCGGCTCAGGACGGCCCCGGCCCCGGCGTCGCCGAGCGGGCCTCCGACAAGGCCGACGACGCCGTCGAGCCCAGCGCGCAGGGTGCCGTCGGCGACGACATCGACGTCGGCGACCCCGAGGACCGGCCGACGTCGCGGCCCGGGTTCGGGTTGACCCTGGCGACCGTGCTGCTGCCGGTGATGCTGATGCTCGGCCGCGCCGTCGCCGACATCACCCTGGACAAGGGCACCCGCGTCCGCACCGTCCTGGACTTCCTCGGGGACCCGTTCGTCGCGCTGCTGCTCGCCGTGCTGGTCGCCCTGTTCACGTTCGGCTACCTGCGCGGGTTCAGCCGGCAGAAGGTCAGCGACCTCGTCGCCGGCAGCCTCCTGCCGATCGCCGGGATCATCTTCATCATCGGCGCCGGCGGCGGCTTCAAGCAGACCCTCGTCGCGGTCGGCATCGGCGACGCCATCGGCAAGGCCGCCGCCGCCAGCGGCATCTCCGCCCTGCTGCTCGGCTGGCTCATCTCCGTCGGTATCCGCCTGGCCACCGGCTCCGCCACCGTCGCGACGGTCACCGCCGCCGGCCTCATGGCCCCGCTGCTCAGCCAGCTCCCCGACACCAACACGGCCCTGCTGGCCCTCGCGATCGGCTCCGGTTCCCTGTTCCTGTCCCACGTCAACGACGCCGGCTTCTGGCTGGTGAAGGAGTACTTCGGCATGACGGTGGGGGAGACGTTCAAGACCTGGTCGGCGATGGAGACCATCATCTCCGTCGTCTCGATCGTCCTGATCCTCGCCCTCGGCGTCGTCGTCTAGCCGTTCCCCCGGCGGCTAGGACAGCACGCCGGCGGCGGTGGCGGCGGTGACCCAGGTGTCCCATTCGTCCGCCATCGCCTCGGCGAACTGCAGGTCGGTGCAGGTGAGCAGGTCCAGCGTCTCGGTCGAGGACTTCGTGTCGACGTTGTCGAGCAGGCGCTTGGTGCCGTCGAGGTCGTCGAGGGTCTGGAAGTACTCGACCGGCCTGACCGCGAGCAGTTTCAGGAACACCGGGTAGCGCGACAGCTCGCACACGACCTTGGTGGTGGCGCGCTTGCTGTCCGGGCCGCCGTCGGCGACGACGATGCAGAAGATCGGCGCGGTGGTCTTCTCCGCCTCGGCGAGGACCAGGGCGAGGGCGTCGGCGAGGTTGGTGGTGCCCATCCAGCCGCGGTGGATCTCGCGGTCCACGACGCCGCTGTAGTTGTCGACGGTCACGTTGACCGTCGGCAGGACGGCGGTGTCGAACGGGATGACCGGCACCGTCCCGTCGATGTCGATCTGCAGCGCGAAGCCCAGGGCGCGTTCGACGAGCGTCTGCACCGCGCCGGACTTGTAGTCGGCGCGCATCGAGCCGGAGTGGTCCAGGATGAGCATCGCCTGCGCCCGGATGCCGCCGAGCCCGCGCCGGTTCAGCGCCAGCCCCGCCTTGTCGGCCCGCTTGGCGAGGTCGACGTGGCCGGACTCGCGGACCTTCGCGAGGTTGACGGCGGGCGCCCCGGAGGGGTCCTTGACGAGGGTCACCGCCCGCGCCGCGGTCAGAGAAGCCTTGCCTGCCATGCTGCGACCGTAACGCTTCGGCCCCGTACGACCATCACCGGATCTGGCAGCTTTCGCCGTGGGTACGGCCAGGACCTGCTCAAATGGGATATATGAGAACCTGGCTCGCGAACCGCTCGGTCCGCTCCAAGGTGCTCCTGGTCGTCGCGGTGCTGGGCGCGGTGGCGCTGGGCACCGGCGTGCAGTCGACGGTGCGCATGTCGCAGATGAACCACGAGGCCGAGCTGCTGTACAACGACGGTCTCGTGCCGATCCAGGAGATCAACGACGTGCTGTCGGCGCTCACGGACGTCCGCGTGAACGTGCTCAACCACGGGATCTCCGGCGGCGGTCCCGGCACGGCCCGGTACGAGGAGCTGCTGGCCCGGGGGTACACCACGTTCGACCAGCGGCTCGCCGTCTACGCGGACACCTCGTCGATGCCGCACCTCGTCGGGCGGCTGCGGGACCTCTTCGCGCAGTACCGGACGGTGATAGACGATCAGTTCCTGCCGGCCAGCCGCGCCGGTGACGACGCCGAGGTGGCCCGGATCCACGACGAGGTCACCGGGCCGCTGGTGTCGCAGGCGATCGACGTGGTGACGGAGATCGGCGCCGCCGAGCGGAAGGTGTCCCTCGCGCGGCTGGAGGCGACCCGGCAGGAATACCGCCAGGCGCAGATCTGGACCTGGGGGATGCTCGCCGTCGGGCTGGTCCTCGCCGTCGCGGTCGCGCTCGCCGTGGCGGGTCAGCTGGTCCGCGCCGTGCACAAGGTGTCCCACGTCGTCACCGGCCTCGCCGACGGCGACCTGACGAGGGTCGCGGACGTGCGGGGCGGCGACGAGCTGGGCACGATGGCGGCCGAGCTCAACATCGCGACCGGGAAGCTGCGCGCCGGAGTCTCCGCCGTCGAGGAGAACAGCGGCGCCCTCGCCAGCGCCGCGCAGGAGCTGTCCGCGGTCAGCAACCAGATCGCCGAGTCCGCCGAGCGCGGCAGCGCCCAGGCGACGACCGTGTCCTCCGCCGCGACGGAGGTCTCGCAGCACGTGCAGACCGTCTCGGCGGGCACGGTGCAGATGGGTGCCGCGATCGGTGAGATCGCCCGCAACGCCGCGGAGGCGGCCCGGGTCGCCGGTCACGGCGTGCTCAGCGCGGAGTCGGCGAGCAGCACGATCGCGCAGCTCGGGGTGTCCAGCGCGGAGATCGGCAACGTCCTCAAGACCATCACCGCGATCGCGGAGCAGACGAACCTGCTCGCGCTGAACGCCACCATCGAGGCGGCCCGGGCCGGCGACGCGGGCAAGGGCTTCGCCGTCGTCGCCGGTGAGGTGAAGGACCTGGCGCAGGAGACGGCGAAGGCGACGGAGGACATCTCCCGGCGGGTCGAGGCGATCCAGCGCGACGCCTCGGCCGCGGCCGACGCGGTCGCCGAGATCGCCGGCGTGATCGGCGAGACCAACCAGTACGCGACGACGATCGCCGCCGCGGTCGAGCAGCAGAGCGCGACGACGGCCGAGATGAGCCGCAACGTCAGCGAGGCCAGCGGCGGGGCGGAGCGCATCGCCGGGACCGCCGGCGGGCTCGCCGAGGCCGCGGAGATGACCGCGTCCGGCGTCACCGAGGCCCGCGCCGCCGCGGAGGATCTGGCCCGCATGTCCAGCGAACTGCGCACGGTCGTGGCGCAGTTCCAGCTGGTGTAAACATTCATACAGAACGGTCCACCCGTCCGGTGGACTGAATTGAATGTGAACCGCATTCCGAACGCACTCACAGGAGTGAATTCGTAAAGGCAGTTGAGCGCTGCTTACAAGAGGTCCGGGCGGTGGGCAAGTCCTGTTTCACGGGTACGCCGCCATTGTTTGCTTCTCCTCGGCAACCGCCGTCCATAGGAGGAGCACGTGAAACTCGCGTCATTACTCAGCCTGGTGCTGACCGCCGGGGCGGTGACCGTCTTCGCGACGGGCACCGCCGCGCAGGCCGCTCCAGGCGTCACTCCGCCCAACGTCAGCCTGACGCTGGGGCCCGGCCAGTCGGCCGACATCGCCAAGCACGTCGAGACCGCGCCGGTGCCCCCGAAGCCCGACGTCGTCTTCCTCGCCGACACCACGGGCAGCATGTTCGACCCGATCGCCGACGTGCGCACCAACGCCGCGTCGGTCATGGGCCAGATCGCGGCGGCGCAGCCGAACGCGCAGTTCGGCGTCGCCGAGTACAAGGACGTCGAGGACTCCGCGCCGTTCACGGTCCGCCAGGACATCACCGCGAACCAGGCGGCCGTCCAGGCCGGGATCGACCTGTGGAACGCCGACGGCGGCGGGGACCTGCCGGAGGACAACCTCAACGCGCTGTTCCAGCTCGCGAACGGCGCCGTGCACTTCCGCGACGGCGGCACCCGCATCATCGTCATCTTCGGCGACGCCCCGTCGCACGACCCGAGCCTCGGCCACGGCCTGGCCGACACCATCGCCGCGCTCAACGCCGCGCACATCCGCGTCGTCGCCGTCGACGTCGGCGGCATGAACGCCGGCGACCAGGCCGAGGCGATCACCTCCGGCACCGGCGGCGTGTACCTGCCGAACGTGCCCGCCGACCAGGTCAGCGCCGCGATCCTCGCCGGCATCCAGGCGATCCAGGTGAAGGTCACCCCGGTGCCCTTCGACTGCGACGCCAACCTGTCGGTGAGCTTCGCGCCGGCCGAGAAGACCGTCGACAGCGGCGCCACCGCCGACTTCACCGAGCACGTCACCGTCGCCGGCGGCGCCGCGCCCGGCACGTACACCTGCAAGGTCGACTTCAAGGTCGACGGGGTCAGCCAGGGTGCGGCCTTCGTGCAGACGCTGTCGGTGAAGGTCCTGAGCCTCTCGATCAACGACGTCGTCGTCGACGAGAACGCCGGCAACGCCACCTTCACGGTCTCGCTGTCGGGCCCGTCCACCGACCCGGTCAGCGTCGGCTTCGCCACCGCCAACGGCAGCGCGACCGCCGGTGCGGACTACCTCAGCAGCGCCGGCACGGTCACCTTCACGCCCGGCCAGACCAGCCGGCCCGTCACGGTGCCGATCGTCAACGACGCGGTCGACGAGCTCAACGAGACCTTCACCGTCAACCTCTCCGCGGCCGTGGGCGCGGGGATCGCCGACGGCACCGGCCTCGGCACGATCGTCGACGCGGACCGCAACGGCACCTTCTCGTGCACGGCGCAGGTGCTGCGGGTCGGCCCGCTGTCCTCGCCGGCGGCGAACCCGGCCAACGTCCCCTGCGCCGACGACAGCAAGATCCTCGCCCAGCTCACCCTCAACTCGGGCCTGATCAAGGTCGAGTCCAAGACCCTGGACGCGAACACGGCGCTGACCCCGGACAACCTCAACACCGCACCCGCGGCCGGAGACAACGGCACGGCCAAGGCTACCGTCGAGTCGGTGAAGATCACCGTCGGCGGGATCGCCCCGGTGACGATCGAGCTCGGCCTCATCCAGGCGACCGCGAAGGCGACCTGCGCGGCCGGCCCCGGCGGCCTCGCGCCGGTGCTCACGGGCGCCTCCAGCATCGCGTACCTGAAGATCAACGGCATCGCGGTGCCGGTCGGCAGCGCGCCGCTGACCGTGCCGCTGGTCATCGGCTCGCTCAAGCTCAACGCGACCACGACCACCCCGACCAGCGTCACCCAGCAGGCCGTCGTCCTCGACACCCTGCTGACCGACGTGGTCATCAGTGAGGCGCGCGCCGACATCCACGGCAGCGCCGCCAACCCGACCGGCAACCCCTGCCGCGTCTGACCTCCCGGCACCGTGCGGCCCGTCCCTGCCAGGGGCGGGCCGTATGCTGCGCCGGTGATCCTCACGGCGGCGGCCGTCTTCGCCGGCACCAACGTCGACGACCTGGTCGTGCTGACGCTGCTGTTCATCGCGGCGCGCACCGGTGCCGGCGCCCGGGCCGGCGCCGTGTGGCTCGGGCAGTATCTCGGCATCGCTGCGCTGGTGGCCGTCTCGGCCGCCGCGGCCGCCGGCCTCACCCTGATCCCCGACGCGTGGATCCGGTTCCTCGGACTTGTTCCGCTGGCATTGGGTGTACTGGGGGCGCTTCGTGCCTGGCGAGGGCGGGACGGTGACGAGGACACCCCTCCGATCGCGGGGGGAGTGCTGGCCGTCGCCGGGGTCACCATCGCCAACGGCGGGGACAACATCGCGGTCTACACGCCGCTGTTGCGCACCGCCAGTCTTGCCGACGCGGCCGTCATGGTCGCCGTCTTCGCCGTGCTGGTCGCGGTGTGGTGCGCGGTGGCCGGCTGGCTCGGCGGTCACCGCCGGGTCGTGTCGGCGGTGTCGGCCGCCGGGCCGTGGCTCACGCCGGTGGTGTTCGTCACGTTGGGCGTGGTCATCCTGCTCGACCTGCTCTGAGCGGGAACATCCGCGGGGCATCCGCTGTTGACCATGGTTTGTGACCGAGATTCCGCTTTCCGTCCTTGACGTCGCGCCCCGGGCCGCCAACGCGTCCGCCGGAGATGCCCTGCGCAACACGACGGAGCTGGCCAGACGCGTCGAGGCACTCGGATACCGCAGGTTCTGGGTCGCCGAGCACCACAACATGCCCGCCATCGCGAGCTCCTCACCCGCGGTGCTGCTGGCGCACCTGGCCGCCGCGACGTCCACGATCCGCGTCGGCTCCGGCGGGGTCATGCTGCCCAACCACGCGCCGCTCGTCGTCGCCGAGCAGTTCGGCACCCTCGAGGCGCTGCACCCGGGCCGCATCGACCTCGGCATCGGCCGGGCGCCCGGCACCGACCAGTACACGGCGCTCGCGCTGCGCCGCACGATGGACGGCCTGTCGGCGGAGAACTTCCCGGAGGAGCTGCAGGACCTCATCGCCTACTTCACCGGCGACGACGCGCAGCAGCGCATCCTCGCCTCGCCGGGGCGCGGCGACAAGCCCGACGTGTGGCTGCTCGGCTCGAGCGGCTTCAGCGCCCAGCTGGCCGGACTGCTCGGGCTGCCGTTCTCCTTCGCGCACCACTTCTCCAGCGCCAACACGCTGCCGGCGCTGAAGCTCTACCGCGACAGCTTCCGGCCGTCGCAGTGGCTCGACGCGCCCTACGCGATGGTGGCCGTCAGCGCGGTCGCCGCCCCGACCGACGAGGAGGCCGCGTTCCTCGCCGGGCCGAGCCAGCTGTCGTTCCTCCGGTTGCGCTCCGGCCGTCCCGAGGCCATGGCGACGCCGGAGGAGGCGGCGGCCTACCCGTACACCGACCGGGAGCGCGAGTTCATCCTGGAACGCCGCGAGGGCCAGGCCCTCGGGTCCCCGGAGACGGTCCGCGGTCAGCTGACCGAGCTGCTGGCGCGCACGCAGGCAGACGAGTTCATGCTGACCTGCATGGTGTACGACGTGGAAGCCCGGGCCCGATCGTTCGAGCTGATCCGCGAGCACGTCGCCCCGCACCTCACCCGCTAGGCGGCCATCCGGCGGGTCAGCTCGGCGGCCCGCTTGAGCTGCACGGCGCTTGCCTGGCGCACCACGTACCGCCGCAACAACGACGGCGACTCGACCGTGATCGACTCGGTGACCTCGGTGCCGTCTCCGGACGGCGTCAACGTCACCGCGGCCCGGAGGCAGACGCGGCCGGGGGAGACCACGGCGCTCACCACCGACAACGCCTCCGGGTGGAGGGTCATCGTCACGCGGATCGGGTTGGTGTAGAAGCGGAAGCGTTCCAGCGCCACGTAGGTGACCTGGTCGCCGTCGGTGTGCACGTCGCGGACGGCGACGACGAGCGGGGACAGCCCCACGTAGGACCGCGGGTCGGCCAGGTGCGCGTAGACCGTGGCCGGCGGGGCGGCCACGACGAACGTGTGAGCGAAGGCATCGACGGGCATGGCCCCAGACGGTAGCGTGGCCGATTTACCGGCGGTTGGTCGGATGGCGGTCGCCGCGATCATCGGCGAAGATTGCGGGCGATCTTGCGCGTCGCGCGCAGGCCGCCGGCTGAGCGAGGTGAGGCGAGTTGAATAAGACCTGGGTGCGGCTGCGACCGGTGGTCGAGAGCGATCTGGGGATGTTCCGCCGGTTCGTGACGGAGCCTGGGCTGGCCGGACCGGCCTGGTCGGGCTACCGCGAGCCGACCGGCCCGGCCAGGCGTTTCGCGGAGGACGGCTTCCTCGGCGAGCACGCCGGCCGGCTCATGGTCGAGGCCGACGAGACCGCCGCCGGCTTCGTCAGCTGGGAGTCGATCGGCACCGGCTGGTCGCGGTACTGGAGCATCGGCATCATCCTGCTGCCGGAGTGGCGCGGCCGCGGCGTCGGCTGGCGGGCGCAGACGCTGCTGTGCGACTACCTGTTCGCCAACAGCGCCGCGCCGCGGATCGAGGCCCGGACCCAGCCGGAGAACATCCCGGAGCAGAAGGCCCTGGAGAAGGTCGGGTTCCTCAGCGAGGGCATCCTGCGCTCCGCGGAGTTCCGCGACGGCGCCTGGCGGGACGTCCTGGTCTACGGGAAGCTCCGTGGGGACCGCTGAACGCTTTGCCGGCCCCGCCCGGCGGGAGCTCTTCGTGTACGAGGTGTACCTCGGTGAGCGACTGCGGCACCTGGTGTCGCCCCTCGAGCCGGACGACGTCGCCGAGCACGGGCTGTCCGCGGAGGCTGTCGTCGGGCTCCTCGCCGTCGGCGTCGACGGCCCCGGCGCGATGCAGCCGGACCACTTCGAGGAGAACCCCACGTTCGTGCGGTTCCTGCACGAGATGATCGCCGACGACATCTTCGTCGTGCCGGGCCTGCGCGAACAGGCCGTCCTCGTCGGCGGGCACGGCTGGGTCGACGTGCTGGACGCCCGCACCGCGGACCCTGCCGGCGAGGTCCCCGAGCACGACGTCATCGGCAGCGTCGAGGTGCGCGACGGCGAGCTGGTGCCCATGTCGTACCGGCCGAACGAACACCACCGCCTGCTCACGGAGGACGGCTTCTTCCAGCTGCCGGAGGAGCTGGAGATGTCACTGTTGAAACGGCTGCATGCGACGTAGGTTCCGTTACGATGTGCCCATCGTCACCAGATGGACACAGAATGTGTGGGCGCTCGCGCTCGCGGGCCTCGCGGTGCTGGCGCTCGCGTGCGAGGGCGGCACCGTCGGTCCCGCGCCGACCGGTGGCGGTGGCGGTGGTGGTGGCGGTGGCGGTGGCCTTGGTTCGATGGCGGCGCTGGGCGACTCGGTCACCACCGCGTTCGCGTCGTGTCTCGCGCCGACCCCGTGCCCGCGCAACTCGTGGTCGACCGGCGACGGCACCCGGGTCGACAGCCACTACCGGCGGCTGCTGAAGTCCAACCCGGGCCTGCGTGCCAGCAACGCCGCCGAGGGCAAGGCCCGCGCCGACGCCCTCGCCGGGCAGGCCCGCACCGCGGTCACCGCGAAGGCCGGCTACGTCACGGTCCTCATCGGCGCCAACGACGCGTGCCGCCCCACCATCGCCGACATGACCCCCGTCGACACGTTCCGCCGCCAGGTCGACGACGCCCTCGCGGTGCTCAAGCAGGGCCTGCCGCAGGCACGGATCCTCGTGGCGAGCATCCCCGACATCCACCGCCTCTGGGAGATCGGGCACACCAAGGACATCGCGGTGAAGGCCTGGTCCCTCGGCATCTGCCAGGCGCTGCTCGCCGCGCCCACGTCCACCGCACCCGCCGACGCCGCCCGCCGCAAGGCGTTCCAGGAGCGCATCGACGCGTACAACTCCCAGCTCGTTGCGGCCTGCAAGGCCTACGGCGCGCGGTGCAAGGACGACGGCGGCGCCGCGCACCGGGTCGCGTTCAGCCTCGACATGGTCACCGCCCAGGACTTCTTCCACCCGAACGCCGCCGGGCAGAACGCCCTGGCGAAAGCGACGTGGCTCGGCACACCTGACTGGTGAACCGCTGTGTCTTCGCGGCTCGGGCGCTAGGCTCATCAGCGGTCCGCCGCGGTGTAGCGGTGACCACGCCGATGAGGTAGGTGGTCCGGTGTCGATCCTTTCCGTGCCGTGTTCCGGAGCGGCCGCATGACCGCCGATCCGTCCGTCTGGCGGGTGAAGGGGATGCCCCTCGCCCCGGCCACCGGCCACGGCCCGCTCGACGGCCTGCGCGTCGCGGTCAAGGACCTCTTCCAGGTCACCGGCTTCGCGGTCGGCGGCGGCAACCCCGCCTGGCTCGCCTCCGCCCTGCCCGCCGCGGCCGACGCGCCCGCCGTCGCCCGGCTGCGCGCCGCCGGCGCCGTGATCCAGGGGATCGCGCACACCGACGAGCTCGCCTACTCCCTGTCGGGCACGAACGTCCACTATGGTGCGCCGCCCAACCCGGCCGCGCCGGACCTGGTCACCGGCGGCTCCTCCAGCGGTCCGGCCTCGGCGGTCGCGACCGGCCACGCCGACATCGGCCTCGGCACCGACACGGGCGGCTCGATCCGGGTCCCCGCGTCCTGCTGCGGCCTCTACGGCCTGCGCCCCACCCACGGCGCGGTGCCCACCGACGGCGTGCTGCCGCTCGCGCCGTCGTTCGACACCGTCGGCTGGATCACCGCCACCGCCGCGCACCTTGCCCTCGTCGGCTCGGTGCTGCTGCCCGACGGCCCGTCCACCCTGCCGTCGCGGCTGCTCGCCGTCGACGGCACCGTCACCGGCGAGGGGTTCGGGCTGCCGGTCTCGCGGGTCACACTGTCCACCTGGGACGACCCGGATCCGTTGCTGCTGGCGTTCCGGCAGGTGCAGGCGGCCGAGGCGTGGCGGGCGCACGGCGACTGGATCACCGCCCACCCGCGAGCCCTCGCCGTCGACGTCGAGGACCGGTTCCGGTTCGGCGCGGGCGTCACCGCCGCCGAGGAGGCCGCCGCCCGGGCGTTCCTGGCGCAGCACCGGGCCGCGCTGCTGGACCTCCTCGCCGACCGCGACGCCTGGCTGGTCCTGCCGGCCGGCGGCCCCGGGCACTCGCGCGAGCTGAGCCCCGTCGGCCGCGACGCGTGGCGCCGCGAGACGCTGCGGTGCGCGGTGCCCGCCAGCGCCTACGGGCTGCCGAGCGTCTCCGTGCCGGCGCCGTCCTCGTCGGGCCCGCCGGCCGGGATCGCCGTCATCGCGCCACCCGGCCACGACCTGGGCCTGCTCGCGCTCGCCTCCCGGCCGTCCGCCTGAGGGGGGCCTCGCGGGAAGATCCGCTCGTGCATACTGTGCCGCCGACCCTCTGTCCGGAGCACATGATGAGCGACCCCTTTGACGGGCTCGAAGACTGGGCCAAGCAGGCCGAGCGCCGCGCGAAACGGGCCGATCGCCGCCGCCGGCTGCGCGCGGTGTTCCGGATCCGGTCGTCGCGGGCCCGCAGCGTGCTGTTCATCGCCAGCGCCGTGGCGGCCGCGGTCCTGCTCGCCGCCGCGCTGCCCACGATCCGGACCTACCTGCCGGGCGGCTCGGCGTACTCGGCCGATTCCTCGGCCGATTCCCCGTTGTATCCGACACAGGCCGTGCCCTCCGGCGTCTCGGCGACCACCACGGCGAGCGCCGCACCCACCGACCCCTTCGAGGGCACCCCCGCGGCGACCTACCCGAAGGGTGAGGCCGGCATCACCCTGCCGCCGGCGACCGCCGTCACCGGGTTCACCGCTGCCCAGGTCGACGCCGCGCTGCAGCAGGTCCGAAAGGCCCTCGTCGCCGCCCGGCTGGACCAGCAGATGCTCGTCGGCCACGACCCGGCGGCGCTCCTGGCGCTCCTCGCCCCCAACTCGGCGAAGGGCATCAAGACCTGGTTCGACGGCACCGAGTTCAGCGCCCTCGCCACCTGGATCGACCCGGCCGCCCACCTCGACCCCGCCGAGGAGGTCCGGGTCAGCGGTCGGATCACGTTCGACTCCGCGGAGGTCGACGGCATCCAGACCCTGCGGATCACCACCAACTTCGTCTGGGTCTACGCCTTCACCGGCAACGGCCGGAACCCGCTGGCCGCCGAACACGACGAGACCCGCTGGGACTTCCCCGCGACCGGCCGCCTCCGCGCCGCCGACAAGGGCATGTGGGTCGGTGCGGTCAAGGGGTACATGGCCTGGATCGACTGCGCCGCGGCCGGCAAGGGGCTCCTCGCGCCGTACCGGTCCGGCGCCGGCGCGCAGCCCGGCCCCACCGAGGACCCCGACGCCTACCTGAAGGCCGACCACTCCCTGACCATCGCCGACGACTGCGACCCCGCTGCCTCGTCCGCCCCGGCTGTGGCGGCCTGACGTGGCGGTTGTCGAGCTCAGGGACGTGCGTGACGACGACCTGGAGGCGTTCCTCGCCCACCAGCAGGACCCCGAGGCGGCCCGGATGGCGGCGATGCCCTCGCGGGACCGCGACGCGTTCCTCGCCCACTGGGCCCGGATCCGGGCCGATCCGTCGAACATCCTGCGCACCGTCGTCGCCGATGGTGCGGTGGCGGGCAACGTCGTGAGCTGGAAGGTCGTGAGCGGGGAGCAGGAGGGACGGCGCCTGGTCGGCTACTGGATCGGCCGGGAACACTGGGGCCGCGGCGTCGCCACCGCCGCGCTCGGCCGCTTCCTCGACCTGCTGCCGGACCGCCCGGTCCACGTCTACGTCGCCGTCGCCAACGCCGGCTCGGTCCGGGTGCTGCGCAAGTGCGGCTTCCACCCGCTGGGCCTTCCCGTCACCGGCGCCGACGGCATCGAGGAAGCCCTCTACGTCCTGGACTGACCGGCGGCGCCTCTACCATGTGATCATGGCGCTGTTGCACCGGGCGGACCTGACGCCCACCAAACTCGAACTGCTCAACGCGTGGCTGCCCACCCGGGACTGGTACCCCGGCCCCGCCGCACCGGATCTGGCGAAGGTCGCCGCGTTCCGCTTCGACGACCCCGCCGGCGAGGTCGGCATCGAGACGCTGCTGGTCCGGGCCGGCGACGGACCGGTGCTGCAGGTCCCGCTCACCTACCGCGGCGCACCGCTCGACGGGGCCGAACGGTGGCTGGTCGGGACCACCGAACACTCGGTCCTCGGCCACCGCTGGGTGTACGACGCCACCGGCGACCCCGTCTACGCCGCCACCCTCGCCGCCACCATCCTCACCGGCGCCGGCCAGGCGGCCGAGGAGTTCGAGGTCGACGGCGTCCGGCAGGCCCGCGCGAACGACATGCACGTCACCGGCAGCGGCCACGCCGGCGCCGTCGTGCCCGCCGTCACCGGCGTCCTGCGCGTGGCGGACACCCACCCGACCCGCATCGCCACCGACGCCCTCGACCTGACCGTGCTCAGGGTCCTCACGGACGACCCGGCGGACCCGGGCGACGCGCCGACCCTCACCGGCACCTGGGCGGGGAGCCCCACCCCGCGCCTGCTCGCATACGCCGGATAGCCCACTGTCGGGTTACGGTCGCTGCCGCCCTGCGTGCGTCACCGCATGAGGAACATGGTCAAGCGCATCATCTGGGTCCTGGCGTCCACCGCCGGTCTGGTCGCTGTCACCGCCGCACCCGCGGCCGCCGGCACCAGCTTCAACCACTCCGAGCCGTTCCTCGGCGCGTAGTCCGGCCGGCAGTCCGATGTGGACGCTCATGAGGGCCCGGCGACGTCACCGGCGTGCGCTGCGGCTCTGGCGGGCCGGCCACCGGCTCCGCGCCCTGGACCTGTGCCGCCGCGCGGTCACCGGCTTCGAGGGCGCGGAGCTCGCGGCCGCCCTGCTCACCCTGGGCGATATGGAGTTCCGCCTCGCCGACTACGCCGCCGCCGGGACCACCTTCCGCCGTGCTGTGGACGCTGTTCGGGCTGTTCGGGCTGTTCGGGCTGTTCGGGCTGTTCCGGCCGTTCGGGCCGTTCGGGCTGTTCGGGCGTCGGGGTGCTTGACGCGTTGGCTGTTGCGGCGTCGGTGCGGCTCGGCGATGCGCTGCGCGTGCAGGGGAGGCTGCTCGAGGCGGAGGAGGTGCTGCGCGCGGCGGGCCCGCACCCGGCGGTCCGCAACGCGCTCGGCGTGGTCTGCAAGGACGCCGGCCGATACGCGGATGCCGCCACCCACTACGCGGCCGCGCTGGTGGCAGCGACCGGCCCGCACCCGATCGCCTTTGACTCGCGCCTGGTGGCTGCCGGCCCCAGTCTCTCGGCTGCTGCCGGCCCGGTTCCGGTGGTTGCCGGCCCGGTTCCGGTGGTTGCCGGCCCGGTTCCGGTGGTTGCCGGCCCGGTTCCGGTGGTTGCCGGCCCGGCTCTGGTGGCTGCCGACCTGGTTCAGGTGGCTGCCGATACGCGCCGGGTTTCTGCCGATCCGCGCCTGGTTGCGGCGGTTCAGCACAACCTTGCCGGTCTTGCCCACGTCCAGGGTAGATTCGCCGACGCCGAGGCGCCGGCCCGCGCGGCCCTCGCCATGCACGAACAGCTCCACGGCTCCGACTCGCCGGAGGCGGCCGCCGACGCGGCGGTGCTCGGTGCGGTCCTGCTCGGACTGCACCGCTTCGCGGAGAGCGAAGCGGCACTCGTACGGGCCCTGACGACCTGGACCCGGCACGCCCGCCCCGACCACCATGAGGTCGCCGGCTGCCTGCACGCCCTGGGCGTGCTGCATCATCTGCGCGGCCGCCCGGTGGTGGCCGCGCAGTTGCTCGGCAGAGCGTTGCGCCTCAAGACGGCGGTGCTGGGACCGGGGCACCACGAGATCGGCACGATCCTCAACAACCTCGCCGCCACCCATGCCCTGCATCGCCGCACCCACGCCATCCGAAGCCACTTCCACGCCTCCCGCGCGGCGACGTTGTCCACCCGCCCCGGCGCCACCTCCTCCTCAGGTCGGACACCTGCCGCACCGAGCGGGAAGACCCTTGCAGCCGGCCGGCCTGTTGCCGTGCGGAGACGGCTCCATCTGGTACGCCGCCGCGAGCACACTGCGTCGAGCCGGGCACATGACGCGCGGAGCCGGACGTACGCCGCGCGGGCCGTCACGATCCTCACCCGGACACTCGGCCCGGAGCACCCGTTCACCCTGCGGGCGGGTGCCAGGTGACCCACGGCCCCAACCGGTGCGGGATGCTGTCCGGGTGACCGACCTTCGAGTGCTCCGTGGCGGCTCCGGCACGCCGGTGGTCCTGCTGCTGCACGGCCTCGGCGCCACCGCCGACGTGTGGGACGACCTGACCGCGCTCCTCGACGGGGCATGGGTGGCACCCGACCTGCCAGGGCACGGCGGTTCGGCGTGGCTGGACGGGTACACGTTCGCCACCGTGGCCGCCGCCGTCGCCGAACTGGTCGACCCGCGTGGCACCGTGGTGGTCGGCCACTCGTTCGGCGGAGTGATCGGGCTGCACCTCGCCCGTGTCCCCGGGGTGCGCGCCGTCGTCGGCCTCGGGATCAAGGTCGCCTGGACCGGCGAGGAGCTCGACCGCGCCGCCGCGATCGCCAGGAAACCGCCGATCATCCACCCGACCCGCGAGGACGCCGCAACCCGCTTCCAACGGGTCGCCGGGCTCGTCGGCCTGAAGGATGACGCACCCGCAGCGGCGGTGACCCGCGACGGCGACGGCTGGCGGACCACCCACGACCCACGGACGTTCGCCGTCGGCGACCCCGGCGTCGCCACACTGCTGACCGCCGCCGCACCCGTCCCGGTCGTCCTTGCCCGCGGCGAACACGACCCGATGGTGACCCGCGAGCAGCTAGCAGCCCTGGTCCCCGATCCGGTCGACCTTCCCGGCCTCGGCCACAACGCCCACGTCGAGGACCCGTCCGCCCTCCTGCCGCTCCTCGCCACCCTGCGCTGACAGCCCGCCACCCCACCGCGCCGAGCCCGCAGCTCTGTGGGGCAGGACGTGGCGCAGCGGGACTGTGGTGGGGATCGTCTGATCTACGATCGGCCCGGTGCGGATCATGACGTGGAACCTGTGGTGGCGCTTCGGCGACTGGCGTGCCCGGCACGAGGCGATCCTCGCGACCCTGCGGGCCGAGCGGCCAGACGTGTGTGGCCTGCAGGAGGTCTGGGCGGTCCGTGACGGCGAGCACCAGGCCGAACTGCTGGCCCGGGAGCTCGGCATGCACTGGGCGTACAGCCCCTCGCCGATGCCCGGTCGCTGGCACTCGCGGATCGGCGACACGAGCGTCGACGTCGGCAACGCGGTGCTGAGCCGGTGGCCGATCGCCGCCACCGCGGTCGGCGACCTCGGCGGCGAGGGCCGCACCGTGCTGCACGCCCGCATCGACGCGCCCGACGGCCCGATTCCCGTGTTCACCACGCACCTGGACTCCAACCCGGACGGTTCCGCGGCTCGATGCGCGCAGGTCGAGCGGCTCATGCCGTTCATCGCCGCACACCGTGTCGGCGACCACCCGCCGGTGCTGACCGGCGACTTCAACGCCGAACCCGAGTCCGACGAGCTACGGCGTGCGGCGGGGCACCTCACCGCCCCGGTTGTGCCCGGTCTCATGCTGGTCGACGCGTGGCGGTTCCACGACGGCGCCGACCCCGGCTGGACCTGGGACCGCCGCAACCCGTACGTCCGCGAATACTGGGCGCCCAGCTCCCGGATCGACTACGTGCTGGTGGGGTTGCCCGGTTCCGTCTCCGGCCGGGGCCGCGTCGAACGGGTCCACCTGGCCGGCACCGAACCCCACGACGGCGTCTGGCCGTCGGACCACTTCGCCGTGGTCGCCGACCTCCGCTGAAGCCCTGTGCCGCAGCCCTGCGCTGGAGGCCGACGGCGGGTGCGGCGAGCTAAGGTCGGGCGCACGGGGAGGTCGGCATGGCGACGATCGCGGTCATCGGTGACGTGGGCGGCTGCGCCGCGCAACTCGCCGCCGCGCTGGAGAGGCTCGACGCGGACGCCGGCGACACGGTCGTCATTCAGGTCGGTGACCTGGTCGACCGCGGGCCGGACAGCAGTGGCGTGCTCGACCTTGTCCAACTCAGGATCGACACGGCGCCGCGCCGCTGGATCCAGCTTGCGGGCAATCATGAGGCGCAGTACACCGGCGGCATGACCTTCTGGCCCGAGCGGCTCGGCGACGCCGACGCGGAGCGGCTGCGGAGCTGGTGGTTGCGGGACCGGATGCGGGTCGCGGTCGCGGTGCGGACCGCCGCGGGGGAGGAGCTGCTCGTGACGCACGCCGGGCTCACCGTCGCGGCGTGGCGCGAGCTGGGCGGGCCGGTCACCGCCGCGACCGCCGCGGACCTGCTCAACACCAGGCCCGAGCCGCTGCTGTGGGCGGACCACGGACCGCTGTGGGCGGAGCACGTCGCCGCGTCGTGGTTGGAGGAGCGCGAGCCGATGCCGTTCTCCCAGGTCCACGGGCATTCGTCCATCGTGGACCATTACCGCCGGGCGTGGCGATGCGCGGAGCGGATCCGGCAACGGTCCACGGTGGACTGGGCGGCCCGGCACACGACGACCAGGGTGAGCGGCGCCCGCATCATCGGCGTCGACCCGAAGCACGGCAGGCACGGCGCGCCGGCCTGGGCGCCGCTGCTGCTCCCCGGCGCCGAACTGCTCTGACGCACGCCGGCTGCGCACGCACGCACGCCGGCTGCGCACGCACGGCGGCTGCGCACGCACGGCGCCTGCGCTAACGCACGGCGGCCTGCTGCCCTAACGCACGGCGGGCTGCCGTCCGGCGACGGCCACGGCGGCCTCGGTGAAGGCGCGGATGACGACGTGGCAGCGGGACCCGTCGCCGGCCAGTTCCGGCTGGAACAGGGTGCCCATCAGGAACGGGTGCCCGTCCAGCTCGGCGACCCGCACCTCGCCGTCGTCGTCGAAGCCGGTGAAGCGCAGCCCGCGCCGGGTCAGCTCGGGCAGGTAGGCGTGGTCGAGGCCGTACGCGCAGTGGTAGCGCTCCACGGATCGTTCGACTCCGAAGACCCGCTCGGCGAGGGAGCCGGGGGTCAGGTTGACCGCGCCCTCGTGGCCGACCAGCGAACAGGCGAGGGGCACGATCAACTGCCGCCCACCGTCCGGGTCGGACTCGCCGTGGCTGGCGTCGGCGATGCCGCAGACGGTGCGGGCGAACTCCAGCAGCAGGTGCTGGAACCCGCCGCAGGTGCCGAGGAACGCGATCCGGTGCTCGCGGGCGACCCGGACGGCGTGCAGGGCGCCCTCCTCGCTGTGATACGGGCTGCCCGGCAGCAGCCAGATGCCGTCGAACCCGGCGAGATCCGTCGTGGTCGCGTCGGGCGTCGGCACCCAGTACGCGTCGATGCCGATGCCGTGCTGAGCGCGGAGCACCTCGAACAGCCCCGGGATCCGGGTGTGGGAACGCACGTGCGGGGAACGGTCGCCGACCAGGGCGATGCGGGCCGTGCGGGTCGCTGTCATGCCATCACTGTGCCGCTCGCGACGCCCATCAGTCCAACAACACATTCGTCTACCAGGATAAGCAATACTGATGTCGTGGACCCGCACCTGCTGCGCACGTTCGTCACCGTCGCCCGCGCCGGGTCGTTCTCCGCGGCGGCGCAGGAGCTGGGTTACACGCAGTCGGCGGTGTCGCAACAGATCGCCGCGCTGGAGTCCGACCTGGGTGCCACACTGCTGCACCGCCGGCCGGTCGCGCCGACCGACGCGGGCGCGCGGCTGCTGGAGCACGCCGGACCGATCCTGCTGCGGCTGAGCGCCGCCCGGGCCGACGTGACCCGCCTGTCGGGGCAGCCCGCCGCGACGGTCGTGCTCGGCGCCACCCCGTTCGCCGGCAGCGACCGGGTCGCCGCGGTGCTCGCAGCGGTCCAGCGGGCGATGCCCCGGGTGCGGTTCACGCTGCTGCTCGCCGGCCGGGACGCGGTGGCCGCCGGCGTCGCCACCGGCACGCTCGACGTCGGGCTCGTCGACGGCGTGACCGCGCCCAGCGACCCGCTGCCGTTGCCCGACGCGGGGCAGTTGACGACGTCGGCCCTGGCGGAGTCCGTCGCCGTGGCCGCGTTTCCGGTGGGCCACCCGCTCGCCGGGCGCCGTTCGCTGCGGCTCGCCGACCTGGCCGATGCCACCTGGATCGACGCGCCCGACGTGGCCACGCCCCTGCCGCAGCTGCGGGCCCTCGCGCACAGCGGCGGGTTCCGCGACGGGTTCTGCTATCCGGGCACCGACACCGGTGGCCTGCTCGCGCTGGTGGCGGCCGGCGCGGGGCTGGCGCTGCTGCCCGCCCCGGTGACCCACCCCGGCGTCGCCGGTGTCCCGATCACGCAGCCCCGGCTCGTCCACCGGGTGGAGCTGGTGCACGGCTCGCTCACCCCGCCGGCCCGCGCGCTCGCCGAGGCGTTCAGGCGCTAGTCGTCGTCGACGACGGCGAGGCTCGGCTCGGTGCCGGCGCAGGTGACCTGGGCGCGGACGTCGCCGCCGCCGCTGCGGGCCTTGAACCGCAGCGAGGCGACCGGCGCCGGCCCCCGCTGCACGTGCTCGGCCTCGAACCCCGAGTTGGGCGTCCACGTCCGCAGCGTCACCAGCCCGGCCTCGCACGCCGCCACGATCGTCCCGCCCGCGGTCGTCAGGGCCCGCACGACCCCGCCCCCGCCCGGGGACGACGCCGGCGAAGCGGCGGGAGTGGGCGTCGGCGGTGCCGTCGTGGGGCCGGCGGACGACGCGGCCAGCAGTGCGTCGACGTCGGCCTCGGTGTACGGCGCGTCCGCCGTGCCGAAGATGCCCTCCCGCATCGAGCCGACGGCACCCGTCGCTACCGCCGTGGCAGCCGCGACGGTCAGCAGCCACGCACCGCCCGCGAGGACCCACCGCCGTGCCACCGTCGTCGCCATGCTGACCACTATCCACCGCCGATTGCTAAGAGATGGTTAACCTCGGCCTATGGCGAAGGTGCTGATCGTGGAGGACGACGGGACGATCCGCACCGGCATCGTGCGGGCGCTGACCGAACGCGGCCATATCGTGGTGCCGGCCGCGACCGCGATGGACGGGCTCAAGCTCGCCGTCGCCGAGGCGCCGGACGTGGTCCTGCTCGACCTCGGCCTGCCCGACCTCGACGGCCGCGAGGTGCTGCGGATGCTGCGCGCGGTCAGCCGGGTGCCGATCATCGTGGTCACCGCGCGGCGCACCGAGGGCGAGATGGTCCGCGCGCTGGACGCAGGCGCCGACGACTACGTCGTCAAGCCGTACGGCGCCGAACAGATCGACGCCCGGATCCGCGCCGTGCTGCGCCGCGCCGACGGTGGACCGTCAGCACCCGAACGGGACCCGGCGCTCGACGTCGACGGCGTCCGCATCGACCCGCGGGCCAGGACCGCGACCCTCGACGGCGTGCCGCTGGACCTGACCCCGCGCGAGTTCGACCTGCTCTACCACCTGGTGTCCCGCGCCGGCGAGGTCGTGGGCAAGCGGGAGCTGCTGACCGAGGTGTGGCAGGTGCCGTACACCACCGCGGACAAGACCGTGGACGTGCACCTGTCGTGGCTGCGGCGCAAGCTGGGGGAGACCGCCCAGGAGCCCCGCCGCCTGCACACCGTCCGCCGCGTCGGCGTCAAGTACGGGCTGCAGCCGTGAGGTGGCGGCTGGCGCTGCTCGTCGCGGCCGCGATGACCCTGGTGCTGCTGGCGTTCCTGGTCCCGCTCGCGCTGCTGCTGCGCGGGGTCGCCGCCGACCGGGCCGTGTCGGCGGCCACCACGCAGGCGCAGTCCCTCGCCGTCCTCGTCGCCACCGCCGACCCGCAGTCGCTGCGCCTCGCCGTCGAACAGGTCAACGTCGACGCCGCGCGCCCGGTCACCGTGTACCTGCCGGACGGCACCACCGTCGGCCCTCCGGCCGCTCGGACCCCCGCGGTACTCCTCGCCGCCCGGACCACGAGCTTCTCCGTCGAGCATCCCGGCGGCCGGGAGGTCCTCGTCGTCGTGCAGGGCCTGGCGCAGGGCACCGCGGTCATCCGGGTCTTCGTGCCGCGGGACGAGCTGCGCAAGGGCGTGACCCGCGCGTGGCTGGTCCTTGCGCTGCTCGGCGTCGGCCTGCTCGCCGTCGGGGTGGCCGTCGCGGACCGGCTCGCCGTCATGGTGGTGCGCCCGATCCGTTCCCTGGCAACGGTCTCCGACGCGCTCGCCGGCGGCGACCTCGACCGCCGGGCGCCGGCCGCGGTGGGGCCGCCGGAGGTCCGGGCGGTCGCCGCGGCCCTCAACCAGCTCGCCGCCCGGATCCGCGACCTGCTGCGGCACGAACGCGAACGCGTCGCGGACCTGTCGCACCGGATGCGGACGCCGATGACCGCGCTCCGGCTGGACGCCGAGGGCCTGCGCGACCCGGACGAGGCGGCCCGGATCTTGGCCCACGTCGCCGCGCTCGACGGGGCCGTCACCGCCGTCATCGAGGACGCCCGCCGCGAGCGTGACCTGCCGTCCTGCGACGCGACCGCAGTCGTCGCCGAACGGATCCGGTTCTGGACCGTGCTCGCCGAGGACCAGCGGCGGCCGGTCGAGACGGACCTGCCGGACGGCCCGCTGCCCGTCGCGGTCTCGGCCGCCGACCTGGCCGCATGCGTCGACGCGTTGCTGGGCAACGTCTTCGCGCACACGGAGGAGGGCGTCGCCGTCGCGGTGACCCTCGACGCCCGCCGGGTCCTCACCGTGCAGGACGCCGGTGCCGGGTTCGACCCGGCCGCCGGCGCCCGCGGCGTCAGCGGTGCCGGCTCCACCGGGCTGGGCCTGGACATCGCGCGGCGCACCGCCGAGGCCGCCGGCGGCACCCTGGCCGTGGACCGGTCGCCGCTCGGCGGTGCCCGGGTCACGGTCACCCTGGGCGGGTTAACCGAACGTTAGGGTTGCCACAGCACTGCGCTATCGCTGCGCCCGGCACCGTGGTTCCTGCAAGAGCAGAACAACCACGGAGGTGTACGGCAATGCGCAAGCTCATCATCATCACCGCGACCGTGACGGCGGCGCTGGCGATCGGCGGCACGGCACTCGCTGCGTCCGGCCCGTCGGGCGACGACCGGCCCGCCCGGGTGTCCACTTCGGACAGTCCGTCCGCGTCGGCGTCTGCCGACGACCACGGCGGGGATCCGTCGGCGTCGGCGTCCAGCGACGACGCGACCGCGTCCCCGTCGGCCTCCGCGTCGACGGACGACCACGGCGGCAACCCGTCGGCGTCGGCGTCCCCGTCCGCCGACGACCACGGCGGCAACCGCACCACCGGCTCCGGCAACAGCGGCTCCGGCTCCAATGGCAGTGGCGGGCACGGCGGTGGGGACGACGGGCCCGGGCACGACGCCGGCGACGACCACGGCGGCGGCCACGGCGCCGACGACGGCCCGGGTCACGACGTGGGCGACGACCACGGCGGCGACCGCTGACCCCACACCACCGGTCACTCCGCCACCTCGCCGGTCGGCCCCGGTCCCATCCGGTGCCGCCGGTGACGGCGGTCCGATGGCGTTCCGCACGGCGCTCCGGCGAGGTCCGTCCCAGCTGGTAGGACATGGTGGCAATGTCGTAGACCTGGTGCGGGCTGCGCGGAGGTGATCTCCGCAAGCGTGTTGCAGTGGGCTCGCCGGGAAGTCATCCCACAGAACGGGACCCGGAACCGGGCGAGGGTTTCGGAAGGGCGGCCGGGTGTTGGCTTCCCGCGCCCTGGTTGCGATCATGGTTTGGTGACCCTGCTCGATGACGACACGCTCGCCGGCTCGGCAGTGGTGGCCAACTCCGCGATGAATCGCGAGCGTGCCCTCGCCGGGGTCAACAGCTACGACCGTGAGCTGGGCTTCAACCCGGTCGACGCGCTGCTGCCGCTGGTCTCGGTGACCGGCGCCCCCGACACCGTCGCGTGGCTCGACCTGTGCTGCGGCACCGGGCGGGCCCTGGTCGAGGCGGCCGCGAGGCTGCACGCCGCCGGGGTCGGCGACCGGGTCCTCGTGCACGGGGTGGACCTGGTCGACGCATTCGATCCCGCGCCGGACGTGCCGTGGCTGCGGCTGACCACCGCGTCGGTGGCGGAGTGGAAGCCCGAGCGGCGGTATGACCTCATCACCAGCGTGCACGGCCTGCACTACGTCGGCGACAAGCTCGGCCTCCTGGCCAAGGCGGCCGGTTGGCTGACCGACGGCGGCCGGCTCGTCGCCGACATCGACCTCGACAGCGTCCGGCTCGAGGACGGCCGGCCCGCCGGCCGGCGGCTCGCCGCGCACCTGCGGGACGCGGGCTTCAACTACGACGGCCGGCGCCGCAGGATCGGCCGGGACGACCGGGGCGACGTCACCCTGCCCTACGAGTACCTCGGCGCGGACGACAAGGCGGGCGCCAACTACACCGGCCAGCCCGCCGTCGACTCCTACTACCGCCGGGTGTCCTGAGCCTGCAAGTGGCTTGCGAGGACCGACAGGTGGGTCTCGCGGGCGGCGGTGTGACGCTGCAGACCCTCGGTGGTGAGCGTCACGAACACGCCGCGCCGGTCGGCCTCGCACAGCGCCCGTGACACCAGGCCGCTCTTCTCCAACCGGGCGACCGCCCGCGACAGCGCGCTCTGGCTGAGATACATGTCCGCGGCGAGATCCTGCATGCGGCGCTTCTCACACTGCTGCGAGACCAGCCGGTCGAGGATCTCGAACTCGCTCATGCTCAGCGCGTGCGCATCGGACAGCGCCCGCTCCAGATGGCATGCCACCTCGTTGTAGCTGGTCGCCAGCGAGCGCCAATGCTCGACCAGCGCGGCCTCCGACGTCATGCCGCGCATCCTACCCCCGAACCCCATCCGAATGCACCTACATTAAATGCACTAGCAATTAGTGCGTAGACATTGGATGCACACGCATCTAGTGTTCCGTCCCGTGACTACGACCCTCCCGGCCCCAGGCACCACCACCACGCCGGAGACCCACGCGACGATGACCCCGCGACTGTGGGGAGTCCTCGCGGTGCTCTGCGCCGTGCTGTTCCTCGACGGCCTCGACGTGTCGATGGTGGGCGTCGCGCTGCCGTCCATCGGCGCCGAACTCGGCCTGTCGACCACCTCGCTGCAGTGGATCGTCAACGGTTACGTCCTCGGCTACGGCGGCCTGCTCCTGCTCGGCGGGCGCACCGCCGACGTCCTCGGCCGGCGCCGCGTCTTCCTGGTTGCGCTCGGCGTCTTCGCCGTCGCGTCCCTCGTCGGCGGCCTCGTCGACGACGGCACCCTGCTCATCGCCACCCGGTTCGTGAAGGGTCTCGCCGCCGCGTTCACCGCGCCGACCGCCCTGTCGATCCTCACCACCACGTTCCACGAGGGGCCGGCCCGCAACCGGGCACTGTCGGTCTTTTCGGTCTTCGGCGCCAGCGGGTACAGCTCCGGGCTGATCCTCGGCGGCCTGCTGACCAGCGTCGGCTGGCGGTGGACATTCCTGATCCCGGTGCCGCTCGCCATCGCGGCCCTGGTCGCCGGCATCGCCCTCATCCCCAGGGACGAGCCCGCCGCCGATGGCGGGCACGACCTTGCCGGCGCCGCGACGCTCGTGGGCGGCATGCTCCTGGCGGTGTACACCGTCGTCTCCGCGCCGGACCGCGGCTGGCTCGACCCGGTGACGCTCGCCTCCGCCGTCGTCGCCGCGGCGCTGCTCGTCGGCTTCGTGCTCATCGAGCGGCGGGTCGCGCACCCGCTGATCCGCCTCGGCATCCTGCGGGTCGGCTCGATCGTGCGGGCCAACCTCAGCATGGTGGCGCTGTTCGGCTCGTATCTGAGCTTCCAGTTCATGATGACGCTGTACCTGCAGGACGTGCTGCACTGGTCGCCGCTGAAGATGGCGCTCGCCCTGCTGCCCGCCGGCCTGCTCGTCGCATTCGGGTCGCCGTTCGTCGGCGGGCTCATCAACCGCTACGGCACCCCACGGCTCATCGTCGCGTCGATGCTGTCGATGAGCCTCGGCTACGGCTGGTTCCTGCTCACCGCCGGCAGCGCGCCGCACTACCTGGTCGCGATCCTGCCGACGATGCTGCTGCTGGGCGGCGGTTTCGCGTTCGGCTTCAGCTCCATCATGGCCCAGGCCACCGACGGCGTCGCCGACGAGGAGCAGGGTCTGGCCTCCGGTCTGGTGCAGAGTTCCGGCCAGGTCGGCGCGGCCCTCATCCTCGCGGTCGTCACCGCCCTGGTCGCGGGCGGCGGCAAGGGATCCGGCGACTTCACCCAGTTCCACCCCGGCGTCAACCTCGTCACCGGCATCGCGGTGGTCGGCCTGGCGTTGAGCCTCGTGCCGGTCCTCACCCGGCCACGGGGCCGGCACGCGTGATGCGAGACTGCACCACGTGGTGAAGGCATACGGCATCGGCCCGGTCGGCGGCGAGTTCGTCCGGGCCGATGCCGGCTGGCCGCCGGCGCTCGCCGCGGCCTGCGGGCACACCGCGGGCAGCGCCGCGTACCGGCTCGACGGGGCGGCACTGGCCCACGTCATCGAACATTCGGACCCGGACGACACCGCCGCGCTGCGCTGGCTCGACGGCGACGCCGTCCTCGCCGTCCTCGTCGAGGACCTTGCCGCGCCGGCCGCGGATCCCGACGTGGCCAGGCTCGCCGCGCACCTGCTGGCCGGCCGGGTCGAGGACGCCGCCGGCACGACCACCCTCTGGCGCCCCGTCGGACCGCAGGAGCTGCGGCTGGTCGAGGCCGCCGGCTGGCGCCGGTGGCCGCCGCGCCTGCCGGACCAGCCGATCTTCTACCCGGTCCTCAACGAGGCCTACGCCACGCAGATCGCCCGTGAGTGGAACGTCCCCGCGTCCGGCGTCGGTCACGTCACACGGTTCCGGGTCGAGACGCCGTTCGCCCGCCGGTACCCCACCAAACGCGCGGGCGGCGGCAACATTCTGGAACTGTGGATTCCCGCCGAGGATGTCGGCGCCCTCAACGAGCATCTGGTCGGCACGATCGAGCTGGTCGGCACCTACACCGGCTGACGCTGCAAACCGCTTGCACACCGATCCTCGAAGGTGTGGTCTTGAGGCGTGGACCCCCAGCAGGTGCTAGCCCAGTTCGACCGCAAGATCCGCCAGGAGCCGCGCGTCGGCGCCGACTCTGGCACCGTCGTGGAGCGCGAGCCCGGCATCGTGCGGGTCGTCTCGGCCAGCGACGGCTGGCACGGGATCTCCTGGTGCGACCTGGAGGGCCTCGACGCGGACGCGGTCATCGGCGCGCAGGTGCAGCGCTTCGGCCAGCTCGGGCAGCCGTGGGAGTGGAAGCACTACTCCTACGACCGCCCCGCGGACCTCCCCGAGCGGCTGCTCGCCGCGGGGTTCGAGCCCGACCCCGCCGAGGGGCTGCTCTTCGCGGAGCTCGCCGACCTGTCGCTGGACGTGACCCTCCCGGCGGGCACCAGGATCGAGGCGGTCACCGACGCCGCCGGCGTCGACCTGGTCGTCGCCGTCCATGACGAGGTCTTCGGCGGTGACCACTCCCGCATCGGCAAGGACCTCACCGCCCGCCTCGCCGACCGCCCCGGTTCGATCGCCGCCGCGGTGGTCATGGCCGGCGACCGCCCGATCTGCGCCGGCCGCGTGGAGTTTCACGGGGGCACCGGTTTCGCCAGCCTGTGGGGCGGCGGCACCGTCACCGACTGGCGCGGCCGTGGTGTCTTCCGCGCGCTCGTCGCCCACCGCGCCGCGCTCGCCGCCGCGGCCGGATACCGGTTCCTGCAGGTCGACGCCTCCGCCGACAGCCGCCCGATCCTGCGCCGCGTCGGCTTCCAGCAACTCGCGACCACGACCCCGTTCGTCCGCAACCCGTAGGCCCGGTGGCGGCGAGGTCCGGCTGCGTCAGGTCCGGACGGCGCTGACCGCGGCGAGCAGGTCGGCCTGCGTGATCGGCGACGGTGGTGTGCCGTGCCGCGCCTCGTGCATCGCCTTGTCCAGCTGCGCCCGCCGCAGCGCCTCCTTGAAGTCCGCGCCCGTCAGCCCCGTCGACGCCGCGGCGAGGGCCGTGACGTCCAGGTCGTCGGCGAACAGCCGGAACCCGCCGACCTCGTGCCGTGTGATCAGCCGCCGCAGCAGCTTCGTGAGGATGTCGGCGCGGGCCTGCGGGCCGGGCGGCGGGACGGACAGCTTCAGGTCGAAGCGCCCGGAGCGGACCAGGGACGCGTCGACCCGGTCGGGGAAGTTGGTGGTCGCCACGACGATGACGTTGGGGTTGTGCTCGATGAGAGTGTTCATCTCCTGCTTGAAGATGCCCGCCACCGCGTTGATCATCTGACCGGCGGCGTCGAACGCGGCGCCGGTGTAGCTGATGATCGAGTCGAACTCGTCGAAGAGCAGGACGGTCGGGTGGCGCAGCCGCCGGGCGTCGGCGAAGATCCGCTGGATGTTCTTCTCGGAGTTGCCGACCCACTTGTCGAGGATCTCCGGGGTGCGGATCTCGCGCAGGTCGCCGCCGATCTCGTTGGCGAGGGCGCGGGCCAGCATCGTCTTGCCGGTGCCGGGCGGGCCGTAGAGCAGGATGCCCTGGGGCCTGGTGGCGCCCCAGCGGGCCATCACCTCGGGATGCCGGAAGGACACGGCCACGTCGCGGAACTGGGCGACGACGTCGTCGAGGCCGCCGACGTCGTCGAGCCGTACGGTCTCCGAACCGCCTTCGAGCAGCTCCGCGGTTTTCAGAGCGGGGCTCACGGTGACGGGGCCGGTGGCGCCGGTCAGCTCCATCACGGCGAAGATGAGCGACGGCAGGTCGGCGGAGCGCAGGACCAGGTCGGCGCCGTCCTCCTCGACCGAGACGGTCGGGTCGGGCACGGTCGTCGGGCGATCCCGGGCGCTGCGGGCCAGGCCGACGGCGATCACCGCGCCGAGGACCGCACCGGGCAGGCCGAGCAGCCGGAACAGCGCCCCGCCCGCGGCGCCGCCGACGAACGCGCGGGCGATGCCCGGCAGGCTCACCGCGTTGCGCGACCAGCGGGCCGTATAGCCGCCAGGTCCGGCGGTCAGTTCGACCCCACGGTCGGGCAGGTCGTGGCCGATCGGCCGGGCCGGGCCATCGGCGGTGATCAGGTGCGCGTCGACGATCCGCAGCGAGCGGCCCGACACCTCGATGAGCTCGATTTCCGGCCGCAACTGCATCCTTCGAGTCTGCCACGCACCCCGTGAACTGGCAGGGCTCCGAGGTACCGGAGAAAACGTGGATAAAAAACAAGAAAAGCGACAAGATCTAGACATGAAACATCCCCGGAGTAGGGTGCCGGGGATAGTGAGAGGGGGGCCATGCTCGACCGGTTCAACGGTCTGCCGCCCGCCGCGGCGCAGGAGGCCCTGCTGGCCTGCTGCGCGTTGCCCGGCTGGGCCGCCAGGGTGGCCGACCACCGCCCATATCCCACATCCGCCGACCTGGTCGTCGCCGGTGTCGCCGCGTTCGACGAGTTGACCTGGCCCGACCTGGCCACGGTCCTCGCCGCGCACCCGCGCATCGGCGAGCGTCCGTCCGGCGACACCGCCGAGGCCGCCTGGTCGCGTCGCGAGCAGTCGGGCGTCCAGGGCGCCGACGCCGAGCTCGCCGCCGCCAACCAGGCCTATGAGGACCGATTCGGCCACCTGTTCCTCATTTTCGCCAGCGGCAAGTCGGCCGACGAGATCCTTGCCGCGGCCCGCGGGCGGCTCGGCAACGACGAGGAGACCGAGCGGCGCGTCGTGCGCGGCGAGCTGCGCAAGATCGTGGAGCTACGCCTCGAGCGGCTCGTCACATGAGCGGCGCCGAGCGCAGCGCAGCGAATCAGAATGGCAGGTTGGGCTCAGGCCGGCACCGAAGCGCAGCAGAGGTGACGGCGTGAGCTTCTCCACGCATGTCCTGGACGTCTCGAAGGGGTTGCCCGTCAAAGGTGTGCCCGTGCGCCTGGAAACCCCTTCGGGCACGCACGCCGGGGTGACCGACGCCGACGGCAGATGGCGGCTCGAAACACCGTTGCAGGCCGGTCGGCACCGGCTCGTCCTTGAGACGGAGTTCGCCTCCGACTTCTTCCCCGAGGTCACCATCGTCTTCGCGGTCGCCGACGACCGGCACCATCACGTGCCGCTGCTGCTGAGCCCGTTCGGATACTCGACCTACCGAGGGAGCTGAGACGTGCCGACCTTCGCGCTCGGGCCCAACCAGTACGGCAAGGCCGAGACCCGCATCGTGCGCGTGACCCGCGGTCCGGACGGCGACGAACTGACCGACCTCAACGTCAGCGTCTCGCTGCGCGGCGACCTGGCCGCCAGCCACCTCACCGGCGACAACGCCGCGGTCCTGCCGACGGACACGCAGAAGAACACCGTCTACGCGTTCGCCAGGCAACACGGCATCGACGGCATCGAGTCCTTCGCGACCCGGCTCGCCCGGCACTTCGTCGACTCGCAGCCGAGCATCCACGGCGCGCGGGTCATCATCGAGCAGTACCCGTGGCAGCCGGTCGACGGCGCACACACCTTCCGGCGCGACGGCGGCGAGGTCCGCACCGCCACCGTCCACCACTGCGCGGACAGCACCCAGGTCGTCTCCGGGGTCTCCGGCCTGGTGCTGCTCAAGACGACCGACTCGGAGTTCCACGGCTTCGTCAAGGACGCCTGGACGACCCTGCCGGAGACCCGCGACCGGATCCTCGCCACCAGCGTCAATGCCACCTGGCGGCACGCCGGGCCGCAACCCGAGGACACCTACGACACGGCCCGGGCGGCGCTGCTGGCGGCGTTCGCGGACACGCACAGCCTGGCGTTGCAGCAGACCCTGTATGCCATGGGATCCGCCGTGCTCGCCGCCTGCCCCGGGGTCGTGGAGGTGAAGCTGTCGCTGCCCAACCGGCACCATTTCCTCGTGGACCTGGCGCCGTTCGGGCTCGACAACCCCAATGAGGTGTACTACGCCGCCGACCGGCCCTACGGGCTGATCGAAGGCTCCGTCCGGCGCGACGACGATGTCGCCGAGGAGGTCGTGTGGAGTTTCTGAGACCGTCCACCTGGGACGAGGCCCTCGCCGCGAAGGCCGAACACCCCGACGCAGTGCCGATCGCCGGTGGCACCGACATCATGGTCGAGCTCAACTTCGACCGTCGCCGGCCACCCGCCCTGCTGGACCTGACCCGCGTCGCGCCGCTCGCCGACTGGGCCACCGACGGCGACCGGCTGCGGATCGGCGCCGGCGTCACCTACCGGCGGATCATCGACGAGCTCGGCGGCCGCCTGCCCGGGCTGGCGATGGCCGCCAGGACCGTCGGCTCGCCGCAGATCCGCAACCGCGGCACCGTCGGCGGCAACCTCGGCTCGGCCTCACCCGCCGGCGACGCCCACCCGCCGCTGCTGGCCACCGGCGCCGAGGTCGAGGTCGGCTCCGTGCGGGGTGTCCGCACCGTCGCCGTCGCCGACTTCTTCCAGGGTCCCAAGCGCAGTGTCCTGGCACCCGACGAGCTCATCGCCGCGTTCCTCGTGCCGGCCGCGACCGGACCGCAGCAGTTCGCGAAGGTCGGCACCCGCAACGCGATGGTCATCGCGGTCTGCTCGTTCGCCGTCGCGCTCGACCCGGCCCGGCGCAGCATCGGCACGGGCATCGGCTCGGCCGGGCCGACCCCGCTGCGTGCCACCGACGCGGAGTCCCTGGCCGCCGAGCTGCCCTGGGACGACCGCGCGCCGCTGCCGGACGCGCTGGTGCGGCGGTTCGGCGAGCTCGTCGGCGCGGCCGCCCGACCGATCGACGACGTGCGCGGCAGCGCCGCGTATCGCCGGCACGCCCTGGCCGTCCTCGGCGGCCGCACCCTGCGCTGGGCCTGGGAGGAGCACCGATGCGCGTGAACCTGACCGTCAACGGGGAGGCCCGGCAGGCCGACGACGTCTGGCCGGGGGAGAGCCTGCTCTATGTGCTGCGCGAACGCCTCGGCCTGCCCGGCGCGAAGAACGCCTGCGAACAGGGCGAATGCGGCTCCTGCACCGTCTACCTCGACGGGACCCCGGTCTGTGCCTGCCTCGTCGCCGCCGGCCAGGCGGAGCACCGCGACGTGCGGACCGTCGAGGGCCTGCCGGGCACGGACGGGCTCGACCCGGTGCAGCAGGCGTTCCTGACCGCCGGTGCCGTCCAATGTGGATTCTGTACCCCCGGCCTCGTCGTGGCCGTCCACGACCTCCTGGCGCGCAACCCGAGCCCCAGCGACCCCGACATCCGCGAGGCCCTGGCGGGCAACCTGTGCCGGTGCACCGGCTACGAGAACATCGTCGCAGCGGTGAAACTGGCGGCCGGCGCATGATCGTCATCGAACACTGCGCGGTGTCCACCGTGGACGGTGCCGGCACCGAGTACACCGACGGGCACATCGTCGTGGAGGGCAACCGGATCGTCGCGGTCGGACCCGGCGCGTACGCGGGCCTACCGGGCGCGACCCGGTTCGACGGCACCGGCTGCCTCGCCACCCCCGGACTCGTCAACACCCACCACCACCTGTACCAGTCGGCCACCCGCGGCTACGCCCAGCAGGAGATCCTGTTCGGCTGGCTCACCGAGCTGTACCCGGTCTGGGCCCGCATCGACGCCGGGATCGTGCACGCCGCCGCAACCGCCGGCCTCGCCCAGCTCGCGCTGTCCGGCTGCACGACCAGCACCGACCACCAGTACGTGTTCCCCCGCGACGGCGGCGACATCCTCGCCGCGGAGATCGACGCGGCCGCGGCGGTCGGGCTGCGCTTCCACCCCTGCCGCGGGTCGATGGACCTGTCCGAAAAGGACGGTGGCCTGCCGCCGGACAGCGTCGTCGAGGACACCGACGCGGCCCTCGCCGCGACGAAGGACGCGATCGACCGCTTCCACGACCCGTCGCCGGGTGCGATGGTGCGCATCGCGGTCGCGCCGTGCAGCCCGTTCTCCGTCACGCCGCGGCTCATGCGCGAGGCCGCGGACCTGGCCCGCGCCGAGGGCGTGCGGATGCACACCCACCTCGCCGAGACGATCGAGGAGGAGGAGTACTGCCGGAAGATCCACAACTGCACGCCGGTGGAGTACGCCGAGTCGCTCGGCTGGCTCGGCGACGACGTGTGGCTCGCCCACGCCGTGCACCTCGACCCCGGCGCGATCGAGAAACTCGGCGCGACCGGCACGGGTGTCGCGCACTGCCCGAGCTCCAACGGCCGGCTCGGCGCGGGCATCGCACCCGTCCGTGACCTGCTCGACGCCCGCGTCCCCGTCGGCCTCGGCGTCGACGGCGCCGCGTCCCAGGAGGCCGGGCAGCTCGGCGCCGAACTGCGCCAGGCCCTGTACCTGGCCCGGCTGCGTGGCGGGCCGGCGGCGCTCACCGCCCGTGAGTCGCTGGCGCTCGGCACCATCGGCGGCGCCCGCTGCCTCGGCCGCGACGACGAGCTCGGCTCGCTGGAACCCGGCAAGCTCGCCGACATCGCGCTGTGGCGCCTCGACGGCCTCGGTCACGCCGGCATCGAGGACCCGGTCGCGGCGCTGGTCTTCGGCCCGCCCGCCCCGCTGCGGCTGCTCCTGGTCGGCGGCCGCGCGGTGGTACAGGACGGCGAACTGTCCACGTTGGACGAATCGGCGGTGGCGGCATCTCTGGCACGGGCCGCCCGCACCCTCCGGGAGAGCCGATGAGCGTCACCACGACCGGAAACAAAGCGGGCATCGGCACGTCGCCGCTGCGGCCCGACGGGACGCTGAAGGTCACCGGCGAGTTCGCGTTCTCCTCGGATTTGTGGGCGGACCGGATGCTGTGGGGCGCGACGCTGCGCAGCCCGCACCCCCGGGCCAGGATCGTCCGCATCGACCTCACCGGCGCCGTCGCCACCACCGGCGTGCACGCCGTGCTCACCGCCGAGGACGTCCCCGGCAAGAAGCTGTACGGCCTGGAACACGCCGACCAGCCGGTCCTCGCCATGGGTCAGGTCCGTTACTCCGGCGAGCCGGTGGCGATCGTCGCCGCCGACCACCCCGAGACCGCCCGCCGGGCCGCCGCCGCGATCGTCGTGGAGTACGAGGTGCTGCCGCCCATTGTGGACAGCGTGCTTGCCATGCAGGACTCGTCGGAGCGCGTCCACGACCGGGGCAACCTGCTGCGGCACGTGCCGATCCGCAAAGGGGATCCGGCCGCGGCCGCGGCGGTCGTCGTCACCGGCGAGTACGAGGTCGGCATGCAGGACCAGGCGTTCCTCGGCCCCGAGTCCGGCCTGGCGATCCCGGCCGAGGACGGCGGCGTCGACCTGTTCATCGCCACTCAGTGGCTGCACGGCGACCTCGGCCAGGTCGCCGACTGTCTCGGCCTGCCACCAGAGAAGGTCCGGCTGAGCCTCGCCGGGGTCGGCGGCGCGTTCGGCGGCCGCGAGGACGTCAGCATGCAGGTCCACGCGTGCATGCTGGCGCTGCACACCGGCCGCCCCGTGAAGATGGTCTACTCCCGCGAAGAATCGTTCCACGGCCACGTCCACCGGCATCCGGCGCGGATGTGGTACGAGCACGGCGCCGATCGTGACGGCCGGCTGGTGTACGTGAAGGCCCGCATCGTGCTCGACGGCGGGGCGTACGCGTCCACGTCGATGGCCGTCGTGGCGAACGCGACGACGCTCGGGATCGGCCCGTACGCCGTGCCCAACGTCGTCATGGACGGTTACGCGGTCTACACCAACAACCCGCCGTGCGGCGCCATGCGCGGCTTCGGTGCGGTCCAGGCGTGCTTCGCCTACGAGTCCCAGATGGACAAGCTCGCCGCGGCGCTCGGCCTCGACCCCGTCGACGTCAGGGTCCGCAACGCCCTCGCCCCCGGCGACACCATGCCGACCGGCCAGGTCGTGCGTGGCCCCGCACCGGTCGCGGACCTGCTCGACCGGGTCCGCGCCGCCGACCCGCCCCCGCCGCGCGGCGACGACCTGCGACACATGCCCGGCGGCGTCGCCAACACCACGCACGGTGAAGGGGTCCGCCGCGGCGTCGGGTACGGCATCGGCATCAAGAACGTCGGCTTCTCCGAAGGGTTCGACGACTACTCCACCGCCCGCGTCCGCCTCGAGGTCGTCGGAGGGGAGGCGGCCGCCGTCGTGCACACCGCCGCCGCCGAGGTCGGCCAGGGCCTCGTCACGATCCAGGCCCAGATCGTGCGCACCGAGCTCGGCGTCGAGCAGGTCACCGTCGCCACCGCCGACACCAGCGTCGGCAGCGCCGGCTCCAGCTCAGCGTCGCGGCAGACGTACGTGACCGGCGGCGCCGTCAAGGCCGCCTGCGAGGCGGTCCGGGCGGCCGTCCTGCGGCGCGCCGGCCGCGACGACGTCACGCTGCGCGGCGGGCAGCTCGTCACCGCCGGCGGCGAGGTCGTCGCGGACCTCGTCGACGTGCTCGCCGACGAGCCGATCGAGGAGACCGTCGAGTGGCGGCACAAGCCGACCCACCCCCTCGACCCGCGCACCGGGCAGGGCGACGCGCACGTGCAGTATGCGTTCGCCGCGCACCGCGCCACCGTCGACGTCGACGTCGAACTCGGCCTGGTGCGCGTCGTGGAGATCGCCACCGCCCAGGACGTCGGCCGGGCGCTGCACCCGCAGTCGGTCCGCGGCCAGATCGCCGGCGGCACCGCGCAAGGGCTCGGCCTGGCGGTCATGGAGGAGATCCAGGTCGTCGATGGGCTCATCCGCAACCCGTCGTTCACCGACTACCTCATCCCCACCATCCTCGACGTCCCGCCGATGCACATCGACGTGCTCGAACTCGGCGACCCCGAGGCGCCCTACGGCCTGCGCGGCGTCGGCGAGCCACCGACGATCTCCTCCACCCCGGCGATCGTCGCCGCGATCCGCGCCGCGACCGGGCTCGCGCTCAACCGGGTGCCGGTGCGACCCGAACACCTGACGGGGACCTGACGATGGGACTCACCGACCTCGACCTCGAGGAGCTCCTGGCCGGCGCCGAACACCTCGACCGGACCGCGCTGCCCGGCCAGGTCGACGACACGGTGACGCGGCGACCGGTGCACACCTGTTACGTGCCCGCCGACCGCTTCGGGGCGGCCACCGTCACCGACTGGGGCGCGCAGGCCCTGCAGGCCATCGACGAGCACGGCCTGCCGGACTTCGACGAGTCCACAGTGGACATGGTACGGGCGAAGCTCGCCGCCGATCCCGTCGAGGACCTGCGGGTCGACTTCGAGGACGGCTACGGCCTGCGCCCCGACGACGTCGAGGACGCGCACGCCCTGGCCGCCGGTGCAGCCCTGCGCGCGTCCCCGACGCCCTTCAGCGGGCTGCGGATCAAGAGCCTGGAACCGGCGACGGTGCTGCGCGGTGCCCGTACCCTCGACCTGGTCCTGACCGCGCTCGGCCCGCCGCCGCCCGGGTTCGTCGTCACCATCCCGAAGCCGACCTCGGTCGCGCACGTGGACATCGCGGTCCTGCTGTGCCGGCAGCTCGAACACGCGCACGGCCTGGAGGAGGGGCGGCTGCGCTTCGAGCTGCAGGTCGAGACCCCGCAGGCGGTCCTCGGCGCCGACGGCCGGTCGCCGCTGCCGCAGATGATCCTCGCCGCGCACGGCCGGCTCACCGGCCTGCACTACGGCACGTACGACTACAGCACCGCACTCGGCGTCGCCCCCGCGCACCAGGCCCTCGACCACCCGGTCGCCGACCACGCCAAGTCGGTCATGCAGGTCGCGGCCGCCGGCACCGGCGTGCACGTCGCCGACGGCTCGACCAACGTCCTCCCGGTCGGTGACACCGCCGCCGTGCACGCCGCCTGGCAGCTGCACGCCCGGCTGGTGCGCCGTGGCCTGGAACGCGGCATCTACCAGGGCTGGGACCTGCACCCCGCGCAGCTGCCGACCCGGTACGCGGCGACGTTCTCCTTCTACCTCGACGGGCTGCCGGAGGCCCGTCGCCGCCTCGACAACTACCTGTCCCGCCGGGACAGCGGCATCCTCGACGAGCCCGCCACCGCCCGCGCCATCGCCCGCTTCCTGCTCCGCGGTGTCCACTGTGGAGCTCTGTCGGCGTCGTCCGTGGGGCGGCCCATCGAGGAACTGGAGACGCTGTGACGTTCACGCTGCGCTCGCGGCAGGTGTACCTCCCGGACGGCCCACGCCCGGCGACCGTCACCGTCCACGACGGGCGCATCGTCGCCGTCGGCGACGTCGACGCCGGGTGCGATCAGGACCTCGGTGACCTGGTGCTGCTGCCGGGGCTCGTCGACACCCACGTGCACGTCAACGAGCCCGGCCGCACCGAATGGGAGGGCTTCGCCACCGCCACCCGAGCCGCGGCCGCCGGCGGCGTCACCACCATCGTCGACATGCCGCTCAACTCGCTGCCGCCGACGACGACCGTCGCCGCGCTGCGGGAGAAGCAGGCGGCCGCGACCGGCCAGTGCCACGTCGACGTCGGCTTCTGGGGCGGCGCGATCCCCGGCAACGCCGCCGACCTGCCCGCGCTGCACGACGCCGGGGTCTTCGGCTTCAAGAGCTTCCTGGTCGACTCCGGCGTCCCCGAGTTCCCGCCGCTGGACCGCGACGGCCTCGCGACCGCGTTCGCCAGCGTCGATGCGCTGTTCATCGTGCACGCCGAGGACCCCGCGCAGCTGCGCGACGCGGTCGCGTCCCGCACCTACGCCGACTTCCTCGCGTCCCGCCCGCCGGCGGCCGAGGTCAGCGCGATCGGCACCGCCCTCGCCGTCGCCGCCGCGGCGGACGCCAGACTGCACATCCTGCACCTGTCGGCCTCCTCCGCGCTGCCGCTGCTGCGCGAGGCCGTCGCGGGCGGGGTCCGGGTCACCGCCGAGACCTGCCCGCACTACCTGACCCTCGACGCTTTCGCCGTCCCCGACGGTGCCACCGAGTTCAAGTGCTGCCCGCCGATCCGCGACGCCGTCAACCAGGACGGGCTGTGGGCCGGCCTCGCCGACGGTACGATCGGCGTCGTCGTGTCCGACCACTCACCCAGTACGCCACACCTGAAACGGCGCGACAGCGGGGACTTCGCCGCCGCGTGGGGCGGGATCGCCTCGCTGCAACTCGGGCTCAGCGCCGTGTGGACCGCGGCGCAGGAGCGCGGCTTCACCCTCGCCGACGTGGTGCGGTGGATGGCGCAGGGCCCCGCCGACCTCGTCGGGCTGCGCCGCAAGGGCCGCATCGAGCCGGGCGCCGACGCCGACCTCGTCGCGTTCGCCCCCGACGAGCCCTTCGTCGTCGACGCGACCGCCCTGCACCACCGGCACCCGGTGACGCCCTACGCCGGCGCCGCGCTGCGCGGCGTGGTGCACACCACCTGGCTGCGGGGGGTCCCGGTCGGGGACACTCCACACGGGACGTTCCTGCGGCGGGAGGATGACCGATGACATTCACGGAGCTGCCGGACCTGGCCTCCAGAGTCCTCGGCGGCGGCGTCGTCGACGCCAACGACGAGTTCTTCGCCGCCCGCGACAACCTGGTGAACCCGGAGCCGTCCACGTTCGAGACGTGGACGTTCGGGCCCAAAGGCAAGGTCTACGACGGCTGGGAGACCCGCCGGCGCCGCACCCCGGGCCACGACTGGGCCGTCGTGCGGCTCGGCGCCCCCGGCGCCGTCCACGGCGTCGTCGTCGACACCGCCCACTTCACCGGCAACTACCCGCCGCACGTCTCCGTCGAGGGCTGCGCGGTCCCCGGCCATCCCGCGCCGGCCGCGCTGACCGGCTGGTTCCCCCTGGTCGAGAAGTCCGCGGTCAAGGGCGACACCCGCAACCTCTTCGAGGTCAGCGACCACCGGCGGGTCACCCACGTACGGCTCAACATCTTCCCCGACGGCGGCGTCGCCCGCCTGCGCGTGCACGGCGTCGTCGAGGCCGACCCGGCGCTGCTGCACGGCATGACCGTCGACCTGGCCGCGCTGGAGCTCGGCGGCCTCGTCGTGGACTGCAGCAACCGCTTCTACGGCTCCGCCAACAACCTCATCCTGCCCGGCCAGGCCCGCGTCATGGGCGAGGGCTGGGAGACCGCCCGCCGCCGCGACGACGGCAACGACTGGGTCCTCGTCCGCCTCGCCGCGGCCGGCACGATCCGCCTCGCCGAGCTCGACACCACCCACTTCAAAGGCAACGCACCCGGCGCGGCCCGGCTCCGCGGTACCGTCGACCCCTCCTCGGAATCGGCATGGTTCGATCTGCTGCCCCGGGTCGACCTGCAACCCGACACCCGGCACCGCTTCCGCCTCGACAGCACCACCCCCGCCACCCACGTCCGCCTCGACGTCTACCCCGACGGCGGCATGGCCCGCCTCCGCCTGTTCGGCGAGACCGCCTGACGTCGGTGGTTGCATCTGGTACTCGCGGGTAAGGTTCTCCTAACCAGGGCACCGGGCCGCGACAGGAGGACGGGGTGACGGCTACCGCGATCGACTCCGGGCTGTTCCGGCGCGTCCTGCGTCGTCATGCCGCCGCCGTGGTCGTTGTCACGGCGCCGGGCGAGCCGCAGACGGGGTTCACCGCCACATCCTTCACATCCGTCTCGCTGGACCCGCCGCTGGTCTCCTTCTGCGTGGCCAGGGCGGCCTCCGCGTGGCCGACGGTCCGCGGCGCCGGTCTGGTCGCCGTTCACGTGCTCACCGCCGGCCAGGAGTCGGTCGCCCGCACGTTCGCCGCCCGGGGCACGGACCGTTTCGCCGAGCACGCGGACGCCGGCGGCACCTGGACCCCCGGCCCCGACGGGGTGCCCATCCTCGACGACGTCCTCGCGGTGCTCATCTGCGAGGTCGTCAACCACGTCGAGGCCGGCGACCACGTCATCGTCGTCGCCTCGCCGGTGCACGCCGCGCACCACTCCGACAGCACGGCGACACCGCTGGTGTACCACGACGGCGCGTACACGGCACTGGACCGCTGACCGTCCCGCCCGGCTGGCCTGCCGGGCGGGTTGAGCACGGGGTCAGTGGCGGCCGCTGTCCAGGGTGGTGGTCCACAGGACCGCGCCGTCCAGGTCGCGCAGCCGGACTGTGAGGTCACGGCTCCACGGGTCGATCTCTACCTCGCCGAAGTGCTGGAACCCGCCCATCGGCGACGTGTTGGCGACCGGCGGCGCGTGCACGAACGCCGCCTGCGGGCCGAAGGTGCCGTCGAGGGCGTTCGGGCCGAACGCGCCCGCGTTCGCCGGCCCGGAGACGAACTCCCAGAACGGCGTGAAGTCCTGCACCGCGGCGCGGGCCGGGTCGTAGTGGTGCGCGGCCGTGTAGTGGACGTCGGCGGTGAGGAACACGATGCCCCGCACCCCACCGCGGTGCGCGGCCCGCAGCACCTCGGCGAACTCCAGCTCGCGGCCGAGCGGGGCACCGCCGTCGCCCTGCGCCACGCCCTCCTGCGCGGTCGCCCCGTCGGGCACGACCAGGCCGAGCGGCAGGTCCGCCGCGATGATCTTCCAGGTCGCGGTCGACGCGCGCAGCGAACGGATCAGCCAGGCGCGCTGCTCGGCGCCGAGCAGGCCACGGTGCGGGTCGGCGTACGTGTTGGCGTCGTTGGGGTCCTTGTACGTGCGCATGTCGAGCTTGAACACGTCCAGCAGCGGACCGTAGGAGTATTTGCGGTACACCGGGCCGGGGGCGAGCGGCGCCCACTCGAAGAACGCCTGCTTGGCGCGGGCGGCGAGCACGTCGACGCGGCGCTCGGTGTACCGCGCGTCGTCCAGGACCTCACCCGGGTACCAGTTGTTGAGCACCTCGTGGTCGTCCCACTGGTTGAGCTGCGGCACCTCGGCCAGGAACGCCTTGAAGTGCGTGTCGAGCAGGTTGTACGCGAACTGTCCCCGGTACTCCTCGAGCGTCTCCGCAACCTTGGCCTTCGCCGGGGTGACCACGTTGCGCCAGACCCGCCCGTCGGGCAGGGTGACGGTCTCGGCGAGCGGGCCGTCGGAGTAGACGGTGTCGCCGCTGCACAGGTAGAAGTCCGGCTTGACGGCGCGCATGGCCCGGAAAATGCGCATCCCGCCGAAGTCCGGGTTGATCCCCCAGCCCTGCCCGTTGATGTCGCCGGTCCAGACGAACCGGATCCCGCGGTGGCGGTCGGGGAGGCCGAACGAGCCGGTGAGCGGCTCGCTGGAACGCTCGGCCTCGACCCGCACCCGGTAGTAGGTGCGCCCGCCGGCGTGGGGACCGGGCACCTTGAGCTTGCCGGTGAAGTCGCCGGCGGCGTCGACGACCGGCCCCCGCAGCGTCCGGGCGTGCTTGAAGTCCGGGCGGTCGCTGAGCTCGACGAACATGCGGCCGGCCCGGTCGGCGCGGGTCCACACGTAGGCCGAGTCGCCGGTGACCTCGCCGCTCTGCACGCCGTGGGTGAGCACCGGGCGACCCGACGGGTGGAATGCCGCGGCGGGCGCCGCGGTCAGGATGCTGGGCGCCGCGACACCGGTGGCGGCCGCGGCGGTCGCGCCGAGGACCAGGCGCCGGCTTACGAACGGAGAATTCGTCATGTACCGAGATCTATCGAACCGAGTCGACGCGCAGGTGAACGTGTCCGTGCCAGCCGACGAAACCGGCGGGGTGCGCCGGAGCCCGTGGTGACCGGTCAGGCAGTGGACGCGCCGGTCGCGTCGCCGGGCGTGGCGCCGGGTCCGGGCCGGCGCGGTGGTGCCGGACCCCAGACCTCCGCGGCGACGCGGCGGAAGTTGCCGCCCAGGATCGCGGTGACGGCGTCCGGTGGGTAGCCCCTGCCTTCGAGCGCCGCCTCGACCCGCAGCAGCCCCTCCGGCGGCATGAACTCGATCGGGCCCCAACGGGTGTAGCTGGCCGGGAACAGCTCCGGGTTGCTCGTCAGCTCCAGGTTGAAGTCCTCGTGGTCGAACGGGAAGTCGCTTGCAACGCCGACGTGCTCGGGTCCGACCAGGTCGACCGCGTAGTCGATGTGCCGGACCAGCGCGTCGACGGAGGCGTCGTTCGGCCCGAGGAAGATCCCGACGCCGGTGACGCCGACGACCCCGCCGGTCTCGGCGCACGTCCTGGCCTGCTCGTCGGTCACGTTGCGCGGGTGGTCCCACAGGCCGCGCATCGAGGAGTGGCTGTAGACCATCGGGCGCCGGGTCGCCTCCGCCAGGTCGAGACCGGTCCGGACGCTGCAGTGCGAACCGTCCACGACCATGCCGACGGCGTTCATCTCCCGCACCAGGGCCCGCCCGTACGCGGTCAGCCCCTCGTCGACCTGGTCGAGGCAGCCCGACCCCGCGGCGTTGCGCAGGTTGTAGGTCGGCAGCATCGTGCGCACGCCGAGGTCGAAGAACTCCTGGACGAGCCCCAGGTCCCCTTCGAGCGGCCCGGAGTCCTCGAGGTCGAAGGCGACCGCGATCCCGCCGTCCCGGTGCACCTCGTCGACGGCGGCGACCGTGTCGCCGAGCACCAGGTCCTCCTCAAGTGCCACCCCGGCGCGGAACGCCGCAAGCAGCTTGCGGACCTCGTCGGCGCTGTGCGGCGCATACCCGACGTTGACCGACGCGAACGTGCCGCCGGCCCGCCGGTAGCGGCGCAGCTCACCGACCCGCGCCCGGGTCGACAGCGGCAGGCAGGTGTGCTGCTCCCACAGCAACCGGTGACTCGTCACGACCCGAACCGTACCCGTCGCGGCGTTGCCCGCGGCGGACCCGCCGCTACGCTCGTCGGGTGAAACGCGCCCTGGTGGTCGGCAACAGCGACGGCATCGGCCTGGCCCTCACCCACCGGCTGCTCGCCGAGGGCTGGAGCGTCGTCGGCGTGTCCCGCAGCCCGCGGGAGGGGATCGTGCAGCACGTCGTGGACGTGACCGCCGACGCGTTCCCCGGGGTCCTCGCGGAGATCGGCCCGGTCGACCTGTGCGTCTACGCGGCCGGCGTCGGTGAGCTGTTCGACCCGGCGGACCTCGCGGCGCAGACCAGAGCCCTCGAGGTCAACCTGATCGGCGCGGCCCGGACCGTCGAGGCCGTCGTGCCGGGGATGCTCGCGGCCGGCGGCGGGCACGTCATCGGCCTGTCCAGCCTCGCCGACGTGCTCATCTCCGCCGACGCGCCCGGGTATGCCGCCTCGAAGGCCGGGCTCACCTCGCTGCTGCTCGGGCTGTCCGCCGCGCTGCGCCCCCACGGGGTCGCGGTCACCGCGGTCCGGTTCGGCTTCGTCGACACGAAGATGGCCAAGGGCGCGGCGAAACCCATGATGGTCGGGGTCGACCGCGCGGTGGACGTGCTCATGCACGCGATCCGCAGCCGCCGGCCGGTCGTGTCCTACCCGAGGAGGATGTCGGTCGCGGCCCGGGTGCTGCGGCTGGTGACGAGGAGCACCCTCAAGCGGTGAGCTCGGCCTCGTGCCGGACCGCGTCGTCGAGGCGGCGGCGCAGGGCGTACACCTGGCGCAGGACGTGGCCGATGGGCAGTCCCGGTTCGACCTCGGTGTGCCCGTCGTCCCGGGCGTCGCGGACCAGCCGCTCGGCGACCTCGTCCAGTGCGTCGTCACCCTCGAACAGCAGGCGGTAGGCGCGTTCCTTCGTCTCTGGCGGCGGCGCGGCGGCGCGCAGCCCGGTCCACTGGTCGTCCAGCCAGCAGTCCAGGACGCCGGTGAGCACGAGCACCGCGTTGGTCCGGTCGTGCGGGTCGGTCGCGGCGGCGACGTGGGCGTCGAAGCGTCCGCGCAGGTCGGTGACGCTCAACCCGGCGGCGAGGGCGCCGCGCAGCGCCCAGCGGACCGTCCCGGTCGAGCCCGACCACGTCTCCCACGTCGGGCTCCACAGCGCCAGGTCGAACGCCTCCCGGCCGGCGTCGCCGAGCAGCGCCAGGCCGAGCAGCAGTCCACCGTTGCAGTCCGTCGACGCATGGTTCGTGCCCCAGTCGAGGAGCCGCTCCGCCCAGGTCGGGTCGCCGGTCTTCACCGCCAGGGCGGGCAACAGCTCGGGAAACAGCCCGTGACCCTCGTGCCGGCGCAGTTCCGCCCCGACGTCGATGCCGTCGCACCTGAGGTGGACGAGGCCGAGGACCGCGGCGCACTGCGCGTCCCAGTCGCCGCGGAGCACCTGGTCCCAGAGGATGAGCGCCGCGGCCTCGTGCCCGAGGTAGCCGACGGCGTGCAGCACTTCAGGGTTGCGTTCGTGCACGCTGAGCAGCGCTTCCGCGGTGGACGGGTCGCCGTGGCAGGCGAGGACGGGCAACAGCGCGTTGCCGGCGGCCGGGTCGCGCAGGAACACGGGCAGCAGCGCGCTCGCGTCGTCGGCGTCGCCGCTGCGCCGGATCGCCCGGACCGCGGCGCGGACCCAGACGTCATGCTCGCCGCCCACCCCGCGGGCGTGGCGGGCGATCAGCTTACGAGTGATCTCCAGCATTGCCCGCCGACTCTAACGGCCGCCATCACCCCGGGCCACCGCGCACGGCCGCGGCGCACGGCCACCGCGCATGGGCACCGCTCACGGCCACGGTCGCGGCGCGCGGTCACGGTGCGCGGTCACGGTGCGCGGTCACGGTGCGCGGTCACGGTGCGCGGTCACGGTGCGCGGTCACGGTGCGCGGTCACGGTGCGCG